>URKV01000048.1 GCA_900548565.1 uncultured Collinsella sp.
ACGAGATGCTCAGGAGTCTCGTGGGCTCGGAGATGTGTATAAGAGACAGCATTCCTTTCGCGAATCTTTCGGGCACGCTCCCCACGCTGCTTGGCTTTGCGCTTGGCGCGGGCCTCGTCACGGGCGTTAAGCTCGGCGGTCGCATCGACCTCACGGGCCGCGGGGCTCAAGAACATATAGCCGAAGAGGGCGAGAACGACGCCCAAGGTAATGCCGATATCGGCCACATTGAAGACGGGGAAGTCGATGAAGGTGGTGGCAACAAAATCGGTCACGAAGCCAAAGGCCAAACGATCGATAGCGTTGCCGATAGCACCGCCCGCAACCATCGCCATGCCCACAACCTCAAGATGGGCGAGCTGGGGTGCACGAACGAGGTACACGGCAATAGCGATAATGACCGCCAACGCCAGCACGGCAAACGCGATGCCATGCCCCTCGCCCATGCTAAAGGCAGCACCGATATTGCGGACAAACGTAAAGTCGATGACACCGGGGATGACAGTCACATGCAAAGCTTCGCCCACGGCACGAACCGCAAGCTTGGTCAGCTGGTCAACAAGCAGCACAACCAGCGCCACCCCACCAGCAACACCCAACCGCCAACGCAAAGGCGGCGTCATATCCCCAGCACGACCCAAAGAAATCCCCTACCCTCAAGAACATCGAATTACGTTTAACGCAATTAACCATCTTATATTGTCACACGCAGGGCGCACGACATATCCACCAACGCTAGCGAAATAATCAGCATAAAACGAAAGCGACATTCCGAAAAACAGAATGCCGCTTGAATATGACACAGGTAGTCGTTGGGGACGTTCTTGTTTGACTAGTCGTTTAAGAACGTCCCCAACGACTAGGTCCATAGAAACGCCGCATTACCGTCGCCAACAGCGAAAACGTCCCTAAGCGAGCAAGGTGACGTGAAAGAGGAGGGAAGCGTACTTTGGTACGCGACCGACGATTGAACGTCAGATTGCCGCTTAGGGGCGTTTGCAGCGTCGGTAGGTTACGGCGTTCTACGAACGCCGTAACCTACAGCGCATCAGCGCAGCGCTTACAGATATGCGCGTGGCCGTTGTACTTGCCGACGGTGGTGCGGTAGTTCCAGCAACGGTCGCAGCACTCGCCCTCGGCAGCCTCGATAGCAACGGAGAGCTCCTCGCCCTGGGTCAGCTCAACATCGGAGACGATGTAGAACTCGGCCAGGTCGACAGCCTTGTCGCCGGTCAGCAGCGCGTACATCTCGGCGGGAACGACCGCCTTGACGCGAACCTGCTGGCTCTTGGTGAAGGTGCCGGCAGAGCGGGCATCCTCAAGGGACTTGGTCACGGCGCTACGGAGTTCGAGCGAAGCCTCGAGCACACCCTCAAACTCATTGGCCTCGTCGACCGTGATGGGCGACTTGTACCAATCGAGCAGCGCGGCGTACTTCTGGTGGTCGACGCAGCCGGCGGGCGCATATGCCATGGCCTCATCGACCGTGTAGGACAGGATCGGCTGCAGGTCGCGCATGAGCATCGAGAAGAGCTCGGCCAGCACGGTCTGGGCGCTGCGACGCTCGAGCGAGCCGGGCTTATCGCAGTACAGACGGTCCTTCAGGGCGTCGAGGTACACGTTGGAGAGCTCGGTAACCACGAAGTCATAAAGCGCACGGTAAGCGCGCGGGAACTCGTAGCAAGAGTAAGCGTCGTCGACCTCGGCCTGAACCTGAGTCAGGCGGGCAACCATGAGCTTGTCGAGCGGCAGCAGGTCGGCAAAGGCGACACCGTCGGTCTCGGGCTCAAACTGACCCTCGAGCTCAGAGAGCAGGAAGCGCAGCGTGTTGCGGAAACGACGGTAGGCATCGGACGTACGAGCGAGAATCTCATGGTCGATGGAGACGTCGGAGCTGGTGTCAACGGAGGCAACCCACAGACGGATGATGTCAGCGCCCATCTCGTCGCAGACCTTGTTGGGGTCGATGACGTTGCCGAGCGACTTGGACATCTTGCGGCCCTGGCCATCGAGCGTGAAGCCCTGCGAGACAACCGCCTTGTACGGAGCATGGCCGTTGGCACCCACCGAGGTGAGCAGCGAGCTCTGGAACCAACCGCGATGCTGGTCGGAGCCCTCGAGATACACGTCAGCCGGGTACTCAAGCTCGGGTCGATACTCGCAGACGGCCTTCCAGGACACGCCGGAGTCCCACCACACGTCGAGAATGTCCTTATCAGCCTTGAGGTGATGGCCGCCGCACTTGGGGCAAACGCAAGCCTCGCCCAGGTAACTCTCGGGAGCGTCGGTGAACCAGGCGTCGGAGCCCTTCTCGTGGAAGAGCTTGATGACGGCGTCGAGCGTGGCGTCGTTCATGACCTTCTCGCCGCAGTCGGCGCAAGTGTAGCTGGGGATAGGCACGCCCCAGTTGCGCTGACGGCTGATGCACCAGTCGGGACGCTGCTCGACCATGGCGCCGATGCGGTTGGCGGCGTGAGCCGGATACCACTTGACGTTCTCGCGGACCTCTTTGCCAGCCTGCTCGCGCAGACCGGTCTTGTCCATCGAGACGAACCACTGGTCGGTAGCACGGAAGAGCACCGGGTGCTTGCAGCGCCAGCAGTGCGGATAGCTGTGCGTGATCTTCTTCTCGAGAACCAGGGTGCCGCGCTCGCGCAGGAACTCGATGATGTGCGGGTTGGCCTCGTCGGTATCCATGCCGCTGAAGGGGCCGCCGGTGCCAAACTCCTCGCCGGTGTAGAACTTGCCGTCGTCATCGACCGGCATGCAAATGTCGGTGATGCCCTCCTTGAGGCAGGCGAAGTAGTCGTCGACGCCGTGACCGGGCGAGTTGTGGACGATACCGGTACCGTCATCGACACCGACGTAATCGGCCAACAGCGCAACGCCCTCGACACCGTCAAAGATCGGCTGCTTATAGTGAATGTGATGGAAGGTCTCGGCGGGAACCACATAGGGCTTGCCGTCGACCACAACCGGGGTGTACTCCCAGCCAAACTCCTCGCAGCACTTGGGAGCCAGGTCCTCGAGCATGACCTCGGCGCGGCCGTCGTGCTCAACGGCGACGTAGGCGGCACCGGGCTTGAGAGAAACTGCCTGGTCGGAGGGGATGGTCCACGGCGTGGTCGTCCAGATGATAAAGTCAACCGGGCCGTCGAAGTTCTCGAGGCCGGCGGGCTTGGAGGTCATCTCAAAGCGCACGAAGATGGAGGGGCTCGTCTCGTCGGAGTACTCGATCTCGGCCTCAGCGAGTGCGGTGTGGCAGTGCTTGCACCAATGGACGGGCTTGTGACCGCGATAGATCATACCCTTATCGAACATGGCCTTGAAGACCTCGATGTCGGCAGCGTCATGCTGGTGATAGAGCGTCAGGTAGGGGTTGTCCCAGTCGCCAAGCACGCCCAGGCGACGGAAGCCGGCCTTCTGCAGCTCGATGTTCTCGACAGCGAACTTGTTGCAAAGCTCGCGGATCTTAGCCGTGGAGGTCTGGTTGAACTTCTCGGTGCCGAGCTTCTCCTCGACCTTATGCTCGATCGGCTGGCCATGGCAGTCCCAACCGGGGACATAGGGAACCTCATAGCCCTGCATCATCCAGTAACGGTTGATCATGTCCTTGGAGATCTTGTTCATGGCGTGGCCGATGTGGATCGGGCCGTTGGCGTACGGAGGGCCGTCGTGCAGCACGAACTTCTTGTGACCCTCGTTCTTCTTCAGAACCTGCTCGTAGACCTTGTTGTCCTGCCAGTCCTTGAGTCGCTTGGGCTCGGACTTGGAAAGACCGGCACGCATGGGAAAACCGGTCTTGGGCAGATTCATCGTCTGCTTGTACTCGTTTGCCACGGTACCCCTTTCATGTCGTGGGCGCGCACGCCCGTTGGGCACCAAAAAAGCGCCCGTCCCTACAAGCTGGGACGAAGCGCCACAAAACGGACTGTACGCCCGCAAAAGCTCTTCGTTTAACCACCCAGCTTAGATGCCCTCGCCCGCGTATTCGCGCGCTCGCATCCGTTACTCGGCTGGCCTGTATCGACGACCATCTCGGCGATATCTACTAAGACGAGCCTGTGCGACGCGTCCGTTGGGACCGCAGCTCCGGGGTGATTTTCATCGGTCGCATGCACGGGATCTCAGCGCTCCCCGCTCTCTGTAGCATGCGGACGGCCGACTACTCGTCCCCATCAACGCTTATGCGGAGTATGCTAGCACGTTCCGCGCCGGCGAAAAACCCTCAACACTGGTTTTATACGTTCGAAATTTCTCGCTATTACAGCCCTTCTCTAGGAGCAAAATACCTGAAAGCACTTTATCGAACGAAAGAAGGTTGCTATGCGCACGATTGGAATGAGCGACTACACCGTTGGCGAGGATTGCTTTACCGAGCTGCCCGCCGCACTGGCCGAGTACGGAGCGACCAAGGTCGCCATCATTGGCGGCAAGCGAGCCCTGGCTGCAGCGCTACCAGGGCTCGAGGCGGCACTTGAAGGTACCGATGTCGAGGTTCTGGAGACGCGCGTCTACGGCACCAACAGCACACGCGCCAATATCGCCAAGGTCGTGAACTCCCCCGCTTGCCAGCAGGCAGACGTGCTTATCGCCTGTGGCGGCGGCAAGGCACTCGACACCGTCAAGACAGCGGCCATCGAGCTCAAGAAGATCGTCTTTACCGTGCCGACGATTTGCTCTAACTGCTCCGCCGCGACCGCCATTGCCGTTGTCTACAACGACGACGGCTCGCTCGAGGGCTATTCGTACCCCAACCGACCCGCGCACATCTTCATCAACCCCAAGATCATCGCCGAGGCACCGGCAGAGTACTTCTGGGCCGGCGTGGGCGATGCCCTGTCTAAGCAGCCCGAGGTCGAATACGCCACGAGCGCCGGCAACCTAGAGCACACCGCCGGTCTTGGCCTGGCGCTCGCCCACACCTGCTCCGAGCCGCTGTTTACCTATGGCGTCCAGGGTCTTGAGGACGTGCGCCAGGACCTGTCGAGCGAGGCCGTCAAGCAAATCGCACTCGATATCGTGGTCAATACGGGCTATGTCTCGAACCTGACGAACCAGAACGATTACTACTACAACTCGAGCGTGGCGCACGCATTCTACAACGCCACATGCAGCATTCCGCGCGAGGGCACCTACCTGCACGGCGAAGTCGTGAGCCTGGGCGTGCTCGTGCTGTTCGCCTATACGGGCGATACCGAGAACCTTGAGCGCTACGCGGCCTTTAACAAGCAGATGGGCCTGCCCGTGACGCTTGAGCAGGTCGGGCTTTCCGAGTCCGATATCCCGGCCCTGTGCGAGTACGCGCACGCCACCAACGAGTGGAAGCAGGGCAACCCCGAGCCCTTCACCGACGAAAAGTTCGCCGCCGCCATCAAGGCCGCAAACGCCTACGGCCACACCCTCTAGTTCTAACCCAAAACCACCACAAGGGAGCAGCACCTTTGTGGTGGTTTTTTATTGCTCCAGCATGCTGGGGTCGAACTCGCTAGCCGGGATCACGCGATAACCGTGGCGGAGCAGTAAATCAACGAAGACGCCGTTGCCCGCCGTAAGGGTGCCGCTGAATGTTCCGTCGTAGATGCGACCCGCGCCGCACGAGGGACTACGGTCCTGCAGGATGCACGCGGCGACCTCTTCCGGCCCGCCCGCCTGCTCGCACATATCGAGCGCTCGTTGGGCACCCAGGCGAAATTCGCGATCGACCGATATGCCCTCGCAGGTACGAACCTCTCCGTTCACAATCTCGGACGGCTTGCGCGGCGTGGGCAGGCCCCCAAAGACCTCAGGGCACACCAAGAGGACCTCGGTCCCTGTACGCTCGCAGGCCTCGACCAACTCGCGATGGTAGTTGTCGAGTCCGTTATACTTGCAGCTCTCGCCCATCAAGCAGGCGCTCACCACGATCTTCATTTCCATCCCTCTCAAGCAAAACGCCCCATTTGAGAAAGCTACTCAAATGGGGCGTCGGCGTCTACTGGCTCGGCCGCGGCTTTACTGTTGCTTGGGCATCAGCGGGTTTTCGCGCGTGAGGAGGTTCATAAACTCCTCACCCGTGATCGTCTCCTTCTTGTACAGATAACGAGCCAGCTCGTGGAGCTTGAACTTGTTCTCCTTCAGGATCTGCAGGGCGCGATCATGCGCGTCCTCGATCAGCTTGGCGACAATCGCATCCACGCGCTCGGCCGTACCCGGGGCGCAAGTGAGCGACGTGTCCTGGTTGAGGTACGCATTCTGGACGGTACCGAGCGCCATCATGCCAAACTCGTCGGACATACCAAAGCGCGTCACCATGTTGCGGGCGAGCTTGGTGGCCTGCTCGATATCGTTGGCGGCGCCGGTCGTCATCTCACCAAAGATGAGCTCCTCGGCCGCACGGCCACCGCAGTAGACGGCGAGCTTGTCCAGGACCTCCTGGCGTGTGGTCAGGAAGCGCTCATCCTCCTCGACCTGCATGGTGTAGCCCAGAGCACCGCTTGTGCGTGGCACGATGGTGATCTTCGTGACCGGCGCAGAGCCCTTCTGGCGAGCGGCAACAATGGCATGGCCGATCTCATGGTAGGAAACGACCTGCTTCTCGTGGTCGGAAAGCACCGTGGACTTACGCTGTTGGCCGGCAATGACGACCTCCACCGACTCCTCGAAGTCGTCCTGGGTTGCACGCTTGCGACACTCGCGGACGGCGCGCAGGGCGCCCTCGTTGATGATATTGGCCAAATCGGCGCCCGAGGCACCAGGCGTGGCGCGGGCAATCGCGGTCAGGTCGATCGGCGGCTCGGTCTTCACGCTCTTGGCATGCAGCTCGAGGATGTTCTTGCGGCCGGTCAGATCGGGCAGCTCGACGGGGATGCGGCGGTCAAAACGACCGGGGCGCAGTAGAGCGGGATCGAGACTGTCGGGGCGGTTGGTTGCGGCAAGGACAACGATACCCTTGTGGTTATCGAAGCCATCCATCTCGGTCAGCAACTGATTGAGCGTCTGCTCGCGCTCGTCGTTGCCGCTAAAGCCGCCGCCATCGCGCTTCTTACCGATGGTATCGATCTCATCGATAAAGACGATACACGGGGCCTTTTCCTTGGCCTGCTTAAACAGGTCACGAACCTTTGCAGCGCCGCGACCAACAAACATCTCAACGAACTCAGAGCCCGAAATGCTAAAGAACGGAACACCGGCCTCGCCGGCAACAGCCTTGGCAAGCAGGGTCTTACCGGTACCCGGAGGGCCAACAAGGAGAGCACCGCGCGGCAGCTTGGCGCCGATCTCCTCGTAGCGCTGCGGCTTCTCCAGAAAGTCGACGACCTCCTTGAGAGACTCCTTGGCCTCTTCCTGGCCGGCGACGTCCTTAAAGGTCACGCCCACGTCCTTGGAGGCGATCACGCGCGCGCCGGACTTACCCAGTCCGCCGCCGCCAAAACCGCCGCCACCAAAGTTCATCGACGGGCCGTCATCGCCCATAGCCTTCTTCATGCGGCGGTTAAGCCACCAACCGATGAGGAAGAAAATCGCCATGGGAAGAATGAGAGTGAGCAGGTAGTAGGACATCAAACCCGAGTTCTTATCGGGAACGACCGACTCCAGCGAAGCGCCAGACTCAAGCACGCGATCGGTAAAGCCCGCATCATTCGGCACACCGGTCGTCTTATAGGCGATGTTCTCGTCCTCGCCCTTCTTGGTGTAATAAATGGTGTAATCGTCCGTGTTGTACTCGACCTTGTCGACGCTCTTCTTATCGAGCGCTTTGACAAACGTCGAGTAGTCGGTCTTCGTAATCTGCTGCGTGTGACCGATGTTGGGGAACAGAACGGTCGAGAGCACGAGGTAGACGACGAAGGCGATGAGCACGTAGAGGATCATATTCCGTCTACGCTTGTTGTCATCCATCTCCATCTGCTTGAACTCCATCTACTGGGGTTGATAATGGTTTCTAGAATACCCAACCCAAGCGACGATAAACCGACGCCGGGCACGAAAAGACAGAGATGGCATCACTGGAAGTCGGCAAGGTTCAAATCTATACGGGCGACGGCAAGGGCAAGACGACGGCTGCGCTGGGGCGCGAGAGGATGTCGAGGAACTGATTGCGATAAAGCCCGCCACCACGGAGCTCGTGCTCACCGGCCGCGGACTGCTGCCACTGGCCGATCTCGCGGACCTAGTCACCGAAATGCGTCCCATCAAACACTACTTCGACGAAGGCCTCCTAGCCCGCCAAGGCATCGAATACTAATTGATCCGAAGGGGGCAGAGGAAAACGGATCATCGACATCACGACGGAGAGCAATGATCCGTTCTCCTCCGCCCCAAGGGATCATTAGGCGGTGGCGCGGCCTAGCCAGTTGCCGCTGTGGTGGTAGATGGTGAACAGCGTGGCCGTGATGAGCCAGGTTACGGGGTAGACCAGCAGTAGATGCTCGAGCGACGGATCGAAGGGCATGATCGCAAACACCCAAATCACTCTGAGTACGACGGTGCCAAAGATGGTGAGCATCATAGGCTGCAGACTCACGCCGGCGCCGCGGATGGAACCCGAGGCGTTCTCGATAATCGAGAAAATCGCATAGAACGGCGCAATGAAATGGAGGATGGTCGTGGTGTACGCCGAAATCGAAGCATCGTCGACAAACAAACGCGACAGCGGGCCCGAGAACACCAGCAGCACGGCAGACAGGCCACCAATGAGCATAAACGACAGCACGAGCGACGTATGGTAGCCCTTGCGCATGCGCTCGTAGTTGCGCGCGCCAAAGTTCTGCGCTGAGAACGTAGTGATCGATACGCCGAGCGCCTCGGTCACCATCCAGATAATGCCATCCAGGCGCCCAGATAGACCCCAAGCAGTCGTGACATCGGCGCCAAACGAATTAACCGACACCTGGATCAGCACGTTCGAGATCGAATAGGCAGCCGATTGAAAACCGAGTGGCAGACCACACGAGATCATACTCTTGCAAATACCGCGATCGATACCGAGCTTAGACAGCGAAAGACGCCATGCACCCGGAGCGCGCATCATGCGCAACACGATCATCGTTGCATTGGAGCAAATGGTCAGCGCCACTGCGATGCCGCAGCCCAGCGCCTCCATATGCAACACAGCGACAAAGATGATATCCAGCACCACGTTAACAAGGCAGCCAGAGGCAATGATCACGGCGGGCCCGCGCGTGTCGCCCACGGCACGCAGCAGTGCGGTTCCCATATTCAGCAGCAGTGCCGCAACCATCGCGGCAAAATAACAGCGAGCATAGGCCACACCCTCGGCCAATAGTTCATGCGGCGTGTTCATAAGCACCAGCATGGGCTCAACGAACACTATGCCAAGAATCGAGAAAGCGATACCGCCCACCAGCGCGAGCGTCATGGCTGTATGGACCGAACGGCTCAGGCGCTCGTCATCGTGCTGGCCAAAAAACTGACCCGTGATAACGGCACAACCGGCGCCAACGCCAACGCAAAAGCCAATGCAGAGCTCGGTGAGTACCATCGTGGCCTGAATGCCGCCCAGCGCGAGCTTGCCGCCAAACTGGCCGACGATATACGTACCGATAAGCGTGTAGGCCTGCTGAAAAAACGAACTAAAAAAGATGGGAACGCACAGCGACAGCAATTGCTGCCAAATGACACCTTGCGTTACATCGATCGCCGTAGATTTCTTAGCCACACGCCCTCCCCACACGCATACGTCAAACAGCAAAACAGCAATTTAAAACCAAAGCCAAATCCAGCTTAGCACCGACTGGCGGCGACCGAAACACCCCGAATTAGAGCACAGTGCGGAATAACTGCCTAGTGATACAAACCCGGCTGGTAGTGATACTCATTGCTCACATGCGGGCACAGCTGCCAAAAGGCGACGGCACTCGCCGCGGCCACGTTGAGCGAATCGACCCCGTGCGCCATCGGAATGCGCACCGCGTGGTCACAGCCGGCAATGGTCTTGGCGACCAAGCCGGCACCCTCGGTGCCCATAAAAATCGCCAAGCGATCAATCTTCTGCAGTACAGGATCATCAAGCGAAACAGAGTCGTCCGTCAGTGCCATCGCAGCGCACGAAAAACCGGCTTCGTGCAGTGCCGCCAGGCCATCGTGCGGCCACACACGAGCCTCGCTGCCAATGCGCGTCCACGGCACCTGAAACACGGTGCCCATGCTCACGCGGGCCGAGCGACGGTACAGCGGGTCGCAGCACGTCGGGCTGACCAAAATACCGTCAACGTTCAATGCGGCAGCCGAGCGGAAAATCGCACCAACATTGGTGTGATCGACAATACCCTCAAGCACGCACACGCGCACCGGGCGCTCCCCCGCCGCCTCGACGACGCCACCCAAGAACTCATCAACCGGAATCTGACGCGGGCGACGGAACGCCGCGAGCGCGCCACGCGTCACGTTGAAGCCCGTCAACTGCTCCATGAGCTCCATGGAGGCCACGAACACGGGAACCGGACCCACTCCCTCGCGCACGACAAGCTGGTCAAACAGCGGCATCATCTGGTCGAGCCAGCGCTCGCCCAAAAGAAAGCTCACCGGCTCATATCCGGCGCGAACCGCACGCTCGATGACCTTGGCACTCTCAGCGATAAAAATGCCCTTCTGCGGCTCCAGCACGCAGCGAAGCTCACGCTCGGTCAGTCGCACGTAGGCATCGAGCCGCTCGTCCTCGAGCGAATCAATTCGCAGAACCTCAACGGCATCAGTCATAGCAGCCAGCCCGCACCCTTCTTTACAGCACATCTATACCAAACGAGGCGACGCTAAGCGCCGCCCCATGCATTCAATCAACCCGATGATACCGTTCACGCCAGACGATTTACGCCTCAACGCGATGATACGTCACGAACTCATAATCGACGCCCTCGTCACCCTCACCGGCAGCAATCGTCGCGACCCCGCTACGCTGCGCAATCTCCCACGCGGGATCGGCGTCCAAGTCGGGAAAGTACGTGTCCACGACATGCACGCAGTGGTTATGAGTGACCTCGGCCTCCACGCAGTACGGCAAAAACTGCCGATAGACATCGCCGCCACCGACCACCCAGGCAACGGGATCATCGGCAACCGCAGCGAGCGCTTCGTCAACGCTATGCACCACGTCGACGCCCTCGCGGGTAAAGCCTATATCGCGCGTAAGCACGATATTGCGGCGGTTCTTGAGAGGACGCCCGCCGGGAAAACTCAGCAGCGTCTTGCGTCCCATGATAACCGGGCAGCCCTTGGTGCAGGCCACAAAATGGCGCATGTCGGCACGGTTGGACACGACCATGTCGCCCTCGCAACCAATGCCCCAGTCATCGCATACGGCGACGATGGCAGAAAGCTTACACGTCATGCGCGTCACCTACACCGCAATGGGAATGTTCTTGACCTGCGGACCGTGCTCATAGCCCTCGACGATGAGGTCGTCGGTCGTAAACGCATAGAAGTCATGCACGTCTGGATTCAGCGTTACCTTAGGCGCCGCAAACTGCGGACGCTCAATAAGCTCGCGGACGATATCGACATGACGGTCGTAGATATGGGCGTCGGCGATCACATGCAGCAGCTCGCCGGGAATCATATCGACCGACTGCGCAACCATCATGAGCAGAATAGCGTACTGGCACACGTTCCAGTTGTTTGCGGCCAAAATGTCCTGGCTACGCTGGTTGAGAATCATGTTGAGCGTCGGTTTGTCATCCTGCGGGCGCTGCGTCACGTTATACGTCACGCTGTAGGCGCACGGATACAGGTGCATCTCGGACAAGTCGCTGAACACATAGGTGTTCGTCATAATGCGACGGCTATACGGCGTGTGCTTGAGGTCGTACAGCACGCGGTCCATCTGGTCGAAATCCCCCTCGGCATAATGGCTTTTCTGGCCAATTTGGTACCCGTAGGCCTTGCCGATGGAGCCGGTCTCATCGGCCCACTCGTCCCAAATATGGCTGTTGAGATCATGCACGTTATTAGACTTCTTTTGATAGATCCACAGGATCTCGTCCATGGCGGACTTGAGCGCCGTACGACGCAGCGTAAGCGCGGGGAACTCCTCGCGCAGGTCGTAGCGTGCCGTAACGCCAAAGTTTTTAATGGTATAGGCAGGGGTGCCGTCCTCCCACACCGGGCGGACCTTTTGGCCCTCGGTGGTGGTGCCATGGTCCAAGATATCTCGGCACATGGTTACAAACTGTTGATCAGCCTTGCTCATTGACCCTCCTGTCAGTCGCCTATAAGCGATTTTTATTGTAGCCCAGGCGCACAGTGTCGGATTGGACACTTGGACGGCCACACGCAATGCACGGCAGCACGGCTCCGCATTCGCAAGCGGAACTCCTTTGCCTTTTTCTGACATATGCCAAAAATAGCTTGTCCGCTTCCGCATGCGCGCTATCCTATTACTGACATATGTCAGATTTGGAGAGTGCATGGCAGGAAGACGCGAGAAACTGCGCCGCGTCGGGATCAT
>URKV01000049.1 GCA_900548565.1 uncultured Collinsella sp.
GAGAACGAGCGCGTCTTCTTGGACAGGCAGGCCAGCGGCGCATCGATACCCATCGAGGCGAGCGGCGCCTTGCCCTGCTGGGCCATGGGACGCACGACTTCGTCAACATCATCCCAGTGATACCCGAGCTTGGCCATGCGCACGGCGGCGGGCACCTCGGCATCCTCGGCGGGCGCGGGCGCGGCGGGCTCATCGAGCGCGTCGACGGTCAGTGTCTCCTCGGCAATCCAGTCGCGGTAGGGCTTCTCCTTGGCATAGCGGGCGCGCAGCTCGTCGTTGTAGATCACGCGGCCGCGGGCAAAATCGACCTCGAGCATCTGGCCCGGTCCCAGACAGCCGCTCGTCAGGATGTTCTCGGGGCGTACCTCGATGGTGCCCACTTCGCTTGCCAGCATAAAGCGGCCATCGCGCGTCACGTAGTAGCGGGCGGGGCGCAAGCCGTTGCGGTCGAGGGCGGCGCCCAGCGTGCGACCGTCGGTAAAGGCGATGGCCGCCGGGCCGTCCCAGGGCTCCATGAGCATGGACTGGTAAGCGTCGTAGGCGCGGCGCTCCTCACTCAGGCTGTCGTTGTGGTCCCACGGCTCGGGCAGCAGCATGGACGCGGCACGCGTCAGCGGGCGACCGTTCATGACCAAGAATTCGAGCACGTTGTCCAGAATCGCGGAGTCGGAACCCTCGCGGTTGATGATCGGCATCACGCGCTCAAGATCATGCTGCAGCACGGGGCTGTACAGGTTGGGCTCGCGGGCACGAATCCAGTTGACGTTACCCTTGAGGGTGTTGATCTCGCCGTTGTGGATGATAAAGCGGTTGGGGTGCGCACGCTCCCAGCTGGGCGTGGTGTTGGTGGAGTAGCGCGAGTGGACGAGCGCCACGGCCGTTTTGACGGCGGCATCGTTGAGATCGATGAAGAAGCGGCGCATCTGCGTGGCGACGAGCATGCCCTTGTACACGATAGTGCGCGAGCTCATGGAGCACACGTAGAAGATCTTGTCTCGCAGGGCAAACTCGGCGTCGGCCTTCTTCTCGATGGTGCGGCGGCACACGTACAGGCGGCGCTCGAAGGCGTCACCTGCCGGCGTGTCGTCGGGGCGGCCCAGGAAGGCCTGCAGGATAGTAGGCATGCAGGCGCGGGCCGTCTCGCCCAGGTCGTGCGGGTCGACCGGCACCTCGCGCCAAAAGAGCAGCGGCACGCCGGCCTCGGCGCAGCCCTCCTCAAACACGCGGCGGGCATCCTCTACGCCCTTGTCGTCCTGCGGGAAGAACAGCATGGCCACGCCATAGTCGCCCTCTGCCGGCAGAATCTGGCCGCACTTTTGAGCCTCTTTACGAAAAAAGTGATGCGGAACCTGGAACAGGATACCGGCGCCATCGCCGGTGTTCTTCTCGAGGCCCGTGCCGCCGCGGTGCTCCAAGTTGACCAGAATGGACAGCGCGTCGTCCAGAATCTGGTGATGGCGCTCACCATTGATATCGGCAAGCGCGCCGATGCCGCATGCATCGTGGTCGAATTCGGGGCGATAAAGGCCCTGCTGCTGAGCGGAATCTGCCTGCATCGCGATCCTCCCCTAGATATTTAGACAGTCAGTTGACTAGGCATACTAGGTGCATCGCCGGCCCGTTGTGTTTCCCGCCCGTTTCGAAACAATCGCGTAACGCGCGACCCGCGAGTGGGTGCCGCCGACCTCAAGGGCAACAACAAGGGCCCCAGGTTCGGCCCGTAAGCTCACCGCTTCAAACATCTCAATCTGTAACAGGAAGACCCAATTTCGACGACTAACTGTTACAGATTGAGATGTTTTCGAGAGACAGTTCCGAATGTCTCAATCTGTAACACGAAAGGCCGGTTTTGGCGGTCAGCTGTTACAGATCGAGATTTTCCATAGGATCATTTCTTCCTGTCTTGATCTGTAACACCTAAACCCAATTTCCATCCCTAGTTGTTACAGATCAAGACATTTCGGCAGCTCCCTTTCACCATCCTATCCAAAAACAACAATTTTGTTAGTCTTGGTTAACTGTTTGGCCTAAAACGGGTATCCTTTGCGGAGTCAAACAAACGGCACGCAGGAGCGCACCATGCTCAACCATCTCAAACATCACTTTGGCTCCCCGCGCACCGGAGGTCACGGAGGCCTAGACATTGCGCGGCATATCGGCCCCGGACTGCTCGTGACCGTCGGCTTTATCGACCCGGGCAATTGGGCCTCCAATATGGCCGCCGGCTCGCAGTTTGGCTACGCGCTGCTGTGGATCGTCACGCTGTCCACGATCATGCTCATCGTGCTGCAGCACAACGCGGCGCACTTGGGCATCGCCACGGGCATGTGTCTCGCCGAGGCCACGACGCGCCACCTGCCCCGCCTCGTCGGGCGTGCGATACTCGGCAGCGCATATCTAGCCACGGTCGCCACCGCCATGGCCGAAGTCCTGGGCGGTGCGATCGCGCTTCAAATGCTCTTTGGCCTGCCCGTACGCGGCGGCTGCATCATCGTCGCGGCGGCATCGATTGCCATGCTCATGACAAGCTCCTACAAACGCGCCGAACGCTGGATCATCGCCTTCGTGGGCGTGGTAGGACTCTCGATTTTAGCCGAGCTTGCGCTGGTCAAGGTCGACTGGCCGCAAGCCGCCACAAGCTGGATCACACCCAGTATGCCCACCGGCTCGGCCGCGATTATCGTAAGTGTCCTAGGCGCGGTCGTTATGCCCCACAACCTCTTCCTGCACTCCGAGGTCATCCAATCCATGCACTTCGAAGGCCAAGGCGAGCAGGTTATCGAAGAACGTCTGCGCTACGAGCTCTTCGACACGCTCTTTTCGATGGGCGTGGGCTGGGCAATCAACTCGGCCATGGTCATCCTGGCCGCAACGACCTTCTTTGCGCACGGCATTGTCGTTGACGACCTCGCCGTCGCAGCGGCTACACTCTCCCCCATTCTGGGCCCGGCAAGCTCGACCATCTTTGCGGTGGCACTGCTGTTTGCGGGACTATCGAGTAGTGTGACGGCGGGCATGGCGGCGGGAACCATCATCGCGGGCATGTTCGACGAGGAATACGACATCCACGACCGACATTCCTCGATCGGGGTGGCGGCCTGCTTCGTCGGCGCAGTGGCGGCGTGCTTGGTCGTCCCGAATCCTTTTGAGGGTCTCATTTGGAGTCAGGCGCTGCTGTCGCTTCAGTTGCCGATTACGGTCTTTGTGCTCATACGACTCACCAGTTCGCCCCGCGTTATGGGCAAATACGTCAACTCGCGCCCGCTCAACGCGCTGCTCGTAGGGATCGGCGTCATCGTGACGATTCTCGACATCGTGCTGCTAACGGGGATGTAATTGGGATGACGTGGCTGTCCAGATATAACGTCTCAATCTGCAACACGTAAGGCCGTTTTAAACCGTCAGATAAATCAAAAGGGTCCCGGCCGAGAATTCGACCGGGACCCTTGGACAGAGCTATATGTTGTTGCAAGTCGTGTGTCTACGAGCTACTCCTCGACAAGCTCAAACTCATCGGGGCCGACGCCGCAGACCGGGCACACGTAGTCCTCGGGCAGCTCGGGCGTGTCGACCTCAACCTCGTAACCGCAAACGGTGCACACAAACTTATACGTCTTCTTCTCCTCAGCCATGATGTTCTCCTCTCGAACGTGACTGCTGGTGTACTTACTTATTAGTATATATTCTCAATAACATAATGCAAGTATTTTTAGAACATTTCTAGCCTTGATACGACGAGGCTTTGGGCGGCGTCTTGCCCTTTAGCACCTTGTGATAGTAGTCGTACGTCAGCGGCGTCTCGTCACTCAAGCGCTCGGCATCCTCGACCTCGCCGATAAACAGTAGATGCGTGCCAACATCCACAGTGTCGATCAAATGGCAGCTAAACAGGGCCGCCGCGTGCTCGGGCACATAGGGCATGCCCAGAGCCGTCTCGCGGGTCTCGTATTTGGCAAACTTGTCATAATCGCTGCTGGTGCGGAACCCAAAGTTACCGATGCAGAGCATATCGGCGGTCTGATCGATCACGGTCAGCGCGAACGCTTTGGCCGAAGCGATGACGCCCGAGGTGACGTTGTCCTTGTTCACGGCAACCGAAATGCGCGGCGGCATGGACGTCACCTGCACTGCAGTGTTGATGACGCAACCGGCGCGCAGCCCGTCTGCCGCGGCGCTCACCACGTACAGACCGCTCGGCATGGTAAAGAACGCAGTTTTGTCCATAACGATCACTCCCCTAACCCGG
Organism: uncultured Collinsella sp.; assembly: GCA_900548565.1. Lineage (GTDB taxonomy): Bacteria > Actinomycetota > Coriobacteriia > Coriobacteriales > Coriobacteriaceae > Collinsella. The sequence goes on from URKV01000049.1 coordinate 4,247, forward strand.
GTTGGAACCTCATGGATGTATGTACCCACAAAAAAGGCGGTGCCCATAACGGATGCCGCCTTTGAGACATATGTGTCAGAACAGTAAGAAAGATGAGACGCCCGCAGTTGCGGTGAAATAGGGACTGAATAGCCCCTCAAACAGGCAAAACAGTCCGTATTCCACCGCAACTTATACAAAGTGCCTAGCGGTTGCGTTCCTTAAGGGCGCGGTCGATCTCGCGTTGGACATCACGCTTGGCCATGTCCTCACGCTTGTCGTAGAGCTTCTTGCCGCGGCCCAGACCCAGCAGCAGTTTTACGCGGCCGTCGGTATTAAAGTAGAGTTCCAACGGAACCAGCGCATAACCACGGTTGCGAAGTTTGCCGTCAAGAAAGTCGATCTCCTTGCGGTGCAGCAGCAGACGACGCCGACGGTCGGGATCGCGATTCCACACGCCACCATGGCTATAAGGGTGGATATGCAGTCCGACGAGCCAGCACTCGCCGCCACGAATCAGCGCAAAAGTGTCAGTGATCTGACAGGCGCGCTCGCGAATCGACTTGACCTCGGTGCCGCTCAGCTCAATACCGCACTCAAACGTCTCATCGATAAAGTACTCGTGATGTGCCGAGCGATTCTTGGAAATGAGTTTGCGCTCGCGCTTACTGGGCATCGCCGGCCTCCTTGGCGCCATCGGCGTTTGAGCCCGCAGTCTCGCGCTTTGCCTTGCGCTCGGCATTGAGCTCGGCATCGCTCTCGCGCACCAGTTTGATAATCGCCGCGCAGGCCTCCTCGCCCACCAAGTCGCGAGCACGCACCGTCAGGCGCGTCGCCTCCTGCTTGTCGCCGTCGCTTGCAGCATCGGTCGCGCACATGATCAGGCAGATGGCAATCTCGGCCGAAGGCGAGGTCGGCACGCCCTGCAGGGCAAGCTCACCCATCACGTGGTCGTCGCTCTCATCGGCGGTATCCGGATAGGTGGTATGGATCTTGTTGAGCAGGCGCGTCGTATGCGCATCGTTGGGCGCCAGGCGCAGCGCCAGACGCGCGCAGCCCACGGCAGCCGAAACGTTCTCGGTCTCGGGCTCCAAGAAGTACTGACCTAGATTGGCGTAAGCGCGGGCGGCGCACTTGCCATCGCTTGCACGCTCCAGCACCGAGAACGAGAGCGATGCCCATTCCTGCTTGTCCTCGAGAGCGCGGAACAGCTCGGCCAGATCAAGGCGGTAGTTGCAGTTCATGGGGTCCCAGCGCACGGCCTGCATCAAGGCGTTGCGAGCACTCACATAATCCTGCTGGCGAATGTAGGCAAACGCCATGTCGGAGTACAGGCGGTCAAACGGCACCTCGACCTGCACGAGCTCGCGCGGATCCTTCTCCACGCGGCGATAGGCCAAGCGCTCAAACTTGCTATCGAAGCTAAAGTATTGGCGCTTCTCCTCCGTCTTGCACTCAGCGTCGATATACTCCTCGGCGAGCTCCACCAGACGCTCCAGCAGCGGCGTCGCCGTAGCCAGGTCGCCCTGCGCCAGATAGTTCTCGGCATACGTGATGTCTTGCAAGCTGATGGGCAGATCCATGGCTACTCCTCGATCTGAGCGAAACACGGCAGGCGCCGTATATACGGTTAATACACAAAACCCGGGTCTCTTACGAGGCCCGGGCGTTCAATTTTGGTAGCCCGTACCAGATTCGAACTGGTGATCTCCGCCTTGAGAGGGCGGCGTCCTAAACCGCTAGACGAACGGGCCATATGTAGCAAATGCAATGGCTGGGATGGAGGGAGTCGAACCCCCATTGACGGAACCAGAATCCGCTGTCCTGCCATTAGACGACATCCCAATGACTGCATCGCTGCGCTCGGCTGTGCCTTTGCGCAAGAAAGAAATATACGGGAAGTCTCGCCGTGACGCAAGCCCCAATTTTGACTTTTTTGAAATTCAGTCAAATTGGCCTAATTTAGTCCAACCCGTGAAGGACCTGTGAAGCCGACCGCTGTACACGAAGGGCAAAACGCCGCGAGCGGTAGCCGTCAACCGTTGGCAGATTCTACCGCGAAAACGATAGCACCAGGCAACACAATCGAAGTATCAATGATCACGTAGATATCGAGGCGCCATGGACGAAGAGCTTGATTACCTATGGGAGACCCTGGGCCTTGAGATCACTGCCGACCTTTGGCCCGAACGGGACAAAATCCATCCCACACTGCGCCCCGCCATTACTGTGGTGCAGGCAAAATACCGCCGTGCATCCTTTTTGATCATGCGGATGTCATGGCACGCGGGACTCCCCGACCTTAAGCGAATCCAGGCAAGCCTCGTCGAGTTGTCCGGCATGCCAACCGTCATATCCGAGGCGCACCTGGAGCAGCGCCAGCGCGAGCGACTGCAACAGCAGCGGATTCCCTTTATCTGCCCCGGCGTTCAGGCATATCTGCCCTTTATGGACGAGGAGTACTGGAGCGGCAAGCCCAACAAACACGTAAAGGTCTACGATCCGCACGAATGGGCACAGCTGGCGGACTGACTGAGGCAGGCCCGCCGGCGGAAAGTGCGTCCCAGATTTCAAGCTCAAACTGGTCCCCACTTTCCCGTCGAGCCCTCAACCGGAAACCGTGTCCCACAATCGAAGCTCAGAATGGGACGTGCTTTCCGCAACCGGCCACTTTGGGAAAGTGCATCCCATTCTGGAAGCGAATTCCGGGTCGCACTTTCCGCAGCCGCTACAGCAACGCCTCGGTCCAAGCCGATTCCCTAAAGCCGGGAATCGCAAAGTCGTCGCCCACCAGCAGCGGACGCTTGACCAGCATGCCGTCGGTCGCCAGCAGCTCGTAGCACTCCCGATCCGTCATGCCCGCATCCAGACGCGCCTTCAGGCCCAGCTCTCGATATTTCATGCCCGATGAATTAAAGAAGCGCCGCACCGGCAGCCCCGAACGAGCAATCCAGGTCGCAAGTTCATCAGCCGTGGGATTGTCCAAAACGATATCGCGATCGATATACTCTACCCCATGTTCGTCCAGCCATGCCTTGGCCTTCTTACAGGTCGAGCACTTGGGATATTCAACAAACAGTACGGTCATGGGAATCCTCCGAATATAGATCGGCCAACGCAGGCACACGCCACACGAGGCGCCTTCGTATGATGGGCCAATTGTAGCCCACGGGTCACACGCTAAACGAACCGTACCCCGAATCCGCGCTTGATAAACGGCAGCAGCTCCATTGCCTCGGGCGTGATATGGCCCGCAACGTTCATGCGCTCGTCACCGGGAAGATCGACCCGCGCAATCTCAAGCTCGCCTTCGTAGCGCCCATATCCGCTATTGCTCACAGCGATCGACCCCGCCTTTCGCGGCAGGCCGGCTCCGGCATCCGTCGGCACGGAATCCGGCTTATGCGTCGTACGTGACTCCTGAGACCTAAAGATGAGGACGCTCGAGTCGGGCCGGTCGTGATGAATCTGCCCGCGCACATAGGCATAACCGGGCTCAAGCTCGCATTGCAGGTCCACGTATCCGGCGGAAACTTGAGCAAACTGCGCCCAGCCCGCATCGGATAGATCGGGGTCGCCGACCAACACAATGTCGCAATCGGCGCCATGTGCAAGCTCAAGCATATTGAGAGCAACCTTTGACGCGCGACCGCGCTGCGCCTCGACCGTCGGCAGTCCCTCGAATACCGGCCCGCGAACGTTAGCATCACCCGGCACAAAAGCCATGATTTCGAATCCAAGCGCCGCAAGACGAAGATTCGTCCGAGCAACATCTTCAAGAGCTAAACCGGTATAAGGCTTGGGGTAAAAATTGTGGCAGGCGGCAAAACGAGTCACATCGGCACCGGCCTCACGCCACGATGCGATTTCATCAGAACTCACCGTCGATGCATTGACCACAATGCGAAATACACCGGACAGCTCCGCGACCCGCTGGGCACTAAAGCCATAATCCAAGCGCAGGTACTCCAACCCCAAATCGCGCAGATCCTCGATGCGCTCAAGCCCGAGCAAATCGCACGTGCGAGGCCCCACATCGGCAATGAGCGCAATGCCGCGGGCGGAAAGCAGCGACAGCACATGACGGACCTTATCGGCATACGCCGCTCCCCCATCCTCGGGAATATGCAGCAAGGTAAACGCATAGCGTGCACCCGCCGCGGCACCACGCTCAATCGTCCGCTCAATATCCTGCAGAGGGCTGGAAAGATAAATCGAAATACCCGTTTTCACGCTTCAACGCTCCTTTAAAAAAGGCCGGCGGAGCAGTTAGCCCCGCCGGCACAACCATAGCATCAAGAAATCTTCCGTGCGCCGCGAGCCCTGAGCAACACGGCTCGCGATATCAAACTACTCGCCAAAGAACTCGTTGATCTTCTGCTCGTCGACGCCAAAGAACCACGTCAGGACAAAGCCGGCGGCATAAGCAAGCAGCATAGCGGCAACGTAGCCGAGCTGCTGACCAGGAACGACGATCAACAGGCCAAACAGACCGGAAACGCCCTGAGAAACCGTGCCGATGTGAAGCAGCGCCGCGAGCGCGCCGCCAAATCCAGCACCCAGGCAGGCCGTCACAAACGGACGAACGAGCGGCAGCGTAACGGCATACATCAGAGGCTCGCCCACGCCCAGGATGCCAACGGGAATGGACTCTGCGACGTACTTCTTGAGCTTGGCGTTCTTGGTCTTAAAGTACAGCGCCAGACCGGCACCGACCTGGCCGCCGCCAGCCATCATAAGGATGGGCAGCAGGTAGTTGATGCCCTTGGTAGCCCCGTCGGGATCGTTGAGCATAGCGTGGATCGGCGTGAGCGCCTGATGCAGGCCGACGGACACCAGCGGCAAGAAGCCTGCCGACAGGATATAGCCGCCCAGGACGCCCAGCTTCTCGAAGATAAAGGTGAGGACGCTAAAGATGGCAGTCGTCAGCCATGCGCCAACCGGCTGGATGACGAGCATCAGAGCAAAGGCGCCGATGATGAGCACCAGCAGCGGGGACAGGAACGTATCGAGCGCGTTGGGCATAACCTTGCGAATCTGACGCTCCATCCAGGCAAAAAATGCGCCAGCGATGAGAGCCGCGATCATGCCGCCCGCTGCGGGGTTGTACTGCGCACTGGTGAGCGGCAGCAGAATGGCAGTGGCAGGATCAGCCGCGCCAGGCGCAAGCAGGGGCATGGCACTGTTGGCGATACACATCATGCCGGCGATGCCGCCCAGCGCAGCGGAGCCACCAAACTCACGTGCCGCGTTATAGCCCACCAAGATGGGCAGATAGGCAAACAGGGCCCAGCCCATGGAACGAATGCCCTGGTACCACCACTCGCCTGCAAGCGCGCCTGCCGTCGAGACGTTAATGACGTTGCAGATACCGTTGATGAGGCCAGCCGCAATGATGCCGGGGAGCAGGGCGACGAAGACATTGGAAATCTTCTTGAGGAAGGCCTGAACCGGCTTAGACTCGTACTTGGCCTTCTGCGCGGCCTTGTTTGTGGCCGCAGCGTCAACCACGCTCTCGTCAGCAACGCCTTTCGCAAGGCCGGTGAGCTTGGAGAGCTCCTCGAGCACCTTATTCACCTTGCCCGGACCCAGCACGATCTGCATCGTGTCATCCTCAACCAGGCCCATCACGCCGTCGAGCGCCTTAATACCCTCCGTGTCGACGTTGCCCGCGTCTTTGACGGTCACGCGCAGGCGCGTCATGCACGCCGCGTTTGCGAGCACGTTGTCTTTACCGCCCAAAAGGTCCAGCAGCTTTTGAGCCAGCTCTTTGTTCGTCATAACTCCTCCTTGTATTGGGTATCTCGTCTGGATGTCATATCAGCTCACGCCGCGCACCTATTGGGCATCGGCGTTGCTCTTCTCATGGCCACTCACCGCAGTACGGACATGGCCGTGCGCCCGTTCAAGAGCTACCGCAGCCTGCTCGGCATCGCAGTCCAACAGCACCGAGACAATAGCGGTTTTTACGTGGCCGCCGGCATCCGCAAGCGCCTGAACAGCGCGCTCGCGCGTGCAGCCGGTCGCCTCCATCACGATGTTCTGGCCGCGCACCACCAACTTCTCGTTCGTCTGCTGCACATCGACCATCAGGTTTTGGTATACCTTGCCGATCTTGACCATGGCACCGGTCGAAATCATGTTGAGAATGAGCTTTTGAACCGTTCCCGCCTTGAGCCTCGTTGAGCCGGTCAGTACCTCGGGACCGGGCACGGGCTCAATGGCAAGATCTGCGCTCTCCCCGATCTTCGACCCTTGGTTGCAGGCAATTGCAATGGTCTTGCACCCAGTTGCCTTGGCGTACACAAGGCCGCCCACCACATAGGGAGTACGACCGCTTGCCGCCAGGCCAACGACAAGATCCTTGTCCGAGAGTCCACGCTCCCGCAGGTCGCTCGCGCCAAGCTCCTCGCTGTCTTCGGCACCTTCGACAGCCTTGATAAACGCCGTCTCGCCTCCGGCAATGAGCCCGACAATCAGATCGGGTGACACGCCAAACGTGGGCGGACACTCCGAAGCGTCGAGTACGCCCAGACGACCGCTGGTGCCTGCGCCCATGTAAAAGACGCGCCCGCCGCGCTCGAGTGCTTCAGCAGCCCAGTCGATTGCTGTGGCAACCTGGGGCAACACTTTCGTGACCGACTGGACGGCACGAAGATCCTCATCGTTCATCGTCGTGACGATTTGCAGCGATGTCATCGTATCGAGGTCCATTGACCTTTGATTACGCTGTTCGGTCGTGAATTTTGTTAAATCGAGCATTTCATTCACCTCATCTTTCCTGTTTCTCGATGTAGTTTTGTTTAATGACATGCGTCGCCCGTTCGTAGTCGCTGGCAACGTAAGCAGCGTACAGGGCATCGACAACCATAAGCTGGGCCATACGCGAAGCCATGGCACCGCTGCGGACCAAGGGTTCACTCGCAGCAACGCCGAGCACGGCATCGGCCATGGTGGCAAGCTTGGATGATCCATCTACTTTGGTAACGGCCACAACGGGACAGTTGTGACGTTGAGCCTCGGCGGCGCAGTCCAGCACCTCTTGCGTCAAGCCCGAGTAGCTAAAGGCGATTGCCATATCGCCCTCATGCATGTTCTTGGCACATAAGAGCTGATCATGCCAGTCGTCGTACAGATGGCACTCTTTGTCGACACGCATGAGCTTTTGCGCCAGGTCGTGCGCGACCAAACGAGAAGCACCAATACCGAACAGATTGACCGCGCGTGCCCGCTTAAGACGGGCCGCGCATCGCTCCAAGACGGTGTAATCGAGCGTTCGCGCCGTCGCCTCAATCGTGCGCACGTTGCTTTTCATCACCTTCCCCACGATACGTTCGACGCTGTCATCCATGGAGATGTCCTCGAGGGCTACGTCTTTCTTGTCACCTAAGAGCGCCAGCTCGGCAATCAGTTCGCGCTGGAACTCCTTGTAGCCCGCAAAACCCAAACGCTTGCAAAAGCGCAAAATGCTCGAGGGCGAGGAGAACGTGACATCGGCAAGACCGCGGACGGACAGCCCGACCACCTCGTGCGGATGAGCGCTTACATATGCGATGACATTGCGTTCCGCCGGGCTCGCGCTGAGCTCACGCTCGCGAAGCCGCAAAAGCAATCCGTTTGCCATCTCAAACACCTCCGTTGAGAAGAATTAAAGACCAACGAACGATTCGTACCGGATACAAACAGCTTTTGCGGTACATTGTGCCGCATCGTGGCGCACAAAGGGCGAGCGTTCTACCACTCGCCCCTCAAATCCGACCGCTCGGAAATACGCACGACACAAAATAATTCAACGAAGTCGCATTATCAGAAACGGGTTTGTTACCGGCTAGCGCCTCGCATGGGCGCCGATCGGCCGAGTCGCATGGCGCACCAACGCCGCCGCCAGCAATACCAACAGCATGGCGGTGACATAGCCCGCAGCATCGAATCCTAAATCGATAACGTCGAAATGCCTGCCGGGAACAAAGATCTTATGTACCTGATCGCCAACGGAGCAGGCGGCGCAAAAGAGCAATACGGGCACGCAACGGGAGCATACGCTCCACGGACGCCTGGAAAAGCAGACCACGACCACGGAGGCGAATAATCCGACGAAGAAAAACTCTACGGTATGGGCCTGTCTCTTATACACATCTCCGAG
>URKV01000050.1 GCA_900548565.1 uncultured Collinsella sp.
ATCTACACGCGTAAGATCGTCGGCAGCGTCAGATGTGTATAAGAGACAGACCGAGAAGTACGCCCACGTGACGTTCTTCCTCAACGGCGGCATCGAGGAGCCCAAGGAGGGCGAGGAGCGCGTGCTCGTCGCTTCCCCCAAGGTCGCTACCTACGATCTGCAGCCCGAGATGAGCGCTCCCGAGGTTACCGAGAAGCTTGTCGCCGCCATCAACGAGGATCGCGCTGATTTCTACATCGTGAACTTCGCGAACTGCGACATGGTTGGTCACACCGGTGTCTTCGACGCCGCCGTTAAGGCCGTCGAGGCCGTTGACGATGCCCTGTCCAAGGTTGTCCCGGCGATTCTCGCCAAGGGCGGCTTTGCGCTGATCACCGCCGACCACGGCAACGCCGATCACATGTTTGACGTTGCTTCCGACGGTTCCAAGCATCCGTTCACGGCTCACACCACCAACCGTGTGCCGTTCATCATCGTTGATGAGAAGGCCAAGCTCACCGGTATCGAGGACGGCCGTCTTTCCGATATCGCTCCGACCATGCTCACCATGGCTGGTATTGAGCCTTCCGCCGAGATGACGGGTCGCGTGCTCGCCATCGAGGCCTAATAGAAAACAAATACCGTTTTCTAGTAAGGGGGTTGTCCACGACCGGACAACCCCCTTTTTAATATTTCTGCCATTTCTACCCCGTACCTAAATGGCGGGTGGGGGAGTGCTGGGGATTGTGGTACAGTACTGGAGTTTAAACTGTTCTATTAAGGAGCTTATCTATGGGTCCGTTCCAGATTCTTCTGTTTGTCGTTTGGGCTGTCTCTGCCGTGGCGCTGACGATTCTCGTCCTGATGCATTCCGGTAAGGGTACCGGCGTTTCGGATATGATTGCTAGCTCGCTGTATAACTCCAGCTCTGCCACAGGCGTTATGGAACAGAACCTCGACCGCCTGACCGTCATCATGGCCGTCGTTTTTGCCGTGTGTGTCGTCCTGTGCATGTTCTTCTTCCCGCAGGGCATCGTCGGCTACTAAGCATCGGCGTATATACGTTTGCAATGGGTCTCGCAGGTGCGGGACCCTTTTTGTTTACATATTTGTAACAGAGTCAAAATATCCCCACATACTTCGCCCAACTAAAGAAATTCTTGACCGTTGACCGGAATTAGCCCCAAATCGTGCATAAAATGCGCTACTGTATTGCGAAACGTTGGTCCGTTGTGCATAACCAGCCATAGCAACGGGCGACGTTTTGATGGTTCGGATCGGATTGTCTCGACATGTGTCCGACTGAACATTTCTTTGTCCTATCTCATAAGGAGGATGGCATGGCTGATTCTATGTTCCACCAGCCCGTTATGGGTCGTCGCGCCTTCGTTGGCGGTACCCTTGCTGCGAGCTCCATGGCTTTTCTTGCCGCATGCGGCAAGAAGGGCGGCGACGCTTCCGGTTCTGAGTCCGGTTCGACGCTGAACTTCTACATCAACAACCCGGTCTGCATCGACCCCTACAACGTCCAGGAGGACCAGGGCACTCAGGTCGAGTACCAGCTCTTTGACGCTCTGACCTCTTACGACGCCGAGAAGGGCGAGATCGTTCCGCTGGCTTGCGAGTCCTTTGAGTCCAACGACGACGCCACCGAGTTTACCTTCAAGATCAAGAAGGCCAAGTTCCACAACGGTGACGACGTTACCTCCAAGTCCTTCAAGCTCGGTTGGGAGCGTCTGGTCAACACCAAGTCGGCTGTCGCTACCGAGTACGGCCCTTCCGAGGTCTCCTATCACCTCTCCATGGTCGAGGGCTATGACGACCTGCTCGCCGGTAACGCTACCGAGCTCAGCGGTGTTACTTGCCCCGACGATGAGACCCTCGTCGTCAAGCTGTCTTCCGCTTACGCCGACTTCCCCTTCGTCGCCTCTCACCCGGCTCTGGCCCCGGTTCCCGAGTGCGCCGAGTCCGATGCCAAGAGCTTCTATCTTGCACCGGTCGGTAACGGCCCGTTCATGATGGACGGCAAGTGGGAGGATGGTCAGGAGATCAACCTCAAGAAGTTCGACGATTACTATGGCGACAAGGCCAAGATCGATGGCATCCACTTCCAGGTCATCAAGGACATGGAGACCGCCTACAAGGAGTTCCAGGCCGGTAACCTCGATGTCTGCGACGTTCCCGTCGCTCAGATCGACGCCGCCAAGAAGGATCGCGGCGTGTCCAAGGACGGCTACACCATGGGTGACGGCGAGCGCATGCTGCTCGGCGCCGAGCCTTCCACGTACTATCTGACCTGCAACACCACGGCCGAGCCGTTCAGCAACGCCGACCTGCGCAGGGGTATCTCCCTGGCCATCAACCGTGAGGCCATCTGCAAGACCATCTTCAAGGGTACCCGTACTCCTGCCGACGGCATTGTTCCTCCGGGCATCGATGGCTACAAGGAGGGCGCATGGGAGTTCTGCGCCTACGATGTCGACAAGGCTAACGAGTACCTCGACAAGGTTGCTCCCGCTGGCGCTAACGGGGATCGTGGCATTAGCGTGACCCTGTCCTACAACCAGGACGGCGGTCACAAGGAGATCATGGAGTCCATCATCGGTGACCTCGCCAAGGTTGGCGTTACCGCTGTCTCCGATACCCCTGAGTGGTCTGCCCTGCTCGAGCAGTATCAGAACTTTAACTATCAGTTCGGTCGTCTGGGTTGGATTGCCGACTACCCGATCATGGACAACTTCCTGTATCCGCTGTTCCACTCCGACTCCCTCGGTGGCGACAACCGCTCCGGTTACAACAACCCCGAGTTCGACGCCAAGGTCGACGAGGCTCGTACTATTGTTGACGACGAGGAGCGCGTCGCTAAGATGCAGGAGGCCGACGCAATGGTCGCTGCCGACTGCCCGGTCATCCCGATTATGTTCTACACGCACACCATCGCCGGCTCCGATCGCATTAAGCACCTCTATGTCGATCCGCAGAAGCACGCCGATCTGGGTACCGCTGAGCTCGCCTAAGAGTTTGCAGCTTCCGTGAGGGTCAAGTATTTACGTAGACCTCATGGGAAACATACAGTTCTCCCTAACCTGGGGTAAACTGGCTGATGGTAATTTTGGGATGCCGGTCTGGCGATCGGCATCCCATTTAGGTTAATCCCTAGATAGGGGAGTGGTATGGGTAAGTACATCGTTAAACGTGTGCTTCAGTTCATCCCGGTGTTTTTGGGCGTTACGCTGATTCTGTTCGCCCTCCAGAATATCGTGCCGGGAGATCCGATCAAGCTGATCGGTGGAGACAAGGCTCTGTCCCCCGAGGTGGAGCTTCAGCTTCGCGTTCGCTATCACCTGGTCCAGACGGACGATGACGGCAACGCGATCCTTGACGAGAACGGCGACCCCGTTCAAACGTCGCTCGTGGACCGTTACTTGTATTACATGAACGGCCTGCTTCATGGCGATCTGGGCAATTCGTATCAGCGCAAGCTGCCGGTTACGGAAATCTTTGCCCAGAAGTATCCGTATACGGTCAAACTTGCCGCGTGCGCCATCGTGCTCGAGGCAATTATGGGTATCGGTGCGGGTATCATTTCGGCGGTAAAGCGTTATTCCTTCTGGGATATTTTGGTAACGCTCACCACGTCGATCCTCGTTGCGGTCCCGGCCTTCTGGCTCGGTATGTTGCTGCAGCTGTTCTTTGGCGTCATCCTCAAGGACGCCACGGGCGGTGCAATCTCCATGCCGATCTCGGGTGCCGGCGGTTCCAGCTCTCAGTATCAGGATTGGATGCACTATGTGCTTCCGACCATTACGCTGGCTTCGGTTTCGACCGCTTATGCTGCGCGCATTATGCGCTCGCAGCTGCTTGACGTCATGAACCAGGATTACATCCGTACGGCAAAGGCCAAGGGTCTCTCCAATCGTGCGATCATCGTCAAGCATGCGCTTAAGAATGCACTCATCCCCGTCGTTACCTATATTGGTGTCGACTTTGGCGGCATGCTTTCGGGCGCCATCCTGACCGAGACGGTCTTCAACTGGCCCGGTATCGGCTATGAGGTCTATCGCGCCATTAGCATGCGTGACTGGCCCATCGTTATGGGCGGCGTTACGCTCATCGTTGTCGTCGTCATGGTGATCAACCTGCTCGTCGACATTAGCTATGCATTCCTCGACCCGCGCATCCGCCTTGGCGGTCCGTCGGATAAGGCCTAAGGGAGGTACGTCTCATGCAGGAAACTGATTCTCAGTCTCAGGAGCAGGCTACCGCCACCAAGGTCGCATCTGCTCCCGCCAAGTCCCGCACGCTGTGGGGCGACGCTTTTAAGCGTCTTCGTAAGAACAAGCTCGCCGTTATCGGTGTCTGCTGGATCATCATCGTCGTTGTGGTTGCCCTGACCGCAGATCTGTGGGCTAAGCCCTGGCTCGGTTCGCCGACGGCTTCCGATTCGACCACCATGGCCGAGACATCGCTACTGGCTCCGTGTGCCGAGCACCCGTTTGGCACCGATGCCCTCGGTCGCGACATTCTCGTCCGCGTTATCTACGGTGCACGCGTTTCGCTTTCTGTCGGTATCATGGCCACCGCCATCTCCACATTGATCGGCCTGGTCATGGGCGCCCTGGCCGGTTTCTACGGCGGCATTTGGGATACGATCATCATGCGCTGTGCGGACATCTTCCTGGCGTTCCCGTACGTGCTGTTCGTTGTCGCCATGATCGCCGTTATCGGCCGTGGTCTTCAGAACGTCTTTATCGCCATCGGCATTCTTGGCTGGCCTTCGATTGCGCGCGTCTTCCGCTCTGCAATCTTGACGGTCAAGGAAAACGACTATGTTGATGCAGCGCGCGCGATGGGTGCATCTGATGCTCGTATCGTCGTGCGTCACATCTTCCCGAACTCCGTCGCCTCCATCGTGGTCTACGCGACCATGAACATTGGCGGCGCCATTCTGACCGAGTCCGCTCTGTCCTTCCTCGGCATGGGCGTTATTCCGCCTACGCCTTCGTGGGGCTCCATGATTCAGGACGGTCAGCAGTATCTTCTGACCGCTCCCTGGATGATGATCATGCCCGGTCTGGCAATTCTCTCGACGGTGCTCGCCTTCACCCTGCTGGGTGACGGTCTGCGCGACGCCCTCGACGTCAAGATGAAGGACGCATAAGGATGAAGAAGAACAAGAACTATGTGGACCTGAAGGACCAGCCGGTTCCTGAGGGCCAGCATCTGCTCGAGGTCGATGACCTTAAGATGTATTTCCACACCGAGGATGGCGTTGTTCGCGCTGTCGACGGTGTCTCCTACACGCTCGATCGCGGCGAAACCCTGGGCGTCGTCGGTGAGTCCGGCTCCGGTAAGTCCGTGACCGCCATGACCATCATGGGCCTCATCTCGATGCCTCCGGGAAAGATCGAGGGCGGTGACGTTCGCTATCGCGGCCGCTCCATCCTCGAAATGACCGAGGAAGAGATGCAGCACATTCGCGGCAACGATATCGCGATGATCTTCCAGGATCCTATGACCTCCTTGAACCCGGTCTATAAGATCGGCAGGCAGGTGGGCGAGGGTCTTCGTCTGCACCGTGGCTACTCCAAGCAGGAGGCGCTCAAGCGTGCCACCGAGCTTTTGGACCTCGTGGGTATCCCCGAGCCCGAGAAGCGCGTCAATGAGTATCCGCACCAGTTCTCTGGCGGTATGCGTCAGCGAGTCATGATTGCCATGGCCCTTGCCTGCGATCCCGATATTCTGATTGCCGACGAGCCCACGACTGCCCTGGACGTTACCATCCAGGCTCAGATTATCGAGCTCATGCAGGAGATGCAGGAGAAGAACGGCAACGCCATCATCATGATTACCCATGACCTGGGTGTTGTCGCCGATATGGCCGATAAGATCATGGTTATGTACGCCGGCCGCCCCGTTGAGTTCGGTACTGCTGAGGAAATCTTCTACGAGAGCCGCCACCCCTACACCTGGGGTCTTATCCGCTCCATCCCGGAGCAGGCAATCGAAGAGAAGAAGCCGCTGACGCCGATTCACGGCAACCCGCCTTCGCTCATGAACCTGCCTGAGGGCTGCGTCTTCTCTCCTCGTTGCCCCTACGCGACGGACAAGTGCCGCAAGCAGCGCCCTGAGCGCGTTGTCACCGAGTCCGGTCACTATTCTGCGTGCCACTATTCCGGTGACCCCGAGTTCCTCAAGAACGCTCCTGAGACGTCCCGTACGCGCAAGGATTCCAAGAAGGGAGGCGAGGCGTAAATGGCAGACAATAACGAGCGCACTCCACTGCTGAAGGTCGAGCACCTCTCCAAGGAGTTTCCCGCAGAGTCCGGCATGTTCGCCAAGCGTTTTTCCAAGCGCGTCGTCTCTGCTGTAAACGACATCTCTTTTGAGATTTATCCTGGCGAGACCTTTGGTCTGGTTGGCGAGTCTGGTTGCGGTAAATCCACCACGGGCCGCACTATCATGCGTCTGACCAAGCCGACCGCCGGCAAGGTGTTCTTCCAGGGCAAAGATGTTGCCGAGATGAGCAAGCATGAGATCAAGGACATGCGTCGTGAGATGCAGTTTATCTTCCAGGATCCTTATGCTTCGCTCAACCCTCGTATGACCATCGGTGAGATTGTCTCCGAGCCCATGACCATTCATGGTGTGGGTACCAAGGAGGAGCGCATTGAGCGCGTCCGTGAGCTTCTCGACGTCGTTGGACTGAACCCCGAGCACATCAACCGCTATCCGCATGAGTTCTCGGGCGGCCAGCGTCAGCGTGTCGGTATTGCCCGCGCTTTTGCGCTGAAGCCCAAGCTGATTATCTGTGACGAGCCGGTATCCGCTCTGGATGTGTCCATTCAGGCCCAGGTTCTGAACCTGCTCAAGGAACTGCAGGACAAGTTCGGTACCGCGTATCTGTTTATCGCACACGACCTGTCCGTCGTACAGCACATCTCCGATCGCGTTGCCGTTATGTATCTGGGTAAGATGGTCGAGGTTTCGGACTGGAAGACGCTCTATAGCGAGCCTCACCATCCGTACACGCAGTCGCTGCTGTCTGCCGTGCCGGTTCCCGATCCTGATATCCAGAAGACCCGCAAGCGCATCATCCTCGCTGGCGATCCGCCGTCGCCGCTGGATCCGCCGACCGGCTGCCGTTTCCACACGCGTTGCCCGATCGCGCAGGGTATCTGCTCCGAGAAGCTCCCCGAGTTTAAGGAAGTTGCTCCGGGTCACTGCTGTGCCTGCCACTTCGCCGAGCCGTTCCCGATCAAGGAATCGCATATCGACCTGTAGTCGGTTGTTATCGTTCGGGCCCGTGCTGGACTTAGTTTTCAGAACGTCCTCGACCATGGAAACCCCCTTATCCTGCTCCTTCGGAGCTGCGGATAAGGGGGTTTCCTGGTCTGCGGAATGTTCTGAAAACTAAGTCCAGCACGGGCCCTGAGTTACCGCCGCAGGGGGGGGGCGATTCCTTGATCGCTCACTTAATCTGATGAGAAATTGAGCGAGGCCGGAGCTTTAGCTCCGGCCTCCCCATATAAGGGCTCGGCAAAGCCGAGCCACCAAATTTGCATCAGCCCCCAGAGCATGTTTGAGAACTGTGCATGGAGTACGTAGACGTAGGGCCGGAACGGGGGCAACTTCCCAACGCATTCCGCAGGGGGCGGTACATTTTGTAGCGCGAAGCGCGAAGCAAAATATACCGCATGCCCGAGGACGCGTTGGGAAGTTGCCCCCGTTCCGGCCCGGACATACGGATCTACCTGCGCATTTACAAATTCGTAAACTTTTTTCTAAAAAGTGCTTGCACAGTTCTCGAATCATAGGTTATTATCTTCCTCGTTGAACGCGCGGGTTCAACAAAGCGAACCGCGAATCAACAACATAGCATGTCGGAGTGGCGGAATTGGCAGACGCGCTAGCTTGAGGTGCTAGTGACCGCTTTTTGGTCATGCGGGTTCAAGTCCCGCCTCCGACACCATCGCATTTGAGAAGCCTCTTCGGAGGCTTTTTTGTTACCGATAGACGGTGAGGTTCACGATGGAAACGCTTGAGCGCAATGAGTGGGCGGACGTTGCCCAATTGGTCGAGATCACGAGCGATGCTGTCATTATCTGCGAGCTCGACGGAACCATTTTGCATGTAAATAATCGCTTGCTCGACTTGATGTGCGAGGAGCGTTCCGATGTGATCAACGGGGACGTTAAAGACCTCTTGTACTCGTCGGCTTTTGAACGCGCGACAGAGCATCGGCTTCCTTTTGAGACCAATGGAACAAAGAGCGAGTTGATGCTCAAGTTAAGTGACGGATCGTTTATTCCCGTCCTGGTTTGTGCCGGCTCGGTTACGCCGCCTCGAATCTTTGGCCGCCGTGCGCCGCGCGTTCTGGTGGCACTCCATAGCATCGAAGAACAGTATTCGCACGACCGTCAGCTCAAGCGTGCGCTTTCGGAGCTTAGAGTGGCGAATAAGCGTCTCTCGGGTACATTGTCGGTCATTATGAGCACGGTGGGCTCCGATGAGCTGCCCAGTTTGTTAGATATCGTTTTGAACCAGCTTGTAGGAACGCTCGATGCTTCGGGTGCCGCTATCTATTTTTCTGAGAGCGGCGGTTTTAAGCTTCGCGGTGTCTCCAAGGAGCTGCACGACAGCTACCTGCCCGAGTTTTTGCCGTATGGCGCTGGCATTCCGACGTATGTTCTTCGCGAGTCGCGTGCCTGTCGCTTGTCGATTCAACAGGACCTTGAGGGTGATAGGGCTGCCTCCGGTATGTTCATGGACCTGGACAATCGTTCTAAGCACCTGTTGCGCGTGCAGGATATGCCTTCGTACCGCAGCGAGATCTGTCTTCCCGTTTTTTACGGTACGCAGATCCTTGGCGTGCTGGAAGTTGGTTGGAAGCGCCCTCAGGCACCGCTCGCCTATGACGTTAATGTACTCGAGGTCATTTGCGATTACCTGTCTATCCAGCTGGTCGGCATGGCATCGAGCCTTCGCTCTCGTCGCACGGCCGAGCTTGGCCGCTCGCTCAATGTCTTACGTGATGAGTTGTTTACCTTTCTAGACGATTCCGCCGCGGCTACCCAGGCTATATCGTCCGAGATTTGCAATATGCTCAACTGTCATTTTTGCCCTGTTGAGTATGACGCCAGTCTGGGCTCCTATGTCATAGATTTTGAAGGCGGCAGTCGCGTTGCTTTGCCGGACGATCCCGAGAAACTTTTCTTTTCCACGACGGCGCCAGCGGCACGTTTGGGGGTTGGCTCTGATGGCTTTGAGGCGTCTGTTTTGGGCGGCACGAGTGCCGAGGATCTTAAACACGTCCGTATAACTCGCGTTGACGAATCGATGCCTATGGGAGGCTGGCTTAGGGCGCATGGTCTGCCTTGCCAGGGTCTCTACGTCGACACCGGCATCGAGGCGGGGCGCCCGCGCTCTGAGGGTGATGGCAAACACAGCAACGACGCGATCGTTCCTGCTTCTGTTGCGAAAGGCCCGACGACGCGCGCGCTTCTGCTTCGTGACGGTAGTCAAGAGCCGATTGATGACCTTGAATATGACTACTTGGTGCACTTGGCGCATGACTTTGAACTGATCTACGAGGGCGAATCTCAAAAGCGCGAGGAGCGCCATATCGCTCAGACCCTCCAGATTGGCATGAGAAATTCGCTTGGTGACGTTCCGGGTATCGCGACCGATTCGGTATACCTTTCGGCAACGAATTCGGCGTTGGTTGGCGGCGACTTCTATACTCTTGTCCGTCTTCCCGACGATTGCGCCGTTATGATTTTGGGCGATGTATCCGGCAAAGGAATCGAGGCGGCGTCGATGTCAGCGCTCGTCAAGACGGCGCTGACGGCCTATGCCTGGGAGGGTGCTGGGCCCGCCCGTATGGCCCGCTCGCTCAATAGCATGCTCATGGGCTTTTCGAGGGTCGAGACGTTCGTGACGGCGTTTATCGCCAAGATTGATCTTAAAGCGGGTCGCGCTACCTACTGCTCTGCGGGACATCCTCCCACTATGGTCATTAGACCGTCGTCGACGCCGCTTGGCGGCGGAGAAACCCGAGGGGGAGAAGTGGAGCTCCTTGGGTGCCAATCGGGCGTGATCGGTGCCTTTGAGAGCATGGTGTACGAGACAGGCGTGTTTACGTTCGCTCCTGGTGACATGCTATTCATGTATACCGACGGAGCAATCGAAGCACGTGATCGCTCGGGTGCTTTCTTTGGCGAGCAGCGCCTTCGTGACCTTTTGCTCTCTGTCTCGGGTGAGGGTGTATCGGGAATCTGCGGTAAGGTCTTGGGAGAGCTTGACCGCTTTACCGAGTCGGCGCTGGACGATGACATTGCGCTGGTTTCCCTTGAGTTTTTACGGGGTCGATCGTAGACCGCGATACTTGACGGGCAAAATCTGCGCAGCTGCAGATATGTATGCATCGAGCGAGCTCTTTTGGGGAACCATGGTCGTATGAATGAGTGGAATGACATAGCGGTTTTGACGCCACCGGGTGATGTCGACATCGCCTCGGTGTCCGTGCTGCGCCGACGGTTGGATAATCTGATCGACCGGGGCGTGCGTCGCGTTGTCATCAATTGCCAGGCCGTGGGCTTTATCGACTCGACGGGTTTGGCGTTTTTGCTTACACGTGCCAGAGAGCTCATGAGGCGAGAGGGCCTGCTTTCGCTCGTTAACGCCTCCGATGAGGTCATTCGCTTTTTGGAGATTGCCCGACTTGTCGACATCCTTCATGTTGCGGGTCCGGCGCGTGAGTCGATTCCCGCTATTCCGGTGGGAGAGTTGCCACGATGGAGCAAGAGCGTCGAGGTCCGACAGGGTATCGAGAATCTTCCATACTATCGACATCGCATCGCCGAACTCCTTGAATCGCTTCCGTTGCGCCGCGACGAGCGCTACGATGTCGCATTGGCGTCGGGGGAGGCGCTGGGTAATGCCTATGACCATGCGGGCGGTATCGGGTGCATCCTGACGGTTCAGGCCTATGGCGATCGCGTTGTGATTGAGGTGCTTGATCGAGGTGCCGGCTATTCTATCGATGAAACGAGCGAGCCGGTCGCATCTGAGGAGCGCGGCCGTGGTATCAAGCTTATGCGTATGCTCGTCGATAACGTGGAGGTTGGTCGTCGTACGGACGGCGCCGGCACGCGCGTGCAGATGGTGAAGCTGTTTAGTGGAGCGCTGGAATCGCGTGCCTAGCCAATCGCTTTAGCGCGTTTAGCTACTAAGAGCATGCGGCAGACAACTTTTTTGAAAAAAGTACTTGCGTCTTTTGGACAACTCGCGTAAATTAATAACCCGCAAGCGGACATGGCTCAGTTGGTAGAGCACAACCTTGCCAAGGTTGGGGTCGCGGGTTCGAGCCCCGTTGTCCGCTCCATTGCATTTCCGGACCGTCTCAAGCGGTCCTTTTCCGGCGAAGTGGCCAAGTGGTAAGGCAGAGGCCTGCAAAGCCTTTACCCCCGGTTCGAATCCGGGCTTCGCCTCCAGGCAACATCCGGGCGCTCCGGCGCCCGTTTTGTTTTACATATGCGGACATGGCTCAGTTGGTAGAGCACAACCTTGCCAAGGTTGGGGTCGCGGGTTCGAGCCCCGTTGTCCGCTCCAAGCGCAATAGCCCGACTACGACGGTAGCCGGGCTTTTTTGTACCCATAGCCTGGGCTCGAACCCGAGAGGGAGCGAGCGTTAAGCAAACGCGGAGCGTTTGTAGCGAGCTGGAGAGGTCGCCGGCAGGCGGCCGAAGCCGGTGCGTATCCGCGAAGCGGATACGCGGACGCCCCGTTGTCCGCTCCAACTATCTTACGCGGTTCTAACGAACCGCGTTTTTTGTTGACGCTGCGCGAGCCCCGGGCACCCCATCTTGCCCCTCAATCGTCGGTCGCGTACATAAGGTACGCTTCCCTCCTCTTTCGCGGCAACCTGGGGCATCCGGAGCCCGCTCGCTGTCGCGGCCGGGGGAGTGGGTCTTCCATTCTTTTCACTAATTGGTCGATCCGTCCCAGGGGGCCCGAGCTTTTTTCAATTATTTGAAAATAGTTCTTGCATTCGGGTGGATCATCCCGTATATTAAATCCTTGCAGGCGGACATGGCTCAGTTGGTAGAGCACAACCTTGCCAAGGTTGGGGTCGCGGGTT
>URKV01000051.1 GCA_900548565.1 uncultured Collinsella sp.
AGGAGTCTCGTGGGCTCGGAGATGTGTATAAGAGACAGCGTTCCCACCGAGCCCCAGGGCGTCCCCAACTTTGACGACGAGCCCCAGGTGGCGATTGATACCGAGGGCGCGGTTGCCGAGAACCACGAGGCCTCCGCTGCCGTCTTTGGCGGTGCGGCGACGGTTCCAGTAGGACCTGCGCATGAGGGCGGTCTGCCGCTCGTGGACGGCGCCGGCGAGGACCCGGGTGCCACGGTGGCCATGCCGGCTATGCCCCAGGAGTAGGCCTACGCGTTTATCACCATCACGTACCTGCGCCTTTGCCGTACGCAGATGAGCGGAGCGGCAAGTGATGCGCTGCGGGTATAATGGACAGCATTCAAACGGTGGGCACCGACGTGCCCGCAGGAGAGGAATGATCATGGGTAAGACTTTCAGCTTTGTCTCCGGCGCACTTTTTGGCGCCGCTGCCGGCGCTATTGTCGGCGTTGCTCTGGCCCCGCGCTCGGGCGCCGAGACCCGCGCCATGGCTGCCGATATCGCCAACGACGCCTGGGACAATATGCGCGACACCTACGAGCACAGCGCCGAGGAGGCTCGTGCTGCGGTGAATGACTTTGGCCCGATGGTCGACGCCAAGACCGACGACCTGCGCGCCAAGGTCGACCTTGCCCGCGAGCGCATGGACCAGCTGCGCGAGCAGCTCAACGACGCCATTTCGGGCGGCAACGTGACGCCTGCCGCCGACGTCGTGGTCGAGAACGCCGTCGAGGCTGATACCGAGGCTGCGGAGCCCTCGACCGAGGCATAATGCGCGCCGGGGATTTTGTCGGCGCCAAGATCTATCGCAAGCCTACCGAGGACAAGCGCACCAAAAAGGACGGCACGCCGCGCAGCCCTAAAAAGCTCGGAAAGATTCACTTTCCGGTCTTTACCCCGGGCGGTACGCGCGTGGTCGGCTTTATGGTCCGCCAGTCCGATATCGCGGGCATGATCGAGCGCCCCGACCGATTCGTAGCGCTCGACGCCATTGGTGTCTACGAGGGCGCCATTGCGGTCGATGACGTCAAGGACACATACGATGCCGCCGCCGCCAAGCGGCTCGACATCAACCTGGACGATTGCATCATCTGGGTTGGTATGGACGTGCGCACGGAATCGGGCGACGTCGTGGGCTATTGCTCGGACGTTGAGTTCAAGCCACGCTCGGGCATCGTGCAGGCATTCTATGTGACCGCCGGTGCTGCTTCGAGTGTTTTGGTTGGTGACACGCAGGTGCCGCCGACGATGCTGCGCGGCTACGAGAACGGCGCGATGGTCGTCTCGGACGAGGTCAAGTCGCTCGGGTATTCGGGCGGTGCGGCTGCCAAGGCCGCCGAGGCCAGCGTCGTGGTGGGCGACAAGGTCAAAAAGGGCGCCAAGGTGCTCGACGACAAGGGATCGGTTGCCGTGGACAAGGGCAGCCGCGCACTGGGCAAGCAGCTCGGCAAGACGCGCGGCATGTTCAAGGCGTTTAAGGACGAATACCAAAAGGCGAGCGGAGGCTCGTCAAAAGCTACAAAATAGCGACGTACCAAATGATGGGAGGCAAGCCGGAGACCTGTTGCTCCGGCTTGCTGTGTTTATGGGGGAGGGCACATGCGCCAAAACGGATCCAACTTAAACGGGCGTTCGGGTGCGCGTCCGACGGCGCGCCGCGACCTGGGGCAGCTGCCCAGCGGTCAGCGCAAGCGTCACCGTAAGCCCGGCGCGATGTATCTCAACCATAGCCGCGGCTTTAGCGATCGCAGCGCGCGCATCGGCAACAGCCGCACGCCCCGTCGTTCGTCTCGCCTGCCCTATGCGCTCATCGCCGTGGGTTGCGCGCTCGTGCTGTTTATCGCTGCCGTCGTGGGCTACGTCAACCGCAGCGTGGACGTGGAGCTCAACGGCCAGAAGACCGCGGTGCGCGTGGGCTCTACGCTGCAGAATCTCATCGACGAACAGGATTTGACTGACACCTACGACGCAGGCGACCTGCTAGCCGTCGATGACAGCGTGCTCAAGCGCCATGGGGGCGAAAAGCTGTCGGTGAAGGTCGACGGCAAGCGCGTGAAGCAGGGCAAATGGGATAGCCGCGAACTTGAGGGTGGCGAGAAGGTGACGGTCAAGGATGGCCGTAACACCTACGAGAAGCACGAGGTTCAGGCTACGGTTATCGAGCCCAAGCTCAAGGTCGAGGGCACGGGCGCTATCGAGTATGTGCAGACGTGGGGTGTCCAGGGCCGCTCCGAGGTGTGGGTTGGTGAGCAGTCGGGCAAGACGCAGGACCGCGGCGAGGTTGTGCCCGCCACCGATTGCGTCGTTGCGTGCGCCAGCGTGGCGCCCAAGGGCAACAAAAAGTACGTGGCGCTGACGTTTGACGAGGGTCCGAGCGGCGCCACCAAGCAGATCTTGCAGGTGCTCAAGGAAAAGGGCGTCACCGCGACGTTCTTCCTTTCGGGCGATGCGGCCGAGGCCTCGCCTGCCACGGCCAAGGCGATTGTCGATGCCGGGTGCGAGATCGGATCCAACAGCTACAGCGACGATTCGCTCAAGGATCAGGACCGTGAGGCGGTACGCGAACAGATCACGAAAGGCACCGATGCGATTAAGTCGGCGACCGGCGTGAAGACGATGCTGCTGCGTGCCCCCTACGCTGCCTTTGACGAGCAAAACTGGATTGATGCGATGGACCTGGTCTCCGCCGTGGTCTCGTGGAATATCGACTCGGGCGACTGGCTGCTCAACGGTGCCGACGAGCAGGTCTCGACGGTGCTCGATTCGGTGACGCCCGGCAATATCGTGCTGCTCACCGATAGAGACGAATGCGCCGAGCAGACACTCGAGGCGCTGCCGCAGATTATCGACGGCCTCATTGCCGACGGCTACAAGATCGTGACGCTCAGCGACCTGGTCAAGACGGACACGTCGCTGAGCAAAAAGCTCACCTCGCTGACGAAGGTCACCATGCCCAAGGACGCCGTGTTCCCCCAGCTTGCTGAGGACAATGACACCACAGGGTAGTTATTGGGTAGTCATTTAAGAACGTCCCCAATGACTATGTCACGGATGCGTCAGCGTTTGGTATGCCTGCAATGTGCAGCGCATAAATTCGATGCCGCAGGGCGATGCTGATGCTATAGTTACTGCGGTTAATGAGGGTCAAGAGAAAGGTTACAGGTGAAATCCAAACCTCGACCATACAGTCGATGACCCCATGCAGGTGCTTTTTGCGCATGCACGGGGTGTAAGCGTCGAGCGGCGTGCCGCCCGCGCATGCGTATACATATCCAGAAGCCCCCGGACGCCGTACGCGCGGCCGCGTCCGGAGGAATAATGATGGGGAGCACCATTGAATTATCTGAGTGAGATGCTCAAATTGCCGGTCTTGGACGTCGATGGCGAAAAGCTCGGCGTGGTCAACGATTTTGGCATTGCTACCGGCGAAGTTTTTCCGCACGTGACGTCGCTCGCGTTCCGCGGACCCGGCAAGACGCCGTTTATGATCAGCTGGCGCAAATGGGTCGACCGTATCGACGAGACGGGTGTACACCTTAAGACGCCGGCCACCGAAATCCGTTTTTCGTACCTGCAGCCGACCGAACTCTTGCTTGCCCGCGACGTGCTCAACAAGCAGATTGTCGACACGCAGGGCATGAAGGTCGTGCGCGTAAACGACATCAAGTTTTCCATGTCGGGCGAAAACCAGCTGCGCCTGCTGGGCGCCGAGGTCGGTGCTCGCGGTCTGCTACGCGCCATCAGCCCCGCGCTCGAGCATATCGTCGAAGGCTTTATGAAGCACCTGGGCAAGCCACTCAGTGAGGACATCATCGCTTGGTCCTACATGGACCTGCTCGACCGCTCGACCAAGAACATTCAACTCTCGGTGTCGCACAAGACGCTCGGCGAGCTGCACCCTGCCGACATCGCCGACATTATCGAGCAGCTCGACCCGCGCCTGCGTGCGCAGGTGTTTGCACAGCTCGATACTGCCCAGGCCGCCGAGGCCATCTCGGAGTTCGATGACGACGAGCTTATGACCGAGATGCTCGAGGGTCTGTCCGACACGGACGCATCGTCGATGCTGGCCATGATGGACCCGGACGACGCCGCCGACCTGATCGACGAGCTCGATTACGAGAAGGCCGAGAAGCTCCTGCGCCTGATGGGCGTCAAGGAGGAGAAGGCGATTCGTAACCTGCTGGGCTATGAGGACAACACCGCCGGCCGCATCATGACCTCGGAGTTTGTCTCGCTGCCCGCCACGGCGACGGTCGGCGATGCCATCGAGGCGATTCGCAAACTCGATGAGGACTTCGAGAGCGTCTACTACGTCTATACCGAGGATCCGAGCGGCATGCTGACCGGCGTGCTTTCGCTGCGCACGCTGATCGTAGCCGACCGCGACGCCACGCTGGGTCAGCTGGCCTATCGCGACCTGGTCTATGTGTCGCCCGACGAGGACCAGGAAGACGTGACGGACGAGATGACCAAGTACGACCTGGTTGCCATCCCTGTCTGCGACGAGAACCGTCATATCCTGGGTATCGTGACCTTCGACGACGCCATGGACGTTATCGCCGAGGAGCATCAGGAGGACCTGCAGATCGCCGGTGTCGGCTCGGGCGATAGCGCGTCGGACGACTCGACGAACGTGCTCAGCTGGTTCGTGCATCGTCAGTACTGGGTCGTCGTGTGGGGCATCGCCTCGTGCATTATGGCGACGGTGCTGGGGACGGCGCTGGGCTCCGCGCATCTGGTGGTGTTCCCCATGTGCGCCATGCCGCTCGTGCTGCTGGCGGCCTCGCGCATGGTGTCGTTCGTCAAGAACTACTTCCTCGAGTACGACGGTCACGACGACGAGCCCAAACCGTACCTGGGATTCTTCTTCCAGAGCACGGGTATGGGCCTGATCCTTTCGCTCGTGACTTACCTGTGCGCGCAGCTGGTGCGCACTGCCGCGTTCCTCGATGCCCCTATGTTTGAGGAGCAGCTCTTTACCGGCTGCTTTAACATCGCGGCCATCATCTGCCTGGTGGGCAACATGAGCGCCGTGATTTACCTGATGGTGCTGTTCTGGCGCGATGAGCACGACCTCAATACGTCGGGTACCGCCATGAACGTCATCGCCGTCATGATCTCGTGTGTGGCGTACTGCATCGCCGCGGTGCTGCTCACCATGTCGGTCATGGGGTAGGTGGTCGCGTGCAAAATACGAAGCAAAAGCCGAGCACCAAGCAAAAGCTGACCATCGCGGCCATCTTTGGCGCCATGGGCCCCGGTCTTCTGGCGGCGCTTTCGGGCAATGACGCTGGCGGCATCGCCACGTATTCCAGCGCGGGCGCCAGCTATGGCTATAAGATGCTCTGGATGCTTCCCGTCATGACCGTGCTGCTTATCGTGACGCAGGAGACCGCGGCGCGCTGCGGATGCGTTACGGGTAAGGGCCTGGCGTCGCTCATTCGCGAGCGCTTTGGCGTGCGCAAGAGCGTGCTGGCCATGGCAGCGCTGTTGATCGCCAACACGGCGGTGACCATCTCGGAGTTCGCGGGTATCGCGAGCGGCCTTGCTCTGTTTGGCGTTCCGGCGAGCATCTCGGTGCCGCTCGTGGCGCTGCTGGTGTGGATGCTTACCATGTCGGGCAGTTTCCAGCGCATCGAGAAGATTCTGCTGCTGGTAAGCTGCGTGTTCGTGACCTACATCGTCGCCGCGTTTATGGCCGGCCCCAACTGGGGCGAGGTCGCGGTCGACTTGGTCGTCCCCAATATTCAGAACGATCCCAGCTACGTGTCGCTCGTGGTCGCAACGATCGGTACCACCATCGCGCCGTGGATGATTTTCTTGGCGCAGAACAACGTGGTCGATAAGAACGCGGGCGAGGACGATATCGTGCTGCAGCGCATCGATACTGTGAGCGGCTCGCTTGCCGCCGATATCATTGCCGGCTTTATTATCATCACGACCGGTACGGTGTTGTTCCCGGCGGGTATTCAGATTAGCGATGCCGCCGATGCTGCCCGCGCGCTGGAGCCTATTGCGGGTCAGTGGTCCACGGTACTGTTTGCCTCGGGCCTGGTCGCGGCGAGCTTCTTGGCCGCCTGCGTGCTGCCGGGCGTTACGTCGAGCGCTATCTGCGAGGCATTTGGCTGGGAGCGCGGTGCCGACCGCAGCTGGGACGAGGCCCCGGTTTACCGCGGCATCATTACGGCCATCATCGGCATTTCTGCCGTGTTGGTGCTCATGCCTGGCGTCGATTTGTTCCAGATTATGATGACCTCGCAGGTCATCAACGGTGTGCTGCTGCCCGTGGTCTTGGTATTCCAGGTGGTTATCGCGGCGGATCGCCACATTATGGGCGCCAACCGCAACGGCCGCTTATGGAACGTGCTCACTTGGGCGACTATCGCCGTGATTACGGTGCTGACAGTCGTCATGTTTGTGCTGCAAGCGATGGGCTACAGCGCTTAACGCCCACTTTTGCTTCCGAACAGGCCGCAGCGATGGGCTGCGGCCTGTTTTTTGTCTGCTATAGGATGTTAGTTATATAGCAATGGACAAAAAATGCCAAATATGAGTACTGTTGCTAAGTGAATAGCATTTACATCCTAAAAGATAATGAACATAGCCTTTAGTATGTTCATTAAAATTGGCTCCAATACGCCTTAAACCAGTCAGGTTGGCTGCTTTAGGGGGTTGTAGGGGTCGCTCGGACGTCATTTTGGGTGGTTTTGCCTGCTACTAAAATGGTAACAGTACTCATATTTGCCCTTTTTTGCCCACAGACCTTTGAGGGTGCGGCGAAAAGGGCTTGTTTTGATTGTTTGGGGCAGGCACGAGGCGCGGAAACGATGTCTGGAGCGACGGAGCGGCCTGGAATTCATCCGTAGAGGTCTTCATTGGCTGCGCCAGGAGTGT
This sequence comes from uncultured Collinsella sp., assembly GCA_900548565.1. Lineage (GTDB taxonomy): Bacteria > Actinomycetota > Coriobacteriia > Coriobacteriales > Coriobacteriaceae > Collinsella. Next base: position 6,916 of record URKV01000051.1, read on the forward strand.
CCCTAACTGCCGGAGGGGGTGTCTGCCGTGGCAGACACCCCCTCCGGATGTGGGAAGTTTGCGCTGCAGGTTACTTGTCGGTGCCCAGCTTGTGCGGCTTGAGAGCGAGCGCATTGACGAGTGCGTCGGTGGCAGACTTGACGGCTGCCGGCTGCGGATCGTTGACGTGATCCTCGGGATGCACGGGCAGGTCCTTCTTGACGGCATCGTGGATCAAGTTGAGGTACTCAGTCACGCCAGTGGTCGATAGATGCGTGCCATCGCCATCGAACAGGTCGTTGCGGTTGGCACTGTATCCGTACCAGTCGATAACGCGTACGTTCTTGTAGCGCGTAGCGGCGTTGGCGATGGCCTGGTTGGTAGAGCCAACCCACGGCTGCGGGCTGCGCGTGTTCACAAACACCACAATACGCTTATCTCCTGCATCGGCCATGATGGCGTCGATTTGGTCGTCGGTTACCAAGCCGTTGGTGCCCAGCGCAAAGACCACGATCTTGCCGGCAAGGTTCTGTTGAAGATAGCCCTCAAATGTCGCACGGCCCGCATCAAACTGGCGGCCCTTTTCGGCATCGATATGGCTGTGCGGGAACACGCCGTCAAAGGAATCAACGGCGCGCAGCGACACGGAGTCACCGATCATCAACAGGTCGTAGGAGCCGTCGGGAAAGCCGTCGTTGTCCTTGTCGGTGTCGTCGGCCGCCTGCTGGTCGGTGGGTGCGGCGTTCTTGGCTTCCTTGTTCAGAACTTCGGCGCCCTCGCCGCTCAGCGCAGACGTCTCGGGCACAAAGATCAGGCCGCCCAGTGCAACGACCAACACGACAGCGCAGGCTGCACAGGCAGGGACGTGCGCGCGCACCCAGTTGGCGGGCGTGGCGGTGCCGTCGCGGAACTCGGATACGGTGCGCCCAAAGGCGCCCTTTCTAAACGGCGTCTCGATAAAGCGATATGAGCATTCGGCCACGGCGACCACCAACAGCACCTGCAAAATGTACTGCCACCACGGTGTATCGTTGATGTTGGCGACCGGGTTCATAAGCAACAGCAGCGGATAGTGCCACAGGTAGATGCTGTATGAGCGCTTGCCAACCCACGCGAGCGGCTCGGCGGACAGCGCGCGAGCAACCATTCCCTGGGGCTGCACGCAGGCCGCGATGACCATGAGCGTGAGGATGGAGCATAACAGCGTGCCGCCGCGATACTGGAACACGGTGTAGCCGTTGGTGAGCGCGACCATGGCGGCAAGGCCAACCAGACCCACGACGCCCAATACATCGATGGATGCGGGCGAGGACCAAAAGCGCACGGGGGCGCTCGGCTGTGCCGGGGCGGTCTCGGCTGATTCGTCGGCCTTTTCGCCAGGCTTGCCCTCGGCGTTCTTGCCGTGCTTGGCGGCGCCAGCTAGGCGATTGAGCCCCAAACGACGAGCGAGACGCACCGGCGCCAGGTCGCGATCGGGGATAAAGGCCATCCAGGCACCCAGCAGCAGCGAGAACACACGGGTGTCGGTGCCGTAGTACACGCGGCTGGGGTCGGCGGCAGGGTTATAGAGCACCATCATGGCGATGGCGGAGACAGCAGCCAAGCCCAGAACCACGCGGCGCGTGTTGGGCTTGCTCACATGCATGGATACCATGGCAAACAGCAGTGGCGGCCAAATCAGGTAGAACTGTTCCTCGATGGCAAGCGACCAAAAGTGCGTGAGCGGCGAGGGGTCGCCCAGAGCATTGAAGTACGAGACGTTTTGGGCAATCTGCCACCAGTTGTTAAAGAACAGCAGTGACGGCAGAATGTCGGGGCGCATCTTGGTGAGCATCACGTGGTTGAAGACGGTGCACAGAGCACAGGTCACCACCACGACGGTCACCACGGCGGGGACCAGGCGACGGATGCGGCGGATCCAGAAGCTCTTGAGGTCGATGCGGCCGGTCTTAGCGACTTCGTTGAGCAGCAAGCGCGTGATCAGATAGCCCGAAAGCACAAAGAAGATCGTGACGCCGAGCAGGCCGCCCTGAGCCCACGTGAGGTTAAGGTGATAGAGCACCACCGCGACGACGGCGAGCGTACGCAGGCCGTCGAGTGCAGGGATGTAGCGGGACTTGGGGCGAGCAGGCGTCTGCTCCGCGGCGGGAGTGTTGGCGCGGCCCGCGTTGTTGGCAGAAGCGCGATGGGGGCTCGTGGTGCGTCGCGGCTCGTTGGCACGGCGTTCGCTCTTCACGCGTTCGTGCGGCGCCGGCTCGTTGCCCGTGCGGCGTCGACCGCGCGAGCCCGATTGCGAGAATTGTTCCATAAAACATCATCCAATGACGAGAATAATCAGCACGTATTCATTGTAGCTGCCTGCTCCTGTGAATGCTTGCTGCTGGCGCAAGCTCAAGGGTGCGTTCACATCAAAGTGAACTAAAGTTATAGAGGTGCGAAGGTGCGCAATCGACGGTCGACGGTGGGTGCAAAGCCCGCAGATGAGGAGGTTTCCATGGCAGATCGCGGCATCGTTGCGGTGTTCGGCAGTATGAACATGGACCTTTCGGTGGCGTGCGAGCGCATACCGCGTGCGGGCGAGACCGTCGGCGGCAGCGGGTTTATCACCAACGCCGGCGGCAAGGGCGCCAATCAGGCCGTAGCTGCCGCGCGTATGGGCGCGTGCACGCACATGATCGGCGCGGTCGGTCGCGATGCGTTCGGCGCGTCGCTCGTGGCGGGGCTCCAAGGCGCCGGCGTGGACTGTGACTTTGTAGTGCATCGCGATGACGTGGAGACCGGTACCGCGACCATCATTCGCTGCGAGGGCGACAACCGCATCATACTGTCACCGGGCGCCAACCATGCGCTTGCGGGCGCGGACGTTGCCTGCGCGCTGAGGCGTCTGGTGGCCCATGAGCTCGACGGCGGCGCCAGCGAGATTGCCCCGGCTGCCGGAAGCGTCTTTATCGCCCAGGGCGAATGCGACCTTGCGGCGACGGCCGAGGCGCTTGTTTGCGCTCACGAGCTGGGGTTCTATACGGTCTTTAATCCAGCGCCCGCCTGCGAGCTGCCTGCGGAGGTCTGGCCTGCGGTCGACCTGGTCTGTCCCAACGAGACCGAGTGCCAGGTGCTGACGGGCATTCTGCCCACGGATGACGCGAGTTGCGTCACCGCGCTCAATGCGCTGCTCGACAAGGGTGCCGGGGCTGCGGTCATCACGTTGGGCGGTGCCGGCTCGGTTTCGCTCGGCGATGGCGGTGAGCTGCTGCGCATGCCGGCACTTTCGAGTACGGTAGTCGATACCACGGCCGCCGGCGATACGTTTATCGGCGCGTTGGCGGCGGCTCGCCTAGAGGGCTTGCCGCTCTTTGAGTGCATGGCCGCGGGTGCTCGCGCCTCGGCAGTGACGGTGTCGCGCCTGGGCGCTCAGCAATCGATTCCCATGCGCACCGAAGTTGAACATTGGTTTGGTTAAACGATAAAGACGGAGAAGCGGAGTAGAACAATGGCAATCAAGAAGCTGATCCTTGATCTGGATATGGGTGTGGACGATGCGATGGCGCTGGCCTATGCCATCGCGAGCCCCGAGGTGGAGCTCGTGGGCATCACCACGTGCTTTGGTAACGTGCGCGTCGAGCAATCGGCGCACAATTGCCTGGCGGTGCTCGATCTGCTGGGTCGTCCCGAGGTGCCGGTGTACCTGGGCGCCGACCGTCCTCTGCAGGCGACTGAGCCCTATACGCCGCCGGCGTCCACCGCGCTCATTCACGGCAAGAACGGCATCGGCGGCGCGAGCGTGCCCGCGTCGCCCTACGAGCCGGTGGGGGCGACCTCGGCCGACGGCAACGCTGCGGTCGATTATCTGATCGATGCCGCGCGCACCTATGGTCCCGATCTGGTCTACGTGGCGACTGGCCCGCTCTCCAACCTGGCGCTCGCCCTAGAGCGCGATGCGGCGGCGATGATGTCCATCGGCCGCGTGGTCGTGATGGGCGGCGCCCTTACCGTGCCCGGCAACGTGAGCGCGGGCGCTGAGGCCAACATGGCGAGCGACCCCGAGGCAGCCGACGCGGTGCTGCGCTCGGGCCGTAAGCTCACCATGGTGGGTCTGGACGTGACGCATCGCGTGGTGCTCACACGCCGCGACATTGCCGGCTGGACGGGCTCGGGCACTATGGCGGGCTGCGCATTTGCGAGCATGGTCGAGCACTACATTGGCTCGTACGAGATGAACGCACCCTACCTGGGTGGTTGTGCGCTGCACGATCCGCTGGCCGTTGCCGTGGCGATCGACCCCACGCTCGTAGGTGCGCTCGGCTGCAACCTGCGTGTTGATCTGCTGGGCGAGTACCGCGGTCGCACCATCTGCGATGAGCGCCGCCTGTCCGATCCGGACAAGAGCGCGCTTGTGGCACTGACCGTGGATGCTCCGCGCTTCCTGTCCGAGTTCAAGACGCGTATGGCCCGTGTCCTTGGCTAAGTTGTCTTTTTGGGACGGGGCTTTTTTGACTGGTATGATTGGTACGACCATTCGAACCAGCTAAAAGAGCCCCGTCCCAATTTGACTATCGAGAGGATCTGCCATGGAGCGCATCGCCAGCTTTTCCGTTGATCATCTGCTGCTTGAGCCCGGCGTGTATGTGAGCCGCATCGACCGCGATCCGGCGACCGGCGCCGCCGTCACCACCTTCGACCTGCGTCTGACCACGCCCAACAAGGAGCCGGTCATGAACACCGCCGAGTGCCACACCATCGAGCACCTGGGTGCAACGTTCTTGCGCAATCATGCCGAGTGGTCGGGCCGCATTGTCTACTTTGGCCCCATGGGCTGCCGCACGGGCTTTTACCTCGTTGTGTTTGGCGAGGTGACGAGCGAGGAGATCCTGCCGCTCGTGCGTGAGCTGTTCGAGTTTGTCGCCGACTTTGAGGGCGATGTCCCCGGTGCCGCTCCCGAGGAGTGCGGCAACTACCTGGACCAGAACCTTCCCATGGCTAACTGGCTCGCGCGCCGTTACCTCGACCGCGACCTGGCCGATATCGACGAGAAGCACCTGCACTATCAGCAGGCGTAAG
>URKV01000052.1 GCA_900548565.1 uncultured Collinsella sp.
TCTACACGCGTAAGATCGTCGGCAGCGTCAGATGTGTATAAGAGACAGCCGGAGACCCTCCCTGCCGTCACATGCTTCAAGCTGTTGTTGTTCCTCGCCGCTTCCGCGGCTCGAGGCCCCCGTTCTCCTCGGCGGGGTTGTCTAAGGGTCTTGTTGAAACTCTGCCTTTTGCTGAAAGAAAAACGGGGGATGCGGTGTGCATCCCCCGTTTTTGTTGCGGTCAGCCTAGGTCAATAAACTTGGTACTTATGATCTTGCCGTCTTTGACGAGCATTCTGGCCATGGTGGGGCCTCGGGTGCCTCTGGGGTAGCTGGCGCTGCCCGGGTTGAGGACTAAGCAACGGCCCACTTGGGCTTCTTTGGTTACGTGGGTGTGTCCGTTGATGGCTACGTCTACGGATCCCACCGGAAGGTCTTCGCGGTAGTGGGCTACGGCGAATTTAAGGCCTTCGTAGGTAAAGAGCGCAAGACGGTCTACATCGGGGCCGTAGTCGCGGTAGTAATCGTTGTTGCCCAGTACGGCCCGCACGGGGGCGATGGTGCATAGGTGCTCGTAGTCCATCTCTGACGTAAGGTCGCCGGCGTGGATAATCAGATCCGCGCCCTCAAGCTCGTCCAGGAGCGCAGGCGACAAATAGCCGTGGGTGTCCGAGATGATGTCGATGCGCTTGGCGCTTGCACTGTTCATGGGATCCCTTCCGCAAAAAAACGATTCGGCAGATACATACAAAAAAGGCCCCACGGCTCCGCAGACGATGGGTCTACAGGGCTGCGGGGCCAGTGTGCTAGAGACTCAGAGCCTTCTTGAGCGGCACGACGCGGCGGCGCGAAACCGGCACGCGTTCGTCGACGCCCGTAATGCCCAGCTGGATGGCGCCCGAGGGCACCGTCTCCACATCCGTGACGCACGCCAAGTTGACGATATAGCGGCGGTGAACACGGAAGAAGCCAAAGTCGCAGAGCTTGGCCTCAAACTGCGCCAGCGAGGTCGTCGACAAAAAGCGATCATCGACGGTATAGATGCAGGAGTAATCGTCCTTGGCCATGATAAAGCGAATGTCGTCCACGGGAATGAGCACCTTGCGGCCGCCCTTTTCCACCGGGATACGCTCGATGGTCACCTTGCTGTCCGTAACCGGCTTGGCGCGTTGCATGACCTTCTCGATCGCGCGATCCAAGCGAGCTTCTTCGACTGGCTTCATCAGATAATCGACGGCATCCACGTCGAATGCCTCGACCGCATGGTCACTATACGCAGTCACAAACACGATCGCCGGCGGATTTTTGAGCTTATGCAGCGCCTCGGCAAGTTGCAGGCCCGAGGCACCGGGCATCGAGATATCGAGAAACACGACATCCACGCGACTTTCCATAAGCATCTCGATGGCGGAGCGGACGCTCGACGCCTCCGTGATCGTGCCGATCTTGCCCGTTTGCTCGAGCAGGAAGCGAAGCTCCGAGCGAGCCGGCGCCTCATCATCCACAATCATCGCACGCAGCATAGGGATAAAACCTTTCGTCAACTAACTACGCCGGGCATCCGCCGCATGACGTTGAGCCCGTAGCCTTTTATTTTACTCTTGAATGTCAAAGATGCTCTCTGACAAATCAAGATGAAGGAGCACTTTGGTGCCCTTGCCCGGCGCCGATTCGACACGCGTATAGGAGTGCGGCCCATAAAAGCGATGGATGCGCTCCGAAATATTGTGCATGGCCACACCGGCGCCGCCACCCTGGGGAGAGCTGGCGTCGGGACGGGCAGAGCGCTCGTCAAACAGTCTGGCGGCGGTACCCTCATCCATGCCCACGCCATTATCGGCCACGGCAATCAAGATTGCATCCTCGCCGTCTTGGTGAACGGTCACGTCGATCCTCAGGGCGTCGTCATCGCCCATACCATGACGTACGGCGTTCTCGACAATCGGCTGGATCACGAACGCCGGCACCAGCGTATCTTCCACGTCCTCGGACACATCGAACGTCGCAAGCACGCGGTCCTCGCCAAAGCGGGCCTTCTCAAAGGTAAGGTAGCGCTTGGTCTGTGCAACCTCGCGCGAGACCGGAATGAGCGATCCCGAGTTGTCGAGCGTGGCACGATAGAACGATGAGAACTCACGAAGCAGTTCGCGGGCCCGCAGCGGGTCGGTGCGCGTAAACGATGCAATGGTGTTCAGCGTGTTGAACAGGAAGTGCGGGTTAATCTGCGCCTGCAGCGCACGCACCTCAGCGCGCGCTGTGAGTTCCTTTTGCACCTCGAGCTCGTGGATGGCGAGCTGCGTGGACAAGATCTCGGCAAAGCCCGAGGCAAGCGCGTACTGGGTGCGGTCGACGGCGCGCGGGGTCTTGTAGTAGAACTTGAGCGTGCCGACGGTACGATCGCCCACCTTGATGGGGGCGATAATGCCGGCGGGGACTTGGTTGTGCGAGCCATCCGAGCCCACGACATCCACCATACGGTTGAACGACTGCACGATGCCATGTTCGATAACGTAGCGCGTGGCAAGCGTGTGGATGGGAGAATCTGGCAGTAGTTTTTCCTCAAACTCGCCCGCGCAGGCCAACACGTTGCCCTCGTCGGTGATGGCCACCGTCATGGCGCGCGTCTCGGGCAAAATGCGCCGGCACACCAAACGCGCCGACTCCTGCGTCAGACCGCCCTTAATGTCCTCGAGCATGGCCGAGGCCACCGAGAGCGTCTCCTCGGTGTACTGGGAGCGCACCGAATCGGGATTGAGCGTCAAAAAGATAAAGATGCACAGAAAGATGCACAGCAGCGCGCAGGCAATCACCGTGGCGATCGGCTCGATACCGGTCACCAAGGCAAAAATAAAGTACACCAGCACGCAAATGGCGCAGGCAATGGCAATGATGCGAAAGATTGATATTGAACTATCGCGCTGGGCGCGGCGGTCGATCATTCGGCCCCCTCCAGGATACTGATCAGTTGTGCGTCACGCCAAAGCCCGTCCATGATCTTGGGCCAAAAGCTCTGGAAACGCAGATAGCTTGCAGCGTTTTGGCGCGCATAGGCCTTTGCCTCGCCGATACCATGGCGCCAGATGCGCAGGTAGCCCTCATGCTCGCGGGTAAACACGCTGCGGACCATAGCGGTCTTGCGCACGCGATCGTCGAGCTCGCGCGAAATCCACGGGCCCGGGTAGGGCATGAGTGATGCCGCCGTAACGGGAATGAGCTCCTTTTGATGCGCGGCGAATGTCAACTTGGCCCGTTCGTAGTACCAACGGTATACATCCTGCATAAAGCGCGGTGAGCGCTTTTCGGACTCCGGAGGCAGATGGCGCACGGTCCACTCGTTATCGAACCACACGTCGTAGCCGAACATGCGCATGTTAAACAGGTAGTCCAGATCCTCGCCGCGGGTGATAAACGGGTCGAAGGCCACACGCGTAAAGGCGCGGGCGTGCAGGGCCATCAGGCCGCCGCATACGTAATTGGAGCGCGAGATGCGGGTGCCCGAGAGCGCCTTTTTCATCCAGCGATTGAACTCGATACGCTTGGTCCACCAGCGATGGCAAATGCCCACTTTGTCCGTGGGAGCCAGCGGCGACCCGTCGCGATCGTAAAAGTATCCGCTCTTGACTAAAATCGGCAGGCCCTGACGCGTCTGCTGGCCCAGCGCATAGGTCGCACGCTTCATAAAGTCGGCATCGATGACGGTCTCGTCGTCATCCAAAAACACAACCGCGTCGTGCCCCAGCACCGCCGCGCAGGCAAGACCCATGTTGCGGATGGCGCCGTAGCCGCGCAGGCTCACGCACTCGCCCGAGCCTTTGGGCGCAATCTGTGCCACGCGGTCGGCAACACGCGAAGCCTGAGTATTGGTAACGACGGTGACCTTAAGTGTGGGATGCGCATTAACGATTTCGTGCACGCGATGGGATACGTCGGCCGTGGCAGAAACCGGACAGACCACCAAGAGAATGATGCGCGGAATGTCGCGCACCTGTTCGAGTGAAGTCAGGCAGCGATCGAGTTCCGGGTTGGCGGCATTGAGCGACGTCGAGTGATCGTAGGTGCCGGGAGCGTTTGCTTGGGTATCATCGCCCGCCCAATATGTTGGGATCACAACCGTGGCGTTCATACCTTTACCCTCCTTGCAACACAAAAACGGGGCGCCGCCAAACACAGGCGACGCCCCGCGACCTAGCTGATTCCATCATACCCACTTGGGCTAAACATTGCTCAGAAGTCAGAATGATTTATGCGGCTACTTCCAAAAGAGTACTGCAGATAGGCACAATTGCTGTACTGAGCCCGGTTGCCTTACGCCGCCGCCTGAGCCATGCGGGACAGACGGACCAGCAGCACAAAGCCAACAACCAGCAGCACGCCAATAGAAAGGACGCCCAGCGACGGGTTGCCGGTCAGCGAGGTGACAACCGACACCAGGAAGGTGCCCATAACGCTTGCGTAACGGCCAAAGATATCGAAGAAGCCGTAGTACTCGTTGGACTTTTCCTTGGGGATGATGCGGCCAAAGTAGCTACGGCTGAGCGCCTGTACGCCGCCCTGGAACAGGCCGACCATAATGGCAAGCACCCAAAACTCAAAGGCGGTCTTTAGGAAGAACGCGGCGAACAGCACAATGCCCATATAGGCGGCGACTGCCACCAAGATCATGTTGAGCGTGCCCACGCGGCCGGCGAGCTTGCCGTAGATGATGGCGGACGGAAAGGCCACGAACTGCGTAACGAGCAGCGCCAGGACCAACTGGGTCGAATCGATGCCCAAGGCCGATCCGTAGCTGGTTGCCATGGAAATGACCGTGTGCACACCGTCGATATAGAAGAAGAACGCGATCATGTAGACCAGCACGGTCTTGTTGTGGGCGATCTCGCGCATGGTGTGTCCGACCTCGGAGAACACACCGCCCACGATGTGGCCGATAGTGTCCTCAGGACCGCGCTCGCGACCGTACTTTTGCTTATAGGTGCGAATGAGCGGCAGGGTAAAGACGAGCCACCAGGCACCAGTGATGATAAACGACAGACGCGTTGCCAGCATGGTAGGGACGCCAAGAGCGGGGCCACCCATGATGAGCGCCAGGCAGATGACGAACGGCACGGTGGAACCGATGTAGCCCCAGGCATAGCCCGAGCTGGACACGGCGTCCATGCGCTCGTCGGTGGTAATGTCGGGCAGCATGGCGTCGTAGAACGTCATAGAAGAGTTAAGGCCGATGGTGCACAGCACGTACACGGTCAAAAATGCCATGGCGGACATTGGGATAGCCTGCGCCAGGCAAAGCACCAGGCCCGTGAGGAAGAAGCCCAAGAAGAACTTGATCTTGTTGCCGGCGTAGTCGGCAAGCGCGCCCAGAATGGGCATGAGCATGGCGATAACCAGCGAGGCGATCGTCTGCGCATTGCCCCAGGCGACCACCAGGTCGGCCGAAGAAGCGCCGGTATTGATGGCGTTAAAGTAAATAGGCACCACCGAGGTATTGAGCAGCACGAGGGCCGAATTGCCCACATCATACATAACCCAGTTACGCTCGAGCTTGGTGTATTTCATGGACAGGGACCCTTCGTATTCGCCCGATATGCAGTTAGTTCATCGTACCCCAATTGTCCAGAACCGCCGGTAAGGATTCGGCAAAGGGGCACGCACGGGCCCTATTCCTCGCGGTCGAACTCCTCATCGGCTTCGAGCACGCGACCGCTGTAGTTGACGTGACTGGTCACGGCATCCATGTCACCGGTCTCGATGAAACGTGCGACCGTGCACTCGTAATCGACCAGCGCGCGATCAAAGACCTCGGGGAAACTCTCGTTCGAGACCTCGTCGGTAAAGGGATTCTTCCATGTCAGATGGCCCAGGTTACCGGTGCGCTCGGGCAGCTCCGTCGTCACGCGATGGGCAAGGCCGTCGAGCAGCGAGTAGTCGTGCACCAAGCCCTCAACCAGCGAGATCGCGCGCGTCTTTGCGGAGCCGGCCGGCTCAATCGCGCGGTAAAGTCGCTGCATATTGGCAACGGCAGCACCGTACTCCCCTGCCGGAATGTCAATGCCGTACACGCGTCCGGCAACATAGCTCATCAGCACGCCGGCCACGCGATTGATGCGATCGGTGGTGACGATCTCGCCCGCCGGCGGATAATCGTCGACCGTAGCGCCATCGCGTTTAAGCTGCAGCATCAGCACATCCAGGTCGCTCTCGATCACGGCATGGACCTGACTGCTCGAGTTCTCAAGCTCTGAATCGGACTCCACGATGCCAAACTGCTGCTCATAGACAAAGGGATGGGCGTTGCGGTCGAGCACGTAATGAGACAGCAGGCCCAGCGCAAAGGCGCGACCCAAGCTGGCGTCGCGCGGCAGCAGATGCGACACGCCGTCGCGCAGGCACGCGAACTGGCGAGACATGCGCGACCGATGCATGACCTGCGCCAGCAGCGTGCAGTCGGAAACACGCGGTGTCAGAATGTGAAAGAAGAACGGGTCGGGGCCTTGGTTGCCCAAGATAAAGGCAATGCGCTCTTCATCGGACGTGATGACGCCCTGCGGAAGACGGTCGATGCTTTCCTCGCCAAACAGATGATGGGTGATAAGCGCGGGCATAATGATCCTTTCGATTTCATTCGATGCCACCCATTATGCCCACCGCGCGCCCATGCCAAACCTGCGATGGTAAACGACGGCATGCAGACCGTCTACGCAAGCCCCAAGTGTGCTTTAACCTCGGCAGCGCGACGGCGGGACACGGGCACCGTCGAGGTTACGCGATCGAGTCTGAGCTCCATAAGACCCGTGGAACCGATCTCGACATTGTGCACGTCTTCCAAATTGACCAGGTAGCTGCGATGAACGCGAATAAAGCCCTCGGAGTCCAAGCGACGCTCGAGCGAAGAGATCGACTCATTGATCAGGTACGTTCCCTCGGCGCAGACGGCGTTGCAAAAATCGGCGCGCGCCTCAAAGTAGCAGACGTCTGCGGCGGGAATGAACACCTTTTTGCCCCCGCGGTCCACCGTCAGACGCAAAGGTTGGCGCGGAGCATGGATAACACGACGGGCACCCAAGGCTGCCTCGATCTTGTCGAGTGCCTTTGACAGGCGTGCGTCCTCGACCGGCTTGACGACATAGTCGACCGCATCGAGGTTATACGCATCGGCGGCAAATTCGGCAAACGCTGTCACAAACACAACCACCGGCGGCGTCTTTAGGTTCTGCAGCGTCTCGGCAAGCTCAATTCCCGAGCGACCGGGCATGGTAATGTCTAAAAACAGCACGTCGGGCTTGTTCGACAGAATCGACTCCACGGCTTCGGTGACATTGCCCGCCTCGGCAATCTGACCCACACGCGCATCCTTTTCCAACAGATAGCGTAGCTCAGCCCTAATGGGAGGCTCGTCATCAACCACCAAGATGTTCCAGCCTTCGGACATATGTGCTTCCCCTCTTTTTCTCTCAATCCAACCGCGTGCTACGCCGTCAACGGCGCCGGCTCATGCGGCTCGCCGTTCAGCTCGACGATGACCTGCGTGCCAACGCCCTCCTGGGACTTCACGCGCATGCCGGAATCTTCTCCGTAAAAGAAATGGATGCGCTGAAGTACGTTAAAGAGCGCCAGGCCGCAACCTCGCTTGACGGAGCCGTCGGCGGTAATGCTCTCGGGCTCCTCTCGGCGATGTTGCTCAAACAGATGCGCGCAGACCTCTTCGCTCATACCGATGCCATCGTCCTCGACGATGATCTCCAAACCGTCATCGGTCTCGAAAGCCCTAACATGAATAGAAAGCGGCTCGGTCTCGCGCTGCGCGTGTTTGATGCAGTTTTCGAGCAACGGCTGCAAGATAAACGGCGGCACCAGGCTGTCGCGCACCTCAAAGTCGATATCGACCGAGACGCGCAAACGGCCGTCGCCATACCGGGCCTGCATAAGATTGATATAACGAGTACCCTGTTCCACCTCGTGCTCGAGCGTTGTGAGGGTATCGGAATCAGAAAGCGTCTGACGGTAGTAGTTGGAGAAGTCGATCAGCAGCGATCGCGCCTTGTCGGGCTCGGTTCGAACGAGCGACACGATCGTGCTAATGGTATTGAATAGAAAATGCGGGTCGACCTGCGACTGCAGGGCACGAAGCTCAACGCGGGCCGTGAGCTCGTCCTGGCGCTCGAGCTCAAAGCTCGCAAGCTGCGTGGAAATGAGGTCGGCAAAGCCCGAGGCAAGCGCCGTCTGGCGCATATCGATACTGCTCAGACGGGGATAATACAGCTCGAGCGTGCCCACGCAATGCCCGCGCACGGTAAGCGGTGCGACAATACCGGCGCGCAGGCGCGGAAAGTAGCCACCCGTCTCGGTCGAGGCATCGCGCGAGAACACGCTTTGCTCACCGCTGTTGATCACGTTGAGCGTAGTCCGCAGCACCACCGGGGTGCCCGCGGGGCATTTTGCCGAGTCCTCGCCCCAGCTTGCCAACACCTGCTTGCCGTCGGTAAAGCAGATGGCAGAGGCGATAGTTTCGGACAGGATGATCTTAGAGGCACCCAGGGCAGCTTCGGGCGTAAGGCCGCGCGACGTGTAGGCGAATATTTTCGACGCGATGGCGAGCGTGCGGTCGGTAGCGCTCGATGTGAGGTCGTCGGGAACGACAAAGACGTACGAGAAGAAGAAGCACAGCATGACCAAGCCGGCAATGACGACAACGGCCGGAACGGGATTGGGATTATCGGTTAGATCCCAGATGAGCAGCAGGATAAGCAGCGGAACGACAATACCGAGCAAGATGGCTTGAACCACATGCTGAGCGGTACGAAAGACCTTGGTAGAGTTGTAGCTCTTGCCCAGAATCAGCCTATTGAGATCCACCGTCATCTCCTTCTTACTGACGCACCCCATAGCAATAAAGAGGGCCGCAAGCGACCCTCTCCATTGCATTATGCAATCAAATACTGTGTTTTACATCAAGCCATCGATGAACGGTAGCTTAGGCGCTGTACTTGTTTGCCTCGCCGAAGGTGCCGGCCTCGACAATCCAGCCGTCCTTCATGATGACGTCCATGTTGTCGGTGTTGAGCACGTGGATGTCGGCGGCGACGTCACCGTTGACGACCAGCAGGTCGGCGCACTTGCCGGCCTCGATGGAACCGGTCTCGTCCTCGATGTGGCACATCTTGGCACCGTTGAGGGTGGCACAGGTGATGGTCTCGACCGGGGTGAAGCCGATCTTGTCGACGAACTCGTACATCTCCTCGATGGAGCAGGTGCCGTACGGGGTGACGAAGGAGAAGGAGTCGGAGCCGATCGTCATGACGACGCCGCGCTTCTTGGCCTCGCGCAGGCAGTCGTAGTTGCGCTGCAGCTCCTTCTCGACCAGGGTGCCCTCGTACTTGTCGTGCAGCTCGGGGACGTAGACGGGCGGATAGGTGGCGTACCAGGTGGGCAGGAAGGCGATCGTCGGGGTGAAGAAGGTGCCCTGCTCGGCCATGAGGTCCATGGTGCGCTCATCGATATCGAAGCCGTGAATCAACTGCTCGCAGCCAAAGCGAACGGAATCGTAGGCAGCGGCGTGGTTGTTGTAGCAGTGGCTCCACACGGGGATGCCGACCATCTTTGCCTCTTCGACCACGGCCTGGATCTCCTCGGAGCAATAGTGCTGGTCGCGGCCGGAGTCCCAGCGCCAGATGCCGCCACCGGTAGCCCAGATCTTGATGGCATCGGGGTTCTCGCGCAGGCGACGACGGACGGCCTTGCGCAGATCCCAAGGACCGTCGACCTGATCGCCCCAGGGGTGCGATTCCTTGTTGAGCTCTTGGCTGCAGTGGTGGGAGTCGCCGTGGCCGGCAACGCGGCAGAAGCCAAGGCCGGTGGCCAGAACGCGCGGGCCCCTGAAGACGCCCTTGTCGATGCAGTCACGGATCTGGATACCAAAGCGGCCGATCTCGCAGACGGTGGTGAGGCCGTGGGTGAGGCAGTCGTAGGCCTGCTTGACGGCGACGGCCTGCTTCTCGAGGAGCGGTTGCATGACCCAGTCGGTGTCATCGTCGGTCAAGTTGCCCGAGAAGTGCAGGTGGGTGTCGATCAGGCCGGGAAGGACAGTCTTGCCGGCGGCGTCGATAACCTCAACGCCCTCGGGAAGGTCCTGCATAGCACCGGCGTACTCGATCTTGCCGTTGTCGTCGACGAGAACGAGGGAGTTCTCGACCGGCTCGGCACCGGTACCGTCGATGAGCTTGCCGCCAACGATTGCGTACTTAGTGGACATGGTTCCTCCTTATGGATCCATATAGTGGGCGAGGCCATGTTGGGTTATGGCCTCACAAAGCTACCCAAGTGGTGCCGGGTTCGGTGCGCGGAAGAGAGGGATCCGCGCACCCGATCCGCCCCGGCTAGGCGTTATTTTTTGCGGGAATTGGTGAAGGCCATGAGGGCCAGGCCAACGGCCAGCCAGCCGATCACGATGCTCCACTCCACCATGTTGAGGGAGGCGGGAGAGAACGGGACCACGAGCAGGCCGATGATGACGGCGCAGGCAGCGACAGCGAGGCTGATGCCAAACTTGCCGCCGGGCACCTCGTAGGGACGAGGCAGGTCGGGCTCGGTGAAGCGCATGCGCAGGCAAGCGAGGGCGACCATGCCGCAGGAGAAGATGAAGGCGAGAGCCGACACGTTGGTCAGAGGGATGAGCATGTTCTTGCCCAGGAACGGACCGATGACGGTGATGACACCCAGAACGGCGCAGGCGAGCTTGGGAGCGCCGGACTTGGGATCGACCTCGGCGAACTTCTCGGGCAGCTGGCCCTTGCGGCCCATGGCGAGCATGATGCGGCTCGTGGCGCCGTAGAAGGAGTTCATCGGGCCCATGGGTCCAAGCGTAGCGATGACGAGCATGGCCAGGTACAGGAGCATGTTGATGCCCTTGAGGCAGGCAAGCGCGGGAACCGGGCTCTTAACAAACTCATGCCAGTCGAGGATGGTGCCGAACGAGTAGATGCAGACCATGTAGAAGCCGCCGGCGGCCAGCAGGGCCAGGGAGATGATCTTGCCGAACTTGTTCCAGTTGAGGCCCTCGGCTGCTTCCTCAGCCTGCTGAGGAATGGTATCGAAGCCGGCGTAGAAGAACGGGGTCAAAACCAGGACCGACACGATGCCGGCAAACAGGCTGGTGCTTTCGGTGGCGGGCTTGCCGCCGCCAGCACCGGTGACCTGGGAGAACACGGGCATGGCGTGTTCCGGCGAACCGGTGAACAGCGAGACACCCATGGCGAGCAGCATGCCGCAGAGCAGAGCCTTGGTCAGGAAGGCCTGGAGCTTGGCGGCCGAGCTGGCACCGCGGAAGTTGAGGAAGATGACGTAGACTGCAAAGCCGAGCGCGATCAGCGTCGGGAACAGGTAAACGTCGGCCCCCAGGATGGTGTAGAGCTTGACGGCGCGCAGCCACTCAAGGCCGGGCAGGCTGCCGAACATCTCGGACACGAGGGTCGAAATGGCGATGGCCTCCCACGGGCACAGGATGCCGTTACCCAGGGCCAAAAGCCATCCGGTGATGTAGCTCAGCGTACGGCCAAAGCTACGATCGACATACTCGACGATCTGTCTCTTATACACATCTCCGAGCCCACGAGACTCCTGAGCATCTCGT
>URKV01000053.1 GCA_900548565.1 uncultured Collinsella sp.
CATACGAGTTGCTCAGGAGTCTCGTGGGCTCGGAGATGTGTATAAGAGACAGTTAAACGAGTTGGAACCAAAGGCCATCCACTGCACGGCGCGATACGCCGGCTGCGCATAGGGGCGCAGCTGCAACACGGCGAGCTGGCTGTTGCGATTGATGCCGATGGGGCGATAGGCGCCACGCGTAGCGGGCGTGCCCTTGCTGCCGTAGCAGTCGTACTCCGTGCCCTGGTAGTGGCTCGAAAGCACGTACTTGATGTCCTCGATGGTCACCTTGCGCTCGGGCACACGGCTCCAGGGGATGTCGTCGCTCTCGGGCGTGTAGTCGGCCTCGGGACCGTCCCACACGTCGCTGGGGTTGAGGCAGCGCTGCATGTACCAGGCGCGCGGCGTGTTGTAGACATGGTCGCTGTCGCTGTGCGAGCCAAAGGCCTCGCGCGGGTTAAAGACCGTCGCCGGACCGTCGCCCTCAACGCCCAGCGTCAGGTCCAGATGCCACTCGGCCATCCAGGAGCGCAGGTCGGCGGAGCACATATGGTCGGCCTGGGCGCCCTCGGCGTCATCCAGGTCAAAGCTGTCGATGCCCAGCTGGTTGGGCATGGTCACATAGGCATCGTCAGGCACGCGCTTGGCGATCCAGTGGTGACCGCCGATGGTCTCGAGCCACCAGATCTCGTCCACGTCGCTAAAGGCGATGCCGTTGTTCTCGTAAGTGCCGTAGCGCTCGAGCAGGTCGCCCAGGATGCGCACGCCGTCGCGGGCGGACTTGGCATACGGCAGCACCAGGGTCACCATGTCCTCCTCGCCCAAGCCGCCGGGCTGTGCCGGAACGTATCCGTCCTCGCCCTCGTTGCCCTTGGCGGGTACGTAGTCGACGAGCGGATCGGCGCCGCGGACGCGCTCGTTGGTGGTGAGCGTCTCGGTTGCGGACATGCCCACATTGAGCTCGTTGAAACCGGCCTCGGCCCAGATGCCGTGGCCCGGGACAACATCGGGGACACTCGTGTAGCGCATGGGGTTATCGGGCAGCTCAACGGTCAGGTGACTCAGGACGCTCGTGTAGACGCGCGGCTGCTCGTCGGGATGCACCACGCGCATACGCTTGGGCTCAAACACCCCGTTGGACGAGTCCTCGTTACGCGCGACCAGGGTCGACCCGTCGTAGCTCGCGTTCTTACCAACCAAAATCGTTGTGCACGGCATGCGCATCCTCCTTGAGCGAAGAAATCAAACGGTACCAGTGTATCGCTTCGGCGCAAAAGGGCGAAATCACAACCCCTCAGAACCCCTCGGGACCCCTGTGTGCAAAAACGCCTATTTCGATGCGCGCTCCGCCGCCTCAATCACGTGTTTGGCGAGAATTGCGGTGGTCACAGCCCCCACGCCGCCCGGCACGGGGGTGATGGCGCCAACAACCGGCTCCGCAGCATCAAAATCGACGTCGCCGACCAGCTTGCCGGCGGCCTCGTCCCAGTTAATGCCCACATCGATGATCGTCTGGCCCTCGCGAACCGCGTCCGCACCAATCGTGCGCGCGCGTCCAACGGCCGCAACCACAATATCAGCCGCACGGCACTCGGCAGCAAGGTCGCGCGTATGCGTATGGCACGTCGTCACGGTCGCATTGCGCGCCGTAAGCATGGCGGCAACAGGACGCCCGATCACCAGCGAGCGCCCGACCACAGCAACCTTAGCTCCATCCAGCTCAACGCCGTAATGATCCAGCAAAGCAAGCACGGCTTCGGCTGTACAGGGGGCAAAACCCTCGCCGCGCCCCGAAAGCGTGGTGAGCAGCGAAGCCGGCGTCATGGAGTCAACGTCCTTGGCGGGATCGAGCGCTGCGGCGACGGCGTTCTCGTCAAGGCCGGCGGGCAGCGGGCGGAACATCAGACAGCCATGAACAGCCGAATCGGTATTGATGTCCTCGATGGCCGTCAACAGCTCTTCTTGCGAAACACCGGCAGAAAGCAAAACGCGACGAGCCTCAATCCCCACTTTTTCGCAGCGCTTGAGCGCACCGCGCTCGTAGGATAGGTCGTCCTCGCGTTCACCTACACGCACGATAGCCAACGTCGGAACAACGCCCCGCTCGCGCAGGGCCGCGCAGCGAGCAGCAAGTTCCTCGGTCAAAGCGCGAGCAACGGGAGCACCCTTCAGCAGTTCAGCCATGGCTATCCCCTCTTCCTTGCAGCGTCGGCGGCGCGGCGCGCCAGCGCATCGGCGCGCGGCAGCCACGTATCCAGCATCTCATCGCACGCCGCCTCGAGCTCCTCGGCACGCACCCGGTCTTTCATAGATGTGGTGTTGGCAAAGAGCGTCAGGCTCGCGCCCTGCATGGCGGCGCGGCAGAATACGGCACCGCATGCCACGTCGGACAGCAGCTGTCGGGAGCCCTTGTCCGCCATGTCCTCGAGCAGCGCCAGTGCGCGCCCGCAGGCATCCATAATGCGATACGGCGGCATGGCGGCCACGTGCAGCGCATCCTGAATCGCTGCAGGCCGAGCTGGGTCCTCGCGCGGAATACCGTACGCAGCGGACACCTGGCCGTACGCACGAACGTCCTCGGCGACCAGGTCCACAAGTTCCTGCGCCAACTCGTCTGCCTGGGCAAACGCGCGCGTCAGGTCATCCGCACGATCAGCAAGCGCGGGATTGGTCGCACCGTAGCGGGCAACCATTCCGCACAGCGAGGCGCCCAGCGCGCCCACAAAGGCGCTCGCGCTGCCACCGCCGGGAACCGGCTCGCGCGCGGCAAGCGCCTCGGCAAACCCGCGGCAGGTCTTGTCCATCATCTCTTGGCTCATACGCATGCACCTTCAAGTCATATACATCGGTCGGGTGGAAACCGCCGACCGACCGCATCGATCACATAATGGTGCTAAGTCTAGCCCATAAGTACATAAGCGTCAGCGCACCTGGCCATCGCGGATTTCTATGACGAACGATAGGCGTCGGCACCGCAAACATGGGACACATGGCCCACCTTTCGAGACTTCCAAGCAGCGGCAACTGGGGCATACATATAGGTAAGGAGCCCTATGTTGGGGCAAGCTCATCACGGCACCGGATGACGAATGGAGGAATAACCGCACAGTAAACAAAGGCATCATGTGCATGCGTAACCGCCGCCGCAGCGATCCGCGGCACACGATGTCCCTGGCAGACAAGGAGGACGCCACCATGAAGAAAAAGACCCTATCAATCCTTTCCCTTTGCATCGCCCTCTTTGCCGCGCTCGCCCTTGTGGGCTGCGGCGGGAGCGCATCGGGCGGCGGCAGCGCCCCCAAGAGCGAGAGCAAGGAAAAGGCCCCCGTCGCCAAGAAGACCGACTACATCTGGTTTAAGGTCGAGATGCCCGAGGGCGTCGGCGTAAGCGACTCTGCCGGCAAGAATGCCGACAGGGTCCAGCTCACCTTCCCCGAAGACGAGAACGCCTCGGCCGATCGCTTTATCCCCGTTTGGAAAAAAGCGCTGACGGCCGAGGAATCCCACGCCGACCAGGCGGAAAAGAAGGGGGATACGTTCCAGTGGAAGGATGGCGGGTCCGTCGAGTATAACGGCAGGACGTGGCTCGTCGGAACATACGAGGACAACAGCGGCATCTCAACCATGCTTTTTACCGATGTTGAGCCGGGAAGCGTCTACGTCCTCATCTCGAACTTCGACCAGCACAAGAAAGAAGCCGAGGCACTCCTCAACTCCATCGAGTTCCCCGATGATATGGAAGAGGCAGTTTCCGAGGCACGCGAAGTCGAGATTTCGAGCATCGAGATCAAGTAACGGGACACCCGCACGCGCCTACGCGCACCCGCGCACATGCGCCCCATTAAAACAACGGGCGCCCAACCCGGGGAGGGCCGGCAGCACCGGCCCTCCCCTCTTTTGCGCCCGAACATATTGCCACTTAACGGCGCAAATCCGGCCCCCAGAATGGGACACATGGCCCACCCGAATGAGCTGCTCACGCGTACAGTAAAGACAGGTAATCCATGGGCGATTACAGATCGAGGAGGACACGACCATGAAAAAGAAGGCCTTTGCGATTCTCACCCTCTGCATCAGTCTCTTTGCCGCGGTTGCCCTGGTGGGCTGTGGCGGAAGCGGCGGCGCTACCGGCAGTGGCGGTGGCGGCGGGGCAGAAAAGCCAGCCGTGGATATGAGGACCGACTTCATTTGGTTTAAGGTCGAGGTTCCCGAGGGCGTCGAGATTACCGACGTTGCCGGCGACACCGCCGACAGGGCCCAGTTTAAGTTCACCGAGAGCGAGCACGCCAGCGATCGCTTCATCCCCGTCTTCGATCCTGACAAGAACGCCGACGAGCTGTTCGACTACGAGGCAAAGTGGAATGCCAGCTTTGAGTGGACCGAGAATGACCCCGTCAAGTACAACGGCAAGACTTGGCGCAACGCTTCCTATACACACTCGGGCGGCGTAACGACCGAATACTTCACCGACGTTGACGGCGGCAGTGTGTATGTGCGTATCGACAACGTCGAGGAGCACAAGGACGCCGTCGAGACCATGATGAAGTCTCTGGAATTTGCCGACGACATCGCCGAGGCCAAGACCGAGGCCATGGACGTCAAGCTCGACGATATCGAGATCAAGCGCTAAGCGACTGGCGAGCGCAACGGGAAACACGGTCGCAGTGCAAACAAGCGACGGTACCCCAGCGCTTCGTACCCAGGGAGGGCCGGTAAACCGACCCTCCCTTTCTTATGCCTGTAGCCGACGAACGCGAGGATGCCGGACGCCGGAACCGCCCCAAATGTGGCAACAGTACGAAAACGACAAACACCCCAACACGTCCGCCCACCGATTTATTGCGCCGCGCAGACAATTAAACCAGCATCTTTAAACATCTGGGCAGTATAGTGACCAAAACTATCGCATAACCGCACTCTGCGAATGGAGAAGTTATGACCGAACACCATGCCATCAGCCGCCGAGCGTTTACGCTGGGCCTAGGGCTTGCGGCGTTGTCACCACTTGCAAGCCTGCCCGAAACCGCAGCGCCGGGCATTCCCCTGCGAGCGGCATTTGCAGACAACACACCCGCACCGTCGGACAGCCTCGACAATTTCGTCATTCGCCTTCGCCCCGCGGGCTATTTTCGCACCGCGAGCGTCAACCAAGACGGCAACGTTCGCGGCAACGTCTGCCACCTGTTTAACGACGGCACGTCCAGCAAGCTCATCCTTGAGAACGTAACGACCAAGAATGACGATACAAACTGGTATGCTATCCGCACCTTGCTCAATTTCGAAGAGCATAAAAAGACGGGCTACAGCATTTGGTCGGTCGACGACGACTCTGACAAAGATGGAAAGGTCATCCACGTATGGGGCGGCGAGTATGACAACAAGCCCAGCCGCGCTTTTGCGTTCGAGCGTCAATCAAACGGAACCTATATCATCCGAGACCGCACGGTCGAGAAAGAAACCGAGAAAAAAGACATTAAGTACCTGGCAATAGAATCGAACGGCGAAGACCAGGACAACAATAAGATCTGCCATAAGAGTAAGAGCATTCCGTGGGAGCTCGAACTTATCGGTTACGACATGAAAAAGAACGATGCCACGGTTAGCAGCCTCGACTGGATCACGTATAGCAGCTACGTCGACGGACCATGTTGGATGAAATACGTCGACGACAACAAGTTCCTCGACGAGCTGAGCATCCCGGGTACGCACGATTCGGGCACCTGCAGCGTGGACAACGACACTGAGCCCCAATCCTCGCAAGTAAAATGCCAGCAGGATTACATTCCCACGCAGCTGCTCGAAGGCATTCGCTATTTTGATATCCGTCTCGGAAAGGGCGATGACCCCGGCATCGACCACGGGATTTTCTACCTACTCAAAAAAAGACGGGAACTATCTGCATCTCTCCGATGTCATCGGGTACTTCAAAACGTTTTTGAACGAAAACCCGTCAGAAGCGCTCATCATGCTTGTATCACGAGGCAACGACGAGGCTACCGACGAAAGTGTTACGACGGCTTTCGCCAAGGTTTTGGACGACAACCCCAAACTGTTCTATACGTCGAGCCGAATCCCCACGCTACACGAGGTGCGCGGAAAGATCGTTCTGCTGCGTCGATTTAGGCTCGCCGGCAACAGTGTAAGCGGCCACACGTGGGGCCTCGACCTTACCGAATGGGATGACAAGATCAAGGCTCACTCCGACAGCGCCACTATGTGTCTCGTCCAAGACGCGCGGGGCTTTGAAGCCGCGGGGGAAACAGGCGACAAAGAGCCCTATTGCACCAAGGTATACGCCCAGGACAAGTACAAACTCACGGGAACCGACAAGCTCAGCTGGGTCGATAATGCGCTGAAGGAAACGACCGGGCGCACGCGCAACGAGGTAGATGTCGAGGACGATAACGGGGCCAAGGAGAAAGTCCTGGAGCGTTGCTGGTCTATCAACTACACCAGCTGCACGGGCTTGTCGCACGGAGGCAATCCTTTTACCTCGGCACGAGTAGTCAACGAGCATCTGTATAAGAGCCCGTACATCAATCCCAGCGGCATCGAGGATACAAAGTCAGATTACCTCAAGCACATTGGCATCATCGCATCCGACTTTGTTGATGCGGCGCTGGCCCGGAGCATCTATCAGCGCAATTACGATACGGAGCACAAGCAGACGGCTTCGTACTATCTCCCGTACTATCTCCCGACCCGCATGCGCATGACGTACGGCGACTCGCTGAGCGATGCCTCATTCCAGGATGGCAAGACCGTTGGCGAGGGTCATTTCCGCCTCGTCGACAGCAGCAACGTACTCAACGTGGCAGCTTCGGGCCATGCGTTTGCCATCGAATATGTGGATGTCGACGCCTTGGGCAACGAGACCGTTACGGAGCTGCGGGGCTCCGTGCCCATCGATATCGATCCACGCGCGCTGACGCCCCATTTTGAGGGACTCGAAGGCCTTAAGGCCGGCGAAGACGTGCGCGCCAAGATTGCGGCATCACTCGAGGGCAAGCTCGAAACCGATGCCTGCACGGCCCAGCTCGAGTTTGTGCACGACGCGAACGGCGCTCCGGGAACGGCGATGGCCGAGGGCGAGGCATTTACCGCGGGAACGTACTGGGTGCGCGTGAACGGTCTCTTGGGCGACGCGGCGCAGAGCTACACACTCGCCAGCGATGGAGCCGCAAGCTTTACCGTAGCGGCCTCGGGCAGCGCAGGCGGCACCGGTAGCGGCACGGGTTCCAACGCAGACGGCGCCGACAAGAACGGCGGCGGCAACAAGAGCAAGGGCTCGACCGGAAAACTCGCCGACACGGGCGACGGCTCTGGCGTTGCCGCCGGGCTCGCTGCCGCCGCCGTGGCGACAACGGTCGCCGGCGCGGCGATGCTTGCCAATGACCGCGAAGACAACGAAGGTGCTAGCGAATAGGCAAGCCGGCCTTTTAGACACATCGACTCAATTGGGGGGGGCGCAGAATACCGTTCTGCGCCCCGATTTTACCTTAGCCCGAACACCGTTATCGGCTACATCACCATGTTCAGCGCATTCACGAACTCCTGAGCTTGGGAGCGGCTGCTCAGACTAAAGACACAGGCAGTCAACAGCCTGTTACGTAGGAAAACGTCGCGACCCTTGATCCTGCTGACCCCCGTAATGTCCTTAAGATAAACAATCTCGGTGTGCTTGCCACCAAAAGTGCCCTTCTTGAGCACCTCAATGCGGTTAGGGTAGATCTTGACGTCTTTAAACCTACCCGAACCTTTGTCCTGGAACAGCAGCGTGTTGTTGTCCATACGCGTCACTCCCGTGGGGTTCGCTAAAACTGTCACTATGGTCACATTTTAGTCGCCGCAAGGCCCCATGCGATGATGTCAGACAGCACAGCAATTCGTGTCCGCGCGAGGCTTTAAACTAAATTCGATAAAGATGCATTCCACAAGAGGAAAGCGGGGCGACAGTGATGGGCGAACTGGTAAACCGTGGAGAATCGGCAATCGTGCCCGAAGGTTTTTACAAGCAGGTCTCCTCGATTCTCAACGCCGCTCGCGACAAGGCCTATACCGCTGTTAACTTTGCGATGGTTGAGGCATATTGGGAGATCGGCAAGAGTATTGTTGATGAACAGGGCGGAGAGGAGCGCGCCAAGTATGGCGATGCACTGATCGACGAACTTGCCGTTAGATTGACTAAGGATTTTGGCAGAGGCTTCAACGCCAGAAGCTTAAGATACATGCGTCAGTTTTATCTTGCGTTCCCAATCCGGAACGCGCTGCGTTCCGAATTGAATTGGACACATTACCGCAGGTTATCGCGTATAACCGACCCTGATGCTCGAACATGGTACATGAACGAATGTGCCGATTCTCGCTGGAGCACGCGTCAGCTCGAACGCCAGATCAACACCATGTTCCGCGGGCGCCTACTTGCCAGCAAAGACAAAGAGGCCGTCACCCAGGAAATCCAAAAGAGCGCCCCGACCCATCGCCCCGAGGATATCATCCGCGACCCATATGTACTGGAGTTTTTAGGTTTCTCGGACGATGCTGCGTTTCGCGAGAGCGATCTAGAGCAGGCGCTCATCACGCATCTTCAGAAGTTCCTGCTGGAGCTTGGCCGTGGCTTCGCTTTCGAGGCGCGCCAAAAGCGCATCACCTTTGATGGGCGCCATTTCTATATTGACCTTGTTTTTTACAACTATCTGATGCGCTGCTTCGTGCTCATCGACCTTAAGACGGACGATCTTACGCATCAGGACCTGGGCCAGATGCAAATGTATGTGAACTACTACACGCGCGAGCTCATGAACGAAGGCGACAATCCGCCCATAGGCATCGTGCTCTGCGCGGACAAAAGCGATTCGATCGTCGAGTACACGCTGCCCGAAGACAACGACCAAGTGTTTGCCGCCAAATACCTGCCGTATCTTCCAAGCAAGGAAGAGCTGGCGCGCGAGCTGAGTGCCGAGTACCGCGCCATCAACGAAGCGACTAATGGCGAAACGCAAGGGTAGCAGCACGTTGCGACCGAAACCACCGCAGCCGTCGCAGGCGCACTCGCGGTTGCGACGGCTGCTACGAAACAATACCGGTCATGGACGCCGGCAACGACATTCTAGCCGTGGCTGGCGAGCGTGACCTGACAGGCAAAGACGCGGCCTTCGTCTGATGTGGGTTCATTGGCTGCCACAGAAAAGGGCCGGTTGCAGCCGGCCCTTTAGACGATAGCGCCTGCGTTGCCCGCGCTTCCAAAGTTGACCGACTGAGGAGCGGGTTCCGCCGCACACCCTGATTTTACCCAGTGAGGCAGCTCTTTTGCAGCCGCTCCACTGTTTATTTACATCTGGCACCCTCAAACAATCAGACGGCAGCCCGCACTCCTGAGAGCCGCCCCATACCCCCGGCCATCACGTTACGGTGCCAACCGGCACCGCTCCCCTACTTCCCAAATAGCGCACCCAGCAGGCCGCGACGTTTGGGCTTCTCCTCTCGGTAGGAACCCTCGACGGCGGCTGCAACCTGGCGCGGTTGCTCGCCGCCTCCACGGCGCACGATCTGGTACAGGAACGGCGATTTAACGTATTTGACCTCGACGGGCGTGGCGTGCACGGTGCTCTCACCGGACAGATGCAGACTCGGGCTGAGCGGCGCCACGATATGCGTTTCGCGCTTGTCGCTAAACACCACCGCGGCCGCGCGGCCCGTCTGGCCGTTTACGGCGATGCGCACCTGCTCGCCGTCGCGGCTATCCGTTGCCGGACGGTCGACAAAGTACACCGGCACCATAACTAGGCCGTCCTTGTGCTTGCGGGCCTTGCGCGCCCAGGTGCGGATGCTCTTTTTATTGAGCCCCAGTACAGCCTCGGCGTCGTTGCCCGCAACGTCGAGCGCCAGCTTATCAATGACCACCTGGTCCTTGGTAGACGCATCGACGGAGACGACGCGAAAGTCGCCTTCCTGCATGGCGGGATCGAACGGACCGACCTTGGCAAAGTCCCACGGCTCCAAAATGCCCAGGAGGCGAACGTCCAGGTAGTTTGCCCTGGGATACGCCCAGTCGAGCACCTCGTAGTACACCAGGGTCTCCTTGCTCAGGCCCTTGACCGGGAAGGACGCCATCATGCGCAGGTCCGCCAGCGCCATGGGGAAATAGAAGAGCATCATGTCGTTTTGGATCGCATCTTCCACGTCGTGCCCGGCAAAGGCGTCGGGGTACTGGCGCACCAGCTGCAGTGCGTTGGCACGTGCCTGCTGCGGCGAGATTTCGCAGGGAATGCCCTGCTCCGGCACATACTCTGCACCCACGCCCATGGTCAGACGCTTGCTGAAGGTACCGGGCTTGAGCAGGTCGGCAATGCCGATCTTGTTGCCGCAGGACGGGCACTCAAACACACGCTGCGTTGACTCGCCCTCAAAGGACGCTCCGCAGAAGGGGCAAGGAATGCTCACATGCGTAGCCTCTTGGAACTCCTGCGCCGTGCCGCGATCCTCCCACAGCAGATGTTCCAGGACCGACTGATTGCGCCAGTGCGAATTGAAGAAATACCAGTCCGGGTCCTCCGGGCGCTCGAGTTGCGACACATGCGTGAGCTTGAGCAGTCCATCCACCACCGTCAACGGCGTATGGCGAATGCCCAAAGCGCTCTTGGGCTCTCCGGCGTCCGCCTGCCACGGAATGACCGCACCGCAATAAGCGCACTCAAAGCTGCGCTTAGCTTGGTGTGTGTACATAGGGCCGCCGCAGTTTTGACATTTAATGGCAAACATCTCGTCCATGGAAACGTCCTCCTTTGCACAGGGGCTGTCGGCATTAAGTATGTCGATCAAACAGGCACATGCCCATACCCATGTGGCCCAAAATGGACCACCCAGGCAGACGAGAAGGCTCGCTCGTTAGCACCGGCAGACTATTGCTGCATTTTCTGAGCATCGGTGCACGGCGCCCCCGCGCGAGCTACACTATCCCCTTAAACATGATTGTGAGGACGACCGCTATGCTATTTGTAAATCGGCTGGTACATACGCTTGTTCCCGGCAGCGAGGACGAGCCGGTCGATGCATCTTGCCGCACCAACGCGGGTTTTACCGCAAGCCTCATCTGCATTGGACTCAACATCACCCTGTGCCTGGCCAAGGGCATCGCGGGCCTGCTCGCCGGCTCCGTCTCCCTCATCGCCGACGCTTTCAACAACCTCTCCGATGCCTCGAGCAACATCGTGAGCCTGCTCGGGTTCCGCCTTGCCAGCCGCCCGGCAGACGAAGGCCACCCCTATGGTCACGGCCGCTATGAGTACCTAGCCGGCCTGTTCGTCGCCGTCCTGGTTTGCGCCGTCGGCATCAACCTGATCCTCGAGTCGGTCACCAAGATCATCAAGCCTTCCCCCACCGCTTACACGTTCATTTCCCTTGCGGCACTGGCTACGTCCATGCTCGTAAAGCTCTGGATGGCCGCGTTCAACCGCACGCTGGGTAACCGCATCGATTCCGAAACGCTCATCGCCACGGCGCAGGACTCCAAAAACGACGCTGTCTCTTATACACATCTCCGAGCCCACGAGACTCCTGAGC
>URKV01000054.1 GCA_900548565.1 uncultured Collinsella sp.
GCGTCAGATGTGTATAAGAGACAGCGTTGGAGAGCACGCACGAAAACGCCGCGAACACAAAGGCGAGAACCGCAAAGGGACGGCGCATGGCCTCCTCGGAAGCCTCCGCTCCCCCTTCGACCACATACGTCTCACAGAAGTAACGCGAGCAGCAGCTGATGAGGCCGATGCACACGTTCATGCAGGCAAGGAAAAAGATCGCGAAGACCACGACCGTGCCGGCAAGGCCAAAGTGCATGGAGGCCGAACGGGCGAGAATGGCGGCGCCATTGGTAGCGTCGGGCATCACGGTGCCGAGCTGCATGCCGGCAAGGCCCAAGCCGCAGTAGATGATGGCCATGAGCGCACCGGCGATCACACCGGAGCGCGAAATCTCAAAGGCCACGCGCTTGTCGTCGGTAACGCCCAGCTCGTGGATGGTCTCGGCGATGATAATGCCAAAGGCGAGCGACGCGAGCAGGTCCATGGTCTGGTAGCCGGTCAAAAAGCCCTGCACGGCGGCGCCGGCATTGTAGGGAGCCTGCGGCGCGGCAGCGGGACCCAGCGGCGAGATCACGGCGGCACCCACAACCAGCACGATGAGCGCAATGAGCGCGGGGCCCGTAATGCGACCGAGCACGCGCGTGATGACGCCCGGACGCAGTGTGAGCGCAAACGCGACGACAAAGAAGCCAACGGCAAACACCAAGCGAGCCGTGCCGAGCGAGACGCCCTCGGGCAGCAGCGGCACCAGCATCTCGAAGGCCGTGGAGCTCGTGCGCGGAATAGCCAGGCACGGGCCGATGGCCAGATACACCGCCGCGACAAAGAACTCGCCAAACTTGGGGTGCACGCGGCCGGCAAGCTCGCGCGCCGTTCCGGCAAGCGCCACGGCGATAAAGCCCATGACGGGCAGGCCGATGGCGGCAATCAGAAAGCCGAGCATGGCGACCGGCGTGGCAGAACCTGCCTGCAGCGCCAGCAGCGGCGGGATAATGAGATTGCCGGCGCCAAAGAGCATCGAGAATAGGGCGATGCCGACAGTGACGACATGGTCGGAGCGCAGACCACGCGGGGTGGATGAAGCCATGGGACCACCTTTCGGGTCGAAACAAAAACGGGACGGGCAAAAACACCCGTCCCGCAAGTATAAACGGTCTAGCAGCTTTAGCAGGCTAAATCGCACAGAGCATCGATAACCGTGTCGACTTCTTCGGTCGTGTTGAAATACCCAAACGAGAAGCGAACAACACCCTGGCGCTCGGTCCCGAGCGCGCGGTGCATGAGCGGAGCGCAATGGGCACCGGGGCGCGTCGCAATCCCCCACCCTTGCATGAGCGCGTCCGAGATCTCGGCAGAGTCGATATCGCCCACGTTGAGCGACAAGATCGCCGAGCGCGCGGGTTGGTCAAAGGCACCGTAGAGCTTAACCCCCGGAATCTTTCGAACACCGGCGAGGAAGCGCTCTGCAAGCGAGCGCTCATGCGCCGCGATCGCCTCGACCCCGCCTTGTGCCTCGATAAAGTCAAGACCGGCAGAAAGTCCCGCGATGCCGTGACCGTTGAGTGTGCCTGCCTCAAGGCGCGTGGGCCACCCAAGCGGTTGCAGCGCATCGAAGCTGTGCACGCCCGTGCCGCCCATGGCCCACGGAGCCACGTCAATGCCCTCCGCCACGGCCAGGCCGCCGGTCCCCTGCGGACCCATGAGCCCCTTGTGGCCGGTAAAGCACACCACGTCGAGCCCCATGGCCTTCATATCGATACGCGCCGTGCCGGCAGACTGCGAAGCATCGACGATCGCAAGCGCGCCGACCGCATGGGCCATGGCGGCCACGCGTGCAATGTCGACCGCGTTGCCGGTCACATTGGAGGCGTGCGTCACCACCACGGCACGCGTACCCGGCGTGACAAGCCGCTCGAGTTCGTCGTAGTCGAGCACACCATTTACGTCACAGCCCGCATGCTCAACTGTCACGCCCCGCTCCGCTGCCAGGCGGTTGAGCGGACGCAGCACGGAGTTATGCTCGAGCACCGTCGTGACCACGCGGTCGCCGGGGCGCACCACGCCACAGATGGCGGTGTTGAGCGCCGCCGTAGAGTTGGACGTAAAGCACGCATGGTCCGCCCTCGGGCAACCTAAAAAGCGCGCGAGCTTGGCACGGCAACCGTGAATCGTACGAGCGGCATCGAGGGCACCCGACGTGGCGCCGCGCCCGGCATTGCCGAGCGAGCACATCGCCTGCGTCACGGCATCGATGACCGTCTGCGGCTTGTGCATGGTCGTCGCCGCGTTATCCAGGTAGATCATCGCACGACCTCCCACATATCAATCACGGTATAGCCCTCGGTGGGAATGCCCGCCGCGGCGAGTTCGCCACGCAGCAACTCCTCATCGGCAGGCAACGCCTTCCACGCCAGACCGCAGCCAGCAGCGACCTCCCCGGGCACGGGAATCGTTCGCCCGGGAAGGCCGCGCTCGATGCACAGGGACTCGCAGCCCATGGCGGCCGCCGTGGTGGGAAACGTGATGACAAGCGCCGGGCGCTTCTCCCTCATGGCAACTCCAACCAATACGCTACGGGCGCACGACGCGCACGGCCTGCTCCATCTTCTCCACGATCACGTACATGTTGGTGACCTCGCCCACCGCAAGCTGGTCTTTAATGCCATAGTGGTCGAGGCAGGTACCGCAGGTAAGGATCTCGACGCCCTGCTCGGCCAGGCCCTTCAGGTCATCGAGCACCGGCGAGCCCTCGACGGTGAGCTTGGCGCCGCCGTTGTAGAACAGCATGGTCGCGGGCAGCTCCTCCTGCTGCGTCACGGCAAAGATAAACGCCTTCATGAGCTTGTGGCCCAGCTCGTCGTCGCCACGGCCCATGCAGTCGGTGTAGACGGAAATGACGAGTTTGCCCTTGCCGGCGCTGGCATCACAGAAGGCAGCGCCATCCTGCTCGGGATCGGCCACGGCAACGGCGCCAGAGGTCGCCACGGTCACGTGCCACTCGGCGTCCGAGATCTTCTCGACCGAGGCCGTGCAGCCCTTCTCCTGCGCCATCTTGGAGATGTTCTTGACGGCGGTCTCGTTATCGACCGAGGTCACCACGGCGCCCTCGCCATCGAGCTGCTTCAGGGCTTTGAGCGTCTTGACGACGGGCAGCGGGCAGGCATCGCCCATGGCATTGACTTCAATTTTGGTAGACATAGTTTTTCCTTTCGAATAAATCGTTTTAGAACGGTACAGAGCTCAATAAACGTGTCGTTAACGGACAACGCGAACGGCAGGACCACCTGGCACCGGCTCGCACACGCGACCGACGGCGGCGGCGATGCGTCCTTCAGCATGTAGACGGCACGCAAGCTCATCAACATCGGCAGCAGGTGCCGCGATAAGCAGGCCACCAGACGTCTGCGGATCGTACAGCGCATCCAGCATGCCCGACTCCAGATCCTCGTCGGCAGCCGCGCGCGGGCCAAAGAAGTCCTGGTTGCGGTAGGAGCCCGCAGGGATAATGCCCAGACGCGCCATGTCGAGCACCTGGTCAAAGAGCGGCACCGCCCCCGACGCGAGCTCGATTTGCACGCCCGAGCCCTCGGCCATCTCGCACGCGTGCCCGATCAGACCAAAGCCCGTAATGTCGGTGCAGCCATGAAGTTCGAGCCCCTCGGCCAAACGGATCGGGGCCTCGTTGAGGGTGCACATCGAGTCAAACATGGCTGCGGCCTCGTCCTGCTCGATGAGCTCGCCCTTAATGGCCGTGGTAATGATGCCCGATCCGATCGCCTTGGTCAGCAGCAACGCATCGCCCACGCGTGCGCCGCTGTTGGCGAGCATACGGTCAAGCGCGACAAAGCCGCTCACGGACAGGCCGTACTTGGGCTCGTCGTCGTTGATGGTGTGGCCGCCCGCGATGGAGCAGCCCGCCTCGACGCACTTGTCGGCGCCGCCCGCCAGAATTTCGCCGGCAACCTCAACGCCCAGGCAACTGGGAATGCACAGCAGGTTCATGGCATGGCTCGGCCGCCCGCCCATGGCGTAGATGTCCGACAGTGAGTTTGCCGCGGCAATCTGGCCAAACAGGAACGGGTCGTCGACCATCGGTGGGAAGAAGTCGATGGACTGCACGAGCCCCAGGTTCTCCCCTACGCGGAAGACGCTCGCATCGTCGGAGGTATCGAACCCCACGAG
This sequence comes from uncultured Collinsella sp., assembly GCA_900548565.1. Lineage (GTDB taxonomy): Bacteria > Actinomycetota > Coriobacteriia > Coriobacteriales > Coriobacteriaceae > Collinsella. The sequence goes on from URKV01000054.1 coordinate 4,165, forward strand.
CAGATTGTCGTTATGCACATTGGGCAAGTCGCCCAGGACCTGGGCGAGGGCTCCGGGAGCCAGCTTAGCGGCTCAACCGCTCGCGGCAGTCATAGACGTGAGCTTAATCTGATCGTCAGCCATACGAACCCCCTTCCAACAAATCAACGACTTTTAGTATACGCCCCAGGCACGCTTCCCAAGAGACCGCCGACGGCTCGAACGTCGAAGGCGGCGCCGCAAGCGCCTGCGCGATAGCATCTGCCAGTGCGCGCTCAAACAATGGAAGGTCGGCCGCCACGGGCGTGTCGACATCCGTCATACGCGGCGACGCCACCCACGTCACGGGAGCACCGGGAAGCATCGCCTCCATCCAGGGACGAACGCCGGGCAAATCGGTCGCCACAACTTTGCAGCCGCACGCGAGGGCCTCGATCGTCACGAGCGGCAGACCCTCGTAAAACGAAGGCAGCACAAAGACGTCGGAACTGCGGTAGGCATGCACGAGTCCGTCGCTATCCAGGCGCCCCGCCAGCGTCACCGGCACATCCGAGGCCGCGGCCAAGCGCTCGATACGCGCGTACTCGGCATCGTCCCCGCGGCCGCCCACGAGTACCAAGCCAGATGGGCGGACGTCATCGTCAATCGGCAATGACACGGCTCGAACCAGCGACTCGACGCCCTTTTTAAAGCAAATCTTGCCCACGTACACAAGCGATCCCGGCCGCCTCGCCACGCTTGCGTCGCGGCAGAAGACGCGATGGTCGTAGCCCGTCCCAATCACGTGGATGCGATCGGCATCGACGCCGCACACCAGGCCAATCTGCTCAGCCTGCTCAGCATGGAGCGCAAAGACGGCATCGAGCCGACGAACCGCACTTACGATGCGATCGAGCTCGAGCGCATGCGAACGCAGCTGGCGCAGATCGGTCGAATGGCACACGGCAACAACCGGCACGCCCCGGACGCACTCGCGCGCCAATGCGGTCACCAGATACAGGTGATGGCAGAGCACCAGATCGGGCCGAAACTCAGCCACCGCCCGATTGATTGCAGCAGCAAATGCCCGCTCAAATGCCTTGAGCATCGAAAGCGTCAGGTCACGATAGCGTGTAGAGGGATAGGGCATGACATCGGACATACCGCAGATGGGAAACGGCAGCTCGGGCAACTCGAACGGTACGGCAAACACAGCAGCACGCCGGTCCAGCTCGCCTTGGGTATCACCCGGTGCCGCGCCGCAAAGCACGGCGGCGCGATGCCCCGTCTCGATCTGCTCGCGCACAAGCGCGGCAAGGTAGGTGCCGCTGCCGGTGCTATCTGGTTTTTGTGCCGAGATATTGAGGATGCGCATGTTGCGGAACACCCCTAGGCCAAGGCGGCGGCGCGGACAGCCGCGCCGATCGCTCCGGCAAAGCGAGCCTGGGGCGAGGTGGTCACCGGCGACCCCAGTAGCTCGCCCAACCGCTCCACCACGAAGGCGTTCTCGCACAGGCCACCGGTCAGGTAGTACGGGGCGCCCGCGGCCTGCCCGGCCATGGTCGCCACGCGCGAGACCACGCTGTCGATCACGCCACGCGCAATGTTCTCGCGCGGCTCACCGCGACCGATCAGGCTGATGACCTCGCTTTCGGCAAACACCGTGCACATGCTGCTGATCTTGGTGGGCTCACCGGAATGCGCAAGGTCGGCCATCTGCTGCTGGGAAATACCTAGGCGGTCGGCCATGATCTCCAAAAAGCGCCCCGTGCCGGCGGCGCACTTGTCGTTCATGGCAAACTTGGCCACTCGGCCACTTTTAAGCTGAATGACCTTGGTGTCCTGGCCGCCCACGTCAATCACCGTGCCGTGATCGCCAAACAGGCGCACGGCACCGGTACCGTGGCAAGTGATCTCGGTCACGACCTTGTGCGCATAGGGCACGGCGACACGGCCGTAGCCGGTCGCGACCACGCGAGCATCGTCGGCCGTCACGTCGTAGCCGGCCGCTGCCAGCGCCTCGCGCAGCCGTTCGGAAGCATCGACCGAGGAGAACCCGGTTGGCTGCACGCACGTCCACGCCACCGAACCCTCCCCGTCGACCACAGCAGCCTTAGCCGCCGTAGACCCGATATCGATCCCGATCCCTATCATGGCTCTCTCGCAATCTAAACATCAAAGGTAGCGGCGCGTTCAGGCGCCTTAGCTCTAGGTTTCTCAGGTGCCGGAGATTGCCCCGAAAGAGGAGCGCAGCGTACTTTGGGTACGCAAGCGACGGTTTGAGGAGCAAGATCCGGTGCCTGAGGAAGCTAGAGGGTTTCGATGAAGGCGGCGATGCGAGTCTCGATCTGGCCCATGTCGCCGTTGCTGTAGTCGGTCTCGATCTTCATATACGGAATGCCCGCACCCTCGACGGCCTCCTGCATGCGTGCACTCTCCACGTTAAAGGTGTGGCACGCCTGGAGCACGCTCTCCACTACGCCATCGACGTGATACTTCTCGCACATGGCCAGCGTGTTTTCCATACGACCGTCGTTGGGCGTCATGACCGAGCAGTTAATGTCCAGGTAGCGGTCGGCGATGGCGCGCAAGATGTCGGGAGCCTCCGGGTCGATCATCATGGCCGCCGTGCGCTCGCCCGAGCAGTCGTCCATGCACACGACCACACCACCGTTGGACTCGATGGTACGACCGATCTTGTTGATCACGCCGCCCACCGGGCAGCCGGTGATCAGAATGCGCTTGGCATCCGCCGCAACCGGGCGCTCGCTCGCGTCGTAGGCCTCGCGCAGCTTGACAACCTTTTGCTCCAGCTGCTGCGTATAGGCCTCGATATCAAAGCTAAACGTACCGGCAAACATGGTGCTCATCAGGTCGACGCCGCTCATGGCCGCCGGCTGGTTGGCCTGCAGCGCAAACATCTCGAGCTGGGCCGCACGCAAGCGGTTGCGACGACGGACGGCAGCGCGCAGATCATCGTCGGTAATCGCGATGCCGTAGAAGTTCTCGAGCTCCTCCTTGAGCAGGCGGCACTCCTCGTACCAGCCTTCACGCTCGTAGGCGCGATCGCGACCCTGCGGCAGGTGCAGAATGTGCGTACGCTTGAGCTCGTTGAGTAGCTCGTACATCTTCTTCTTGCCGTCGCAGGTGGTCTCACCGATGATCATGTCGCTAAAGTACGTAAACGGGCACTTTTGCGAGTAGGCAAAGCCGTACGTCGACTTGATGAGCGGACAGAGATTTGCCGGCAGCACCTTCTCGGCCTCGGGAATCACCTCGTCGGACGTGCCGCACAGCGCCACGCTCGCAGCCCCCGCGGCATCGATAATCTCGAGCGGCGTGTAGCTGCACAGAAAACCGACCAGGCGATTACCCGCCTGCTTATAATCCTTGACGCGAATAAACGCCGCCTTGCGCTGCTCGTTGAACTCCTCAAACGTGGACGGCAACGGCTGCTCAATATTTTCCGACATATAACTCCTAAACCTTTCAACCAACCAAGGAAACGGCTTTCCCAGGTGCCCGAGGTTGCCGTAAAAGAGGAGCGCCGCGTACTTTGGTACACAAGCGACGGTTTGAACGGCAAGATCGGGTGCCCGGGAAAGCCGCCGGGGCGGATAGTCCTAAATGGTCTCCAAGAAAGCTTCGATCCTGGTTTGTAACTGACCGGCATCCTCGCCGGCGTAGTCGGTCGTGATGTGCATAAACGGAATGCCGGCCTCCTCGGCAGCCTTCTCCACGGCAAACGACTCCATCTCGTAGAGCGTGCAGAACTGCAGGGCCACGTCGACGATGCCGTCGGCATGCAAGTCCTTGGCCATCTGGACAATGTTCTTCATACGCTGGTCGTTGGGCGTAAAGACAGCACAGTTGATCTTAAAGTAGCGCTCGGCGATGGCGTCGAGCATCTCGTCGACCGTCTCGCCGGACTCGTCGACCAGGTCCTTGTAGTAGCGCGAGCCCGTGCAGGACTCCTCGCCCACCACGACGCCGCCGGCCTTCTCGATGAGGTTGAACAGCTTCCAGTTGGGCACGGCCATGGGCGTACCGGTGTACAGGATGCGCTTGGTCCCCTTGGGCGCCACGCCTTCGCCGGCCTCGACACGCTGCTCGCACTCAGCCGCTATATCGTTAATGGCTCCGGTCAGACGCGGCGTGTCGTCCATAAAGGCGGCCTGAACGGTCAGCAGGCTATCGAGGCCGCTAATAGGCGCCGGGTCGGCAGCGCGGGTCGCAGCCAGACGCTGCAGGGCGCGACGCTTCTCATTGACGGCGTGGATGGCGGCCTTCAGACGCTCGGGCGTAATCTTGACGCCACACTCATCCTCGATCTTGGCGGCGAGCTTCTTGACCTCGGCCTTCCAGGTCACGAGCGTCGACTCGTCGTGTACGTTGGGAATATCCATGACGTACATGTTCTTTTGCGTGGCAAAGAACTCGTAGGCCTTCTTCTTGCCATCGCAGGTGTTCTCGCCCACCACCAGGTCGCTCGACTCGATGTAGGGGCAGACCTCGCCCAGCTTAAAGCCGGCAAAGCTCTTAATGAGCGGGCAGGTGTTGCGCGGCAAGTGCTCCTCGACCTTGTCCGTTGCCCAATCGGCACCCGAGCACAGGCCAACGGGGATGCCATCGCAGGCAAGCACGATCTCCTCGGGCACGTACACACAGAACGAACCGACGATCTTGGTGGCCTCGCCGGCCTCCTTCTTGTCGAGCATCTCCTTAATACGGCCGCTGTGGATGTTGGTGGCGACAAAATCCAGGTAGGACGTGGACTTGGGGCGATTGCTCTGCGTCAGGAACATATCGCCGTACATCTGGCCCACGGCGCCCAGCAGCATGTCGTGGTCGGCAAGATTCATGCCGAGGCTCTCCCACATCGGATGGAAATCAAATTCTTCAGCCATGACGGTTCCCCTCTCGAACCAAAAATGAATAGCTACGGTATTGCTGCACGGTGGGTGGCGAAAACCCAGCCGCGCCTAAACCCGGAATTTTGGGGAACCTGCTTTGCAGCTGATTATTTAGTTGTGCGTCGTCTCTCCCGGAGCCGTGAACATACCTGCTCATATGCGGCTCCGAGCCATATATAGGGCGCGCGCCGCAATACGACGCGAATATGTCATCTGCAGCACCGGCGCACCCTCCTTTTTTCTTATTGAAGGAAACTATATCAGCGGTCATCATCCAGACGAACACCGCCGACACGTGTACGACAGCTTCGGGATGCGAGCATCTCGCTGTCTGATAAATAGTTATCAGATTGATAAGATTTTGTCATATAGAAATCGGCGAACGGCGAGGTGAAAACAAAGCGGTCGAGGACTACCTCCTCGACCGCATCGCCCACCGCATTACCGACAAACCAAATGAATCCTGCTCGCATCAAAATGCATGCGCAGGGTCTCACCCGCCTGCGGCAACTCCTCTACAGGCACACTCACCTTGTTGACCTTCCACTGCAAGCGCGTCGGCGCATCGGTACGTGGCACGTCCAGCAGCACCAGCCGCTCAAAGCGCGAATCGCTCACACGGGCCACGTGCAGATCGTAGCTGTTGCGGCCCCGCTCAGCGCGATTGTCAACATGGAAGTAGCTTGCGCGAATACCCAGGTACGCCACGTCATCGGGAACCTCGCGACCTACGTTAAAGGTCATGCCCCAGTCGAGGGCCTCAACTTCTTCGTCGCCGATCTTGCGCGCCCGGCTTGTGTTCTTGCAGCCCGTCAGGCGCAGTGCCGCCAGCGTCTGCGGACGGCGGACCACGTCCTCGACGGAGCCGATCTCCTCCATATGCCCGTCGTGCATCACGCAGATGCGCTGGCACAGGCGGCACGCTTCGTCGATGTCGTGGCTCACGTAGAGCACGGTGCGGTTGCACACATCAAAGAGGTCGAGCATGTTTTGCTCGAGCGCGCTCTTAAGATAGGAATCGAGCGCGCTCATGGGCTCGTCGAACATAAAAATACCCGGATGCGCCGCCACCATGCGGGCAAGCGCCACGCGTTGCTGCTGACCGCCCGAGAGTCGCGCGGGATAGCGGCCGGCAAAATCGGCCAGACCGAAAATGCCCAGATAGCGCTCGGCGAGCTTTTTGCGCGCAGCGGCGTCGCCCGCGTCCTTTACGCCGGCGCATACGTTATCGGCCACCGTCATGTTAGGGAACAGCTGATAGTTTTGGAACAGCAGGGCGCATTTTCGCTCCTGGGGCGACAGGTTGATGCCCGCGGCCGAGTCAAAAAAGGTCACGCCGTTGACGACGATCTTGCCCTCGTCGGGCGTCTCCACGCCAGCAATGCAACGCAAAGTGCAGCTCTTGCCGCATCCGGAGGCGCCCAGCAGCGCCACGCGCTCCTCGCCGGCCTCAAGCTGTATGTCGAGCATAAACCCGGGATAGCGCTTTTTGATATCCAAAACGAGCGACATAGCTTATCGACCTCCCTGCGGCGCAGCATCATCGCGCATGAGCTCGGCCAGCGCCTCGCGATCGATACGCAAGGCATTGCCGCCCGCCGGGTCGAGCGAATCGCCCTGTCCGGCGAGATCTTTGGCCTGCTTGCGCTCCGCATGGGAAAGGCCCCGCTCGCGATACTTTTGCGAATGAGCGGTGTACATGTTGATGAACAGGATGACCAGGAAGCTGAACGCAATTACGACCACGACCCAAAAGAGGGCCACCGACGTGTTGCCGCCCATCCACTCAAAGTAGATGGCGATGGGAATGGTCTGCGTAATGCCGGCGTAGTTGCCCGCAAAGAACAGGGTGCAGCCAAACTCGCCCATCGCGCGGGCAAAGGCGAGCACCGTACCGGCGGCAATCGAGGGCCAGCCAAGCGGCATCATGAGCTTGATAAAGATGCGACGCTCGGACCAGCCCAGCGTGCGCGCCGCATCGAGCATCTGCGTGTCGAGGCTCTCGAAGGCTCCGAGTGCCGTACGATAGACGAGCGGGAACGACACCACCACGGCAGAGATCACCGCCGCGGGCCACGTAAAGACAATCGAGATGCCGTGCGCAATGAGCCACTGGCCCACCCCGGTCGAGCGGCCAAACAGCATGAGGAGCAGAAAGCCGCACACCGTGGGCGGCAGCACCATAGGAATCGTAAAGACCGAATCGAGCAGGCCCTTGATGCGGCTTGTTGTACCCATGGTCTTCCACGCGGCGAACAGGCCCAGCGCAAAGGAGATCAGCAGGGCAAGGCCGCTCGTTTTAATGGACACCCAGAACGGGCGATAGTCGATGTCGCCCAAAAAGGAGGCCAGAGAGGTCACTGTCTCTTATACACATCTCCGAGCCCACGAGACTCCTGAGCATCTCGTA
>URKV01000055.1 GCA_900548565.1 uncultured Collinsella sp.
GATGCTCAGGAGTCTCGTGGGCTCGGAGATGTGTATAAGAGACAGCAGCTACACCGTGACGGGCGACCGCCCCGCCATCGAGCGCGACCCGAACTCTCCCCTTCTAGCAGCGCTCAAGCGTGCTGCCGATGACGTGACGGACGCGGACACGACCGTCGGCTTCTTTACCGGCTACACCGACACCGCCGTCATTGCCGGCAAGACAGGTAACCGCAATTGCATGAGCTACGGTCCCGGGTCGCTCGCGCTCGCGCACAAGCCCAACGAATATGTGCCCCACGCCGATATCGTTCGTTGTCAGCAGGTGCTAATCGCGCTCGCCGATAACGTGCTCTGGGACGCGAGCGGCCAAGTTGGGGCATAATAAGCCGCGAACAAACCGACTCGTGCGTTAGGACCGCCCATGAAAGCACTTCCGTTTCCCTGCATCCGCCCAGCTCAGGACCGCGTGCTCGAGGCGCTGCCTGCAATGGGCAGCATCCTGAGCGGCAACGATGCTCTGCGCGGAGCCCTTGCCGATGGCCTGATGCTCAAGGACCCGGGCGCAGCGTATTACGTGTACGAATGCTCAGGGGAGCCGGGGCGCGTGACGGGCGTTGTGGCGATCTGCCCGACGAGTGTACTTGCGGGCGGCAAGGGCGATGCCAGCGCCGACGTGGCCGCCGCCGCGCGCGCGATCGCCGAGCTCAAGGTGCAGCCGCGCCCCGTGTCGCTCGCCTACGAGGCCTCGCCCGTCATGGATATCATCCTGGGCGCCGCCAAAGAGGGCGCGTCGCTCTACGCCGTCACCGACCCCGCGGGCATTACGCACCGCGCGTGGGAGGTCAAGCGCGAGGACGCCGTCGGGGCCATCCGCGCTATGCTCGACCAAGCACCGGAGCCGGCACTGGCCGACGACCCCGCCTACGCTGCCGCGCTGACCGGGGCGTCGCAGCTGCTGGCCGACGATGCCCGTGCTGCCGGCACCTATACGGGCAAAGAGCCGTTCAACTTTGCCGTAGCTGCGCTCTTCCCCGCCGCGCAGGTCAGCGGCGCCGCGCCGCAGGTTCCGACAGGTCTGCTCACGCACCAGGTCGCGCGGTTCTAGCAAAACCAGACCGCCCAGCGCAAAAATCGGCAGCTCAACAAACAGGGGGCGGAGATGCAGCAGGTACATGCATCTCCGCCCCTTTTGCGTCGAGAAGTTATGCCGGCGACCCGTGCCGCCGCGCTCGCGTTATCCGCGCTGCGGACCCGCAGTAGCCACAAGCGGTTCAAGCCCCAGCTCGCGCGCGTAATCCTCCTGCGTAAAAATCTCAATCAGCTCAAACGTACCGGCCTCGTCGTCAAACACGAAATGCAGCACCGAGCAGTTGCCCGGCACGCGATCGCGCTCGTCGGCCGCCGCACCCTTCACGTGGTCCATGAACTCCTTGATGGCCGATCCGTGGCTCACCGCGAGAACGCACTCGTGGTCCGGGCGTCGCATAAGATCGGTCAACGTCGCCACCATGCGCTCGCGCACCTGCATCTGGCCCTCGCCGCCAAACTGGCAATAGAAGTCGCGCCATGGGCGTTCGGGCATGAGCATCACGCGCTCGGCCTCAAACTCGCCAAAGAACCACTCGCGCAGACCGTCCAGGCGCTCGTGCGCCAAGCCCGGCCACAAGTTGGCGATAGTCTGCTCGGTGCGATGAAGCGTCGAGGTGTAGGCGTGGTCGGGCTCAATGCCGCGCGCACGTAAAAACATGCCGGCGCGCGCCGCCTGGTCGCAACCCAACTGCGTAAGCGGCGAGTCACTCCACCCCTGAATAATGCGCTTGAGATTAAATATCGTCTGTCCATGACGGACCAGATACAGGTCTTTATTCATAGGGGGTCCTTTCGTTTGTTACCAACCCAAGAGCGAAAACGCCCCGTCGCAATAGCCAAAATGAAGCACGGCACCGTTGTCGGGTAGCTCTCCCCTGCCAGTCACATACTCAAGAAACTCCTGGCAGGCTGAGCCGTGGGAAACCGCCAGCACGCAGTCGTGCTGCGGCCTGGCCATGATGCGGGACAGCGCCGCGACCATGCGCGACTGAAGCTGCACTTCCGACTCGCCGCCAAAGGCCACCGGATAATCGCCCCAGGGCTGCGGCGGCATCTCGCGATTTGATGTGCCCTCCAGCGAGCCAAAATGCCACTCACGCAGGTCATCGACCAGCTCAATGGAACGGCCCTCGCCAACGATAAGCTCGGCCGTATGCCGCGCCCGGCCCAACGGCGAGGAATACACATGGTCAAAGGCCACGCCGCGCGCCTCAAACGCCGTACGCGCCGTCAGCGCCTGCTCGCGCCCGCGCGCCGTAAGCGGCGAATCGTGCCAGCCCTGCAAAATGCTCTGCACATTGAGCTCAGTCTGCCCATGCCGCACCAAATACAGATCTGCCACACACCCTCCCCTCGTACCACCACAAAGGGGACAGGAGCCTTTGTGGTGATTTTGCCGCCGGATTGCACCGCAACGACGCACAACTACAGCAGCACGTCGGCAAGCGGACGCTTGGGTACGTGGTGCACCCGCGCCTCGTCGCGCCAATAATTGATGGAGCCGTCGGGGTTGGAATCGATCGCATCGATCACCTGTGTCTCGGCCGGAACGCCAAACGCCATGATCAGCTTGAGCTCATACTTGTCGTTATCGAGCCCCATGGCATCGATCGCGTGGGGCGTAAAGGCCTTGAACATGCAGGCTGCCACCTCGGGCGTGGCGCTGCGGGCGGCGAGCATCATCGTCTGCGCGGCAATGCCCGTGTCGACCTCGGTAATGGGAGCGGCGGGCTTGCCCGGAACGGCGCGCTCAGCAAGAATCGCGATGTAGCCGGTCGGGCGCTCGCCCTCATCGGGACCCGGCCAATCCTTGAGCGCACCGGCCCATGCAAGCTCGTCAAATACACGCGCGCAGTCCTCTGCACCGCTTACCACATGAAAACGCAGACGCTGAGCATTGGCACCACAGGGAGTCAGGTGCGCCAGCTCCGCCAGCTCAAGCAAAAGCTCATGCGGCACGCGCATGGACTCGTCAAAGCGACGGCACGTGCGGGCGCAGCGAACCAACGCATCAAACGCGTCCAAGCCGAGCTTTTCGCAACCCTGCTTTGCCATCGACTCAGCGCTTACCGGCGCTGCGGGAACTGCTTCGTTCATAGGGACCCCCAATACAAGCCAATTGTCCTTAGGAAAATCTAACCTAAAACGTAGGCAATAACGAACAGGGCTGCAATGTTCTACAATTGTTGATTAATCCTCACTGGAGCGGGAACAAAAGTAACAATTCGGGAATGTGGGGCGGCAATTCGTCCTTCCCGCCCCATGCATCGGCGCCCTTGGGCGATACTTGTTGCAGCACTTTTGGCGTACGCCGCACGGAGAGCAATGAACGCGACGTGCGCCACACGGAAAGGAAACATTATGGGCATCTTTAAGAACGATGACCAAAAATCGAGCCAATTTGGATTTGACGAGAAAAGCATGGCGGGCAAAGCCGTCAAGGCTGTGCGCTGGATCTACGCCATCACGGGCGTCGTGGCGTTCATTGCTGGTATCGCGCTGCTTTTTGCACCCGCCAAGTCCCTCGTCTTTTTGACGACCGTCCTGGGCTTCTACTTTGTGATTACGGCAGCCATCAGGCTGTTCGCTGCCATTTTTGAGCCGCTGCTGCCCACCGGCTGGCGCGTGACGAGCATCATCTCCAGCCTACTCATTATCTTGGGCGGCGTCATAATCCTGCGCAACCAGGCCTTCTCGACCGCGACGCTCACCACGATGGTGGTTATCGTGGCCGGCTTTGGCTGGATTGTCGAAGGTGTCATGTCCATTCTGGAGTCCGAGCTTTCGTCCAACCGCGCCCTCGCCATCCTGAGCGGCGCGCTCTCCATCATCGCCGGCATGTTCGTGTTTATCTATCCGCTGTGGTCGGCCAAGATGCTCGTCATCTTTAGCGGCGCCGCGCTGCTGGTGTTTGGCGTTACGCTGATTGTTCGCGCTATTCAATTTGGCAAACTGGTGCACTAGATGCCGCGAACGCTCTTTATTGACGCCGACGCCTGCCCGGTCACGCGCGAGTCGATTGACTGCGCGCGGCGCGCGGGCGTCGCCGTTGTTATCGCCGGCAACAGCACGCAAAACCTGGAACGGCACATTCGCCGCGACGACCCGCGCGATGCCGAGCACGCGCGGCGCGGCTTTTGGGTCACGACGCTCGATGTGAGCGTGGGCGCCGACAGCGCCGACTTTGCCATTGTCGAACGCCTGCAGGCGGGCGACGTGGTCGTGACGCAGGACATTGGCTTGGCGAGCATGGTACTCGGGCGCGATGCCGCCGCCATCGGCGTGCGCGGACGCGTCTACGATAAGGCGACCATCGACATGCAACTGTTTATTCGCCACGAGGAAAAGAAGGTGCGCCGCGCCGGCGGTCGCACTCGCGGACCGGCGGCATTTACCAGCGAAGACCGCGCTCGTTTTAAGCGAAACCTCACCGAGCTGCTGCGCTAACCAAGGTAGATTTTTGGGACATGCCTAAAAATCTACCTTTTTGTTTTGGCAGCGGGGAATGCCCTGGTCACAGAGGTAGATCGTAAGACATGTCCCAATAATCTACTTAAAGGCCAACGGCGGATAGGATGAGGCCCCAGCCGGCACCGATGACGTACATCATGATCAGGAACAGGACGTTTTCGCGGGCGCTGCGGTTGGTGCGGAACAGCACCAGGTAGCCCACACCAGCAGAGATGAGCGTGCCGGCGAGCATCGGGGCCAGCTGCAGCGCGCCTTCCAGGTACAGTTGTGTGATGACGACGCTGGCCGAGCAGTTGGGAATCAGGCCGACAAGCGCCGAACCCAGGACGGCGAGCGTCTCGTTGCCACGCAGGAACTGCTCGATCGCGGACTCGCCGAAGGTCTCGAGCACGGCGACCAGAATCAGCGTCACCAGAAAAATGAATACCGATACCTGCACGGTGTGCGAGATGGCGCTGCGGATGATCGACAGGACGGGCGCACCTTCGTGGGAGCGACCGTGGTCGTGCCCATGGCCGTGGTGGTGCTCATGCTCGCCCGTGTGACCGTGATCATGGCTGTGTCCGTGGTCGCGCTCGTGTTCATCTTCATCATCATCGCAACCGCAATGATCGCGCTCGCACAGCTCATGGATGTGATCGGCGCTCACGCCCGCCTCGGCCACCTCGTCGATGATGTCACCGCCGCTGTGGTCGTCGTGCGCGCAGTTCACATGAGCCGGATTGGCAGCGGTCCCCAGCACGGTACGGCGAATCGCCGCATGCGCGCGAACGTTACGACGCAGGCCGCGGATAGCCGCGTCCACGATAAAGCCCGTGACCAGCGCGATCAGTGCCTTCGAAGCCAAAAGCATCGCCATGGTCTGCACGGGCACCTGCTCGGCGAGCAACAGCGGCAGCATCTCATCGGAGGTCGAAAGGAACACCGCCACCAACGTGCCCAAGGTCACGACACGACCGGCGTACAGCGTGGCCGCCATTGCCGAAAAGCCGCACTGCGGCACCATGCCCAGCAACGAGCCAACCACGGGGCCCGCGGCACCGGCGCGCTTGATGGCGCCGTTAACGCTGTCGCCCGCGACGTGCTCCAGGGTCTCGAGGGCCAGATATGTCACCAATAAAAACGGCACCAGCGACAGCGTGTCCTTGCCGGCGTCGAGCAGAATATCAATCAGTAAATCCATGACGGATGGAACCTTTCGTGTCTTTCGGCAGCATTGTAAAAGTCCTAGCGGTCAACTAGGGTATTGTAGTTGTCCCGGGCGCGGTGCCAATAGTTGCCCATGGTAAACTATCATCTCGCCACATCTTAATGACCCTGAGCCGCACGACGCGGCCCATCCAAGGAGCAGTTATATGAACGTTTCACAAGCACTCGAATACGAGCGCCAGCCGTTTATTCCCATGTTTATCTATGGCGATCACGGCGCCATGGAGTCCGAGCGCCAGAAGGGCGAAGAGGCCCTCAAGGTGCTCGAGACCGAGTACTTTACCGCCGAGGACGACCCCGGCTTCGACTTTGCCACCGTGCGCGACCTGGCCGACCGCAACCGCGACCTGTGCGACCAGATTGGCGAGGCACGCCTGCGCAACGTGACGCCCGCGACGCTTTCGCGCGGCCTGTCCGATGCCGACACCTGCGCCGCCATCGGCAAGATGCAAAAGCGCGCCGCCGCGTCCGTCATGCGCGAAATCCGCGGCGACCGCGACGCGCTCGGCGTGGCGTACGCCCGCAAGCCTATTCAGGGCACGGTGCTCGGTATCGACATTGAGACCACCGGCCGTGCACCCGAGCGCGGCTATATCATCAACGTGGGCTGGGAGATCATGGACCTCACGAGCGACGCCGTCCCGCACGACGCCGAGGCACACTACTGCGGTCTGCCCGACATCTACCGCGGCGAGGATGTACCGCTGTCGAATATCCACCACATCACCTGGGACGACATCGACGGCAAGAAGCCGTTCCGCGAGAACAAGGAGCTGCAGAAGCAGCTGCTCAAGCTCATGAAGAAGTACCCGTACATGGCACACAACGCCGCGTTTGAGGACAGCTGGTTCAAGATCCACCTGGACGGCTACGCCGAGGCACGCCGCGCCGGTAAGATCATCGTCATCGATTCACGCCAGATCTGCCGCAGTCTGGATGCCGACGTCCGCTCGCTCCCCCGCGAGTCCGCCCCCGCCGCGCTCGAAAACTGGGCGCGCCGCCGTGGAACCCTCGCCGCCGACGCCAACGAGCAGCACCTGGGCCTCGACGACACCGACCTCATGCTCCGCACGGTTCAGGCCGAGTTCAACCTCAAGGACCTATTCGCGAAATAACCGATCCATCTGCGGGAGCGCCTGCCAGGCACAGCGCAATCCGTCTGGGCACACCGACACGCAGTAAACTAGGGCGCAGCCTTATGGCTGCACCCTAGTTTTCATCAAAACGAGCAAATACGCGTGCTTCACATAGTCGGCAGGTTGGCCCACCTACATTTTTCGAGTTGTTCGGCCAGCTGAACCACTAGTCAAGGCCCCTTGAACCGCAATCGAAGCTAAAATCGCCTTAATTTCGCAACCAAGCCCCATAAATCTACCTGAATCAATTCGAATAGGACGTTGCGATCGCACCATTCGTATAGGATAAGGCCGAATAACTCAAATTATGTTGGTGAGGCGTCTTGGCGATCGGCAAAATCGCTTAGAAGCTACGAATTCGCAACTAAAGTTCACCAAAAAAGGCGCAGCTGGCAGAAACCTCCCGAGCTGAAGCTGCTCCCTCGATACGACAGCTCAAAAGCCCCCCACCGTTCGCAGAAGATAAGCCGCGCCCCAATACCGTTACCCGAAGTTTCGGGCGAATGTGGCGTCCGCTATGCCATCATGCGCGTATGGGAATCGTTCTATCACATACCACGGCACGCGCTGTATACCAAACAGCCAACTCGCTCGCAAGCTACGCGATCGATCCCATACCTATGGAAAAGATCAGGGTGTCTGCGCCGACCGCGTCCGACCTGGAAGCGGCACGAGCATGGCTCAACAGAAAGAATGTCGATTCTAAAAGCATCCATGTGCTGACGTTTTCCAATAATGCAAATAGGCACCGCAAGGGCTGCATCTGCCACTACACGCGCTATACGTTTGATGCAGAAAGCTACCTAGAACTCGAGCCGAACGTCTACATCATCGATATCAAGCTGTGCGCGTTAGAAGCAACAGCCGACCTCAACCTTTGGGAGCTCGTTGAGTATTACTTTGAAATCTGCGGGTCCTACGCGCTGGAAACGTCCGACGAAACTCAATATCGCGAACGCCCAGCCCTAACCAGCGTTGAAGAGCTCAGAGCCTTCTTTTCAGAGGCATCAGGGTATCGTGGGTCCAATAAAGCCCTTAAGGCACTTTCTTATGTACGCGGAGGCTGTCGCTCTCCACTCGAAACGGCTTTTGTCATGATGCTGACAATGCCCAAGTCAATGGGCGGCTTAGCCATACGTGCCATCAAAACGGATTATCCGATCCCAGTCCCCAAAAGATACGCCGCCCTAACGCGACGCACGGTTTTCTACCTCGACGCGCTGCTCGAAAACTCGATGACCGATATCGAATATAACGGCTTCTACCACGACGAGCCCGAGCAGCAATCAATTGACGAGGAACGCCGAAACACGCTGCGAAACATGGGATATGCCGTTATCACAGTTAGTCGTCATTCGTTTTTCAAGCAGTCCGCTTTTAGACGGGTCATGGAAGCGATTCGCATTCGCGAGAAGATCTGGCCCGGTCGACTCCCGGATAACTTCGCCATCCTGCAAGAAACTCTTCGTCAATTTGTCTTGCGGCGCTACTTCGAATACGGTCGCCGCGTCCTGGAGGCACTCAAAGAAGAAGAGGCCACCAAGCGCGAAATTGCAAGTCAATATCCGCAAACTGATGACCCGAGCATCAACGATGTGCCCGAACCCGACGACATGCAACACGTCGGGGCCCTTGCTGAGGAAATCAATGGGCCTTGGGAATGCGACATGTCCGCAAAAATCGATGAAAACCGCACGGAAGACGACACGATTATTGATCTAATTGAGAATTCGCTCTTTTAAATGCGGTCTCCGCGGATGTCCACCTACATTTTTCGACTTATTCGGCCACCGATGTGCCTGATTGGCCGCAGCAATGCTCAATATAACTTTAGATAAAACTGATTCTGCAGGAACTCCCGTAGAGAAAGAACTAATTCTCACGGTATTTAACAAGATAAAGTACAAATATGAACAGCTCTAATGCTTCTCGAGACGGCTTTCTTAGCATGCTGGCCGAACATCTCGAAATATGTTGGCGAGCATTGCGTCGATGCATCCCAACCCACAGAAAATCGCAGAGGCGGCAAACAGTCATCGAAATTATCGCAAATTGTATTGACATATGAACATGCGCTCATATAATCGGAAGTAAGTTATATGAGCGCATGTTCATATGAAAGGATGTTGCAATGAGCGACCACGCTGATGAAACAAAGACTGACATCGAGGCCACCGAACCCGTGATCCCCACCACCTGCTCGCCCGAGGACCTTCCCGACGAGGAGTTGCTGTACGACTTGGCCGACCTGTTCAAGGTCTTCAGCGACACCACGCGCATCAAGATTCTCTATGCCCTCATGGGCCGCGAGCTCTGCGTGGCCGACATCGCCGAGGCGACCGCAACCTCGCAGTCGGCAGTATCGCACCAGCTGCGCACCCTTAAGCAGTCGCACCTGGTCAAATTCCGCCGCGACGGCCGCAACATCCTCTACTCGCTTGCCGACGATCACGTCTACACCATGCTCAACCAGGGCATGAGCCATATCTGCGAATAGCAACCAACCACGGTACCAACGCGACCGGCACCCAGGTCGCCAACACAGGGAAAGGAACCCACCATGAAAAAGCAGTTTAAGCTCGACGAGATCGACTGCGCCAACTGTGCGCGCGAGCTTCAGGACGAGCTGGCAAAACTCGAGGGCGTCAAATCCGTGTCCGTCAACTTTATGACCCAGAAGTTGACGCTCGAGGCCGATGACGCCGAGTTCGACGAGGTGCTCAACCGCGTTGTAGAGTTTA
Source organism: uncultured Collinsella sp. (assembly GCA_900548565.1). Taxonomy (GTDB): domain Bacteria; phylum Actinomycetota; class Coriobacteriia; order Coriobacteriales; family Coriobacteriaceae; genus Collinsella. Next base: position 9,629 of record URKV01000055.1, read on the forward strand.
CGGCTGACGCCGAGCCGGACTGCGAGATCATTCTCTAGCCTGCGCATACGCTGACCCTCAAGGCCGCGCTTGCCGCGGCCTTTGCCCGCGAAATTATATGAGCGGGTGTTCATACATTCAAATGGGAGGATACGAGTCATGGCCACCGACGACCCCAAGAAGAAAAAGAAGAAGCGCAAGAAAAAAGAGTCACTCGAGCATAAGCGCAACCGCATCCTGGTAGCGCTGGGCATTTTTGCCGTGGTGTACGCCCTCGATGAGCTTGGCACCCTCGCCGCCGCGTTCGGCACCCCGGGCGACATCTACGCCAGCTTTGTGCTGTTCCTCGTGCCGTTTTTGATTGCCGGCTACGACGTACTGCAAAAGGCCTTCAATAACATCCGCCGCGGCAAGGCCTTCGATGAGAGTTTCCTTATGGCCGTCGCGACCATCGGCGCGTTTGCCATGGTGCTCTTCCCCGATGCCGACCCGCACATGGCCGAAGGCGCCGCCGTCATGCTGTTCTACCAGGTCGGCGAGCTGTTCCAGGCATACGCCGTGGGCAAGAGCCGCAAGTCGATCAGCGCCATGATGGACATCGCACCCGACTACGCTAACGTCGAGCAGCCCGACGGCACGCTCGAGCAGGTCTACCCCGATGACATTGCCGTCGGCACCGTGATCGTGGTCAAGCCCGGCGAGCGCGTGCCTATCGACGGCGTCATCGTCAAAGGCGAAACCCAGCTCGATACCGCCGCGCTCACGGGCGAGTCAGTCCCCCGCCCCGCCAAGTCCGGCGACGATATCATCAGCGGCTGCATCAACATGACGGGCCTCATCCACGTGCGCACCACCAAGCCCTTTGGCGAGTCCACCGTCGCGCGCGTCCTAGAGCTCGTGGAAAACGCCAGCGAAAAGAAGGCGCGCACCGAGAACTTCATCACGCGCTTTGCCCGCGTCTACACCCCCGCCGTCACCGGCGCGGCCGCGGTGCTCGCGCTCGGCGGCGGCCTGGTCACCGGTGCCTGGTCCGACTGGATTCTGCGCGGTCTGACCTTCCTGGTTGTCAGCTGCCCGTGCGCCCTCGTGATCAGTGTACCGTTGAGCTTCTTTGGCGGCATCGGCGGCGCGTCCAAGCTGGGCGTTCTCATCAAGGGTTCTAACTACCTCGAGGCGCTCGCCGACGTGGACACCGTCGTCTTTGACAAGACGGGCACCCTCACCAACGGCACGTTCTCGGTGGTCGCGGTGCACCCCGAGGCTGGCTATACCGAGCAGTCGTTGCTTGAGGTCGCAGCCCTTGCGGAGTCGTTCTCCGATCACCCCATCGCGCAGTCCGTGCGCGTCGCCTACCAGGGCGAGGTCGACCCTAAGCGGGTGAGCGACTCCGCCAACGACGCGGGCCACGGCGTGACGGCAATCATCGACGGCAAGCACGTCGTTGTTGGCAACGCAAAGATGCTCGCCGCGACCGGCGTTGAAGCACCGGATTGTGAGGTTGTCGGCACGATCCTCCACGTGCTCGTTGACGGCGTGTACGCCGGCCACATCGTGATTGCAGACACCGTAAAAGCCGATGCCGATCAGACGATCCGCGACCTGCACGCCGCCGGCGTCAAGCGCACCGTTATGCTCACGGGCGACCGCGAGGAAGTGGCTGCTGCGGTGGCCAAGCAGCCCTGTCTCTTATACACATCTCCGAGCCCACGAGACTCCTGAGCA
>URKV01000056.1 GCA_900548565.1 uncultured Collinsella sp.
GATCTACACGCGTAAGATCGTCGGCAGCGTCAGATGTGTATAAGAGACAGTTTGATCAGCTTAGCCCGTTGATGGCTTCCTCGAGCTCCACCATGTAGGCGACTATCTCATCGATGCTCGGGTAGCTGCCGAACAGCATCGGCCTCATCGAGGCGTAATCGGCCGCCAACTCGTCGAGCCTGCCCTTTGGAGGGGCGAGCCTGAGCGTGCCGGGCCTCGCGTCGGCCAGCTTGGCCCACGGCGTGCGGTAGAACTTCTCTTTGAACCTGACGACCTGTTCGAGGAGGCCAGGCTGCGCTACGGCGCGGCCGAGCACGAACGAGTGGCCGAGGCGGTACATGTCGTAGTAATGGCGGGAGTAGCGCCTGGGCATAGCCTTGCCCTCGGGCCTGTTGGCCTCCTGGTGCAGGATGGTGGCCTTCTCCCAGAACGTGCGCTCAGGGCTCGCGGTGCGCACCGTGGTCGACAGCTCGGGCCCGAACGGAACCACGTCCGCCGCGTACGGGGTTATCGCCGCCTCCTCGGAGGGCGACCATGCCGCCATGGGTCCTATCTCCAGCTTGATGGTGTCGAGCGTGCCCGCCGACTCGTAGGAGCGCGGGTAGTCGAAGTACACGGTCTCCTCCTCGGCCCCGCACCTGACGGACGCTTCGGTGCCGAGGGACTCGGAGAGCGTAGCCCTGAGCTTCGGGGCAAAGGCGTCGGCCAGGAAGGCGTTCGTGCGCTCGATGCTGTCGGCCTTGAACCGCTCCTGCGCCGAGTTGCTGCGCGGCTCCCACGGTTCGTCCTCGCCGTAGCCCAGGAGTCGCCAATCGAGTATGAGGTCGATGTCCTCCGAGAAGCGCTCGATGAGCCCGAAAGCCTTCGACAAGCTCGTGCCGCCCTTGAACACCATGGACTCGGCGAAGCCGCTTCTGTGGAAAAGGTGGTCCAAGGTGTAGCACACCCAGAAGTCCTTCTCGACGACGGCCGGCGCAAGCGCCATCCTCTGCGCGGCGGCCTCGAAGACCAGTCTGCGCTCGCCGGTCGAGGCCCTAGCGATCCTGTCCATGCTTCGCCTCCCATATCTTCTTCGCGGCGTCGGCAACCCAGGATGTGAGCCCCGCCGACTCTTCCAGGAACGCGCCGGCCTGCTCCTCCGTGAGGTTGCGCGCGAGCGTTCCGATTTCCTCGTCGCCCACGTTCTCGCGTCCGAGCGCCTTGAGGGCCTGCACGATGGTGCAGGTGATCTGCGAGCAGTCGAGCAGGTCGCGGTTGGCGCGGTGCCGGAGCTCGATATCGTACGGCCCGTACTCGTAGCGCTTGTACGGACCGCTGCTGACGTAGACGAGCTTAGCGGGCACCTGCGTGTCGAGGCCCAACGCATTGAGCGCCGCGTCGCCAGACGGTGCGACGATCCACTTGTTGGCACGGGCGACGGCGCGCACGACCTCGTCGGCGCTGGCCGGCACCTCGGTGCCCATGAGCGCGCTGCACTCCGGCACGTAGTAGACGCCGCGGATGGCGCGGGCGATCCCTCCCTTTGCATGCAAGCGCCCGAGCGCGTTGGCAGCATTGCGTCGACCTGCGACGTCGGAGAAGTCGGCGGCTGTGAAGGCCTTGCCGGCGCCGAAGCTCTCTATGCGCTTAGCGATGGCCTCTGCTTCTGTCATGGCGTTCCTCCTTTTTGATGAAAATAGTATATACCTTTTTCATCAAATTGCCTCTGATTGCCTTGGCCGCCCACGCATCGCGCCTGCGGTCCCTCGCCGCGCCGGCACGTGCGCGTGCGCCCGGAAGCGGCTGCGTCTCCCTATCGCGGCCCGGGATTAGCACCGAGACATCCCGAAGAGATCGTCGCTGGGCCCCTTCTCGCGCTTTGCGCGCCTTCCGGGCGGCTGGGCCTCGCCGAGCCCGTTGAAGATCTCCATGACCAGGGCGAGCTGCCTTTGGAGGTCCGCATCGAGCTCGTCGGCGTCGCACACGGCGAGGAGCCGCTCCGCCAGTCCCTTCATGGAGTCGCGCAGCGCCCGTTGCGTCCGCGACGACGGCCTCACCGTTATCTCGGTCCCGGTCAGCCTCGCCATGATGTAGTCCTGCCTGCTCATGCCGCTCCAGGCGGCCATGTTGGCGATCAGCTCGTACTCCTCCGGGGTGCAGCGGAACGCCATCGTCTTGCTGCGCTTGCGGGCGCTGTTCTCGCACGGCATCCTATTCGCCCCTCAGCTCGGAGAGCGCGTCGGCGATCTGCGCGCGCTTGGCGGGGAAAAGGTGCGCGTAGCGGTATGTGATGTCGATGGCCTCGTGTCCCACGCGCTCGGCGATGTCGAGGGCGGAGAAGCCCATGTTGATGAGCAGGCTCACGTGGCTGTGGCGAAGGTCGTGGATGCGTATCCGCTTCACGCCCGACGCCTTGCAGCCGCGGTCCATCTCGTGCACGAGGAAGTGCTTCGTGAAGCCGAAGAGCCTCTCGTCGGGCGCGACGTCGTCGCGCATCTCGATGAACTCCGCCATCTCGTCGCGGAGGAACGCGGGCATCTTGATCGTGCGCACCGATTTGCGCGTCTTCGGCTTCGTGATCACGTCCTCGCCGCGCAGGCGCTGGTAGGACTTGTTTATGCGCAGCTCCGACGTCTCCATCAGGAAGTCCGAGGGCGTGAGCGCCATGAGCTCGCCGCAGCGTATGCCCATCCAGTAGAGCACCTCGAAAGCGTAGAAGGCGAGCGGTTTGTCGGAGATGGCCTCCGAGAAGCGGAGGTACTCGTCCTTGGTCCAGAACTGCATCTCGCCGGCCTCTTTGCTGCCCATCTTGTCCACCTTGTGGACGGGGTTCTTCTCCAGGCTGTAGTAGCGCTCGGCGTGGTTGAAGATGGCGTTTAGCTGGTTGTTGATGATCCTCAGGTAAGTGGGCTTGAAGCCGTCGCCGTCCGCCCTTGTTGATCCAGTGAGGGAGTTCTGCCACCTGACGATGTCGACGGGCCGTATGTCGCACATGCGCATGTCGCCGAAGAACGGCAGAAGCTTGCTCTGGATGATGTTCTCCTTGGTAAGCCAGGTGTGCTCGCGGACCCTCGGCCTCACCTCCGCCTCGTAGACCTTGCAGAAGTCGGCGAAGGTCATGTCCATGGCGTCGTCCTTGAGGGCCTTGAAGTTCTTCTCCCACAGGAGTGCCTCGAGCTCGGTCTGGAAACCTTTCTTCGTCTTGTGCCGCTTGGCCCCGCGCGCGTCGCGGTAGTAGAACTGCACGTAGAAGAGCCCCGTCTTCTTGTCCTTATAGGCTGGCATCGTCCACCTCCGGGAAGTAGCGGGCATCGAACAGGTCGCTGCGGACGCGTCCGCGAATCACCACGCGCCCGAGGGCCTCCTGCTCCTTGTTCATCTGCCGGATCACCTCGTAGGCGCTGCCTTTCTTGATTTTCAGGCGCTCCGCCACCTCGTCGGCGGTGAGCATGCTCGGCCTCGGCGTCCTCGCTACCGGCTGTTCCATCTTGGACCTCCTATCTATCCGTACGTATCTGTACGCTGATATTCCCGAGAATAATCGTACGTATCCGTACTGTCAATAGAATTGCGTACAAACTCGTACGCTGATAGAATGGTCGCCGACGAAATCTACAGGAGGGCACATGGCGACAGGCGACAACATTCGGCGGCATCGCAAGGCGAAGGGCTTTACGCAGGCCCAGCTCGCCGATGCCGTAGGGCTTACCGAGGGTGCGATCAGACACTACGAGAGCGGCATCCGCGCGGTTAAGCCCGAGCTGCTCGAGAAGATCGCGAAGGCGCTCGAGGTCTCCGAGGGCGCGCTCAAGGACTACGGCGTCGAGACGTCTCGAGACCTCATGGCCCTGCTGCTGCAGCTGGAGGAGGGCTACGGCCTCGTCCCCAGCGAGGACGGCATGGGCCTGGCGGTCGACCCCAAGGCGCCGCATGCCGCAAAGCTTGCGCAGTCGATCAAAACCTGGGCCGAAAAGCGTGCCGAACTCGAGCGCGGCGAACTCGACGAGGACGCTTACGCCGACTGGAAAGCCTCTTTCTGACATCTTCCCAGGTGAATTGACGTTTCCTTGCGAACAGCCTCCGGTTCTCCGGAGGCTGTTCCATTATTCCCGTATGAAATCGGCACCCCGGAAGCCCCGTTCGAGGAATAATTGCGCGCCAAAATACAGCAAGATACACGGCGTTATTCGGCGGCATTCGGGGTTGTCGAAACTGCGGAAACCGATTTCCGCGTTTCTTTATTCCCGTTTGTTGACCTGGGTAAATACAAGCGAAAAGGGTTTGAATCCGCCACGCAGTTTCAACTCAGTTTCACCCGCTCGAAATCGCCCCTCGGAGGATCCGAATTGTGAATTATTCCCGCAGGGCCCAATTATTCCCGTACCGCCGAGTACTCCGCCGTACCGCCCAGTAGGGGTATGCGGGAATAATTGATTCGTTTTCCCAGGTAGGCATGCAAAAAGAAAGCCTCCGAACCAGAAGGTCCGGAGGCTGTTATTCCCACTATTTCGCTGGTGGCTTTGCCCTGCGGCGATGCCGAAACAGTATCAGGCGGTATTCGGCAGCACCAAAACGCGAGTTCAGAAGCCTGTTCCCGTTATTCCCACTCGATGGTCGCGGGGGGCTTGGACGTGATGTCGTAGCACACGCGGTTGGCGCCGGGAACCTCGGCAACGATGCGGCCGGAGATGCGGGCCAGTACGTCGTAGGGCAGCTTGGCCCAGTCGGCGGTCATGGCATCGCTGGACTCGACGGCACGCAGGATAATCGGGCGCTGATAGGTACGCTCGTCGCCCATAACGCCAACGGACTTGATGTCAGGCAGGACCGCGAAATACTGCCAGCAGCTGTGCTCGGAGTTGCGCTCGCCGGTCTGCTCAAACAGACGCTGGTTGTAGGCGTCGAGCTCCTCGCGCACGATAGCGTCGGCGTTCTTGAGGATCTCGAGCTTCTCCTTGTCGACCGCACCGATGATGCGGATGGCCAGACCCGGGCCCGGGAAAGGCTGGCGGAACACGATGTGACCCGGCAGGCCGAGCGCCAGACCAAGTGCACGGACCTCGTCCTTAAAGAAGTGATCGAGCGGCTCAATGAGGTCGAAGTGCACGCCCTCGGGGAACGGGATCAGGTTGTGGTGGCTCTTGATGGTGGCCGTCTTGCCGCCCGTCTTGCGAGCGCCGGACTCGATGATGTCGGGGTAGATGGTGCCCTGAGCCAGGTACTTGACCGGCTTGCCGTCGGTCTCGAGCTGCTGCGCCACGGCGAAGAACTCTTTCCAGAACTGCGTGCCGATGATGCGGCGCTTCTCCTCGGGCTCGGTCACGCCGGCCAGAAGCTCGGCATAGCGGTCCTCGGCGTGGACGTGGATAAAGTCGACATCGAACTGCTTGGTGAAGACCTCCTCCACCTGCTCGGGCTCGCCCTTGCGCAGCAGACCGTGGTTGATGAACACGCAGGTCATCTGCTTGCCCACGGCGCGAGCGCCCAGCGCAGCCACGACGGAGGAGTCGACGCCACCGGACAGGGCTAGAATCACGCGGTCGTCGCCGACCTTCTCGCGGAACTCGGCCGTCATGGTCTCGACCAGGTTGTCCATACTCCAGTTGGGCTCCAGGCCGCAGATCTCAAACAGGAAGTTGCTCAGCAGCTGCTGACCATACTCGGAGTGCTTGACCTCGGGGTGGAACTGCGTGGTGAAAATCTTGCGCTCGACGCACTCCATGGCAGCAACCGGGCACACGTCAGTGCTGGCGGTAACGGTAAAGCCCTCGGGCACCTCGGAAACGGCGTCGCGGTGGCTCATCCACACGGTCTGCTCCATGGGCGTGGAGTTAAAGAGCTTGGCGCCGGCCGTGCGCGTGATGGTGGCGCGGCCGTACTCGCCCACCTCGGAGTGGCCGACCTTGCCGCCGAGCGTCACGGCCGTGATCTGATGGCCGTAGCAGAAGCCCAGGACGGGAAGGCCCAGGTCAAAGATGGCGGGATCGATAGACGGAGCGTCCTCGGCATACACGGAAGCCGGACCGCCAGAAAGGATGAGCGCAGAGGCGTTCATCTCGCGAATCTCGTCGGCCGAGATGTCGCAGGGGACAATCTCGGAATACACGTTGAGGTCGCGGACGCGACGGGCAATGAGCTGACCGTACTGCGCACCAAAGTCGAGTACGAGGACCTTTGCGGAAGCCTTTTGATCCATGGTTCCCCCTCTTGTTGGCGGGGAGCCGGTGCCCACCCGCGTGAATGAACGAAAATAACCTCCATAGTGTACACGTTATATGGGGTTTCTCGCCCCTCGCAGCCATCAGCGCACGGCAAACGCACGACCTAGGCCCTTATTTGACGGCAATTGAAGTGTTACCAAACGTTACAGATGATGTAATACGTTTGAACATTGGACGCCCTGTGCCACAATACTGCTGAACGACTCCGCCCTTGCGGCGGCAAATACGATAGGAATACCAGCATGAAGCGCATCCTTCTCATCGCCACGGGCGGCACCATCGCATCGACCGAGGACGGCAACGGCCTCTCCCCCGCCCTGACCGGTGAGGAGCTCGCCCAGAGCGTCCCCGAGATCTCGGGCCTCTGCGAGCTCGACGTCGTGCAGCCCATGAACATCGACAGCACCAATATGCGCCCGAGCGATTGGATGCGCATCCGCGATGTCATCGTCGAGGGCTATGCCGACCACGACGGCTTCGTGATTCTACACGGCACGGACACTATGAGCTACACCGCAGCAGCACTTTCCTATCTGATTCAGGACAGCCCCAAGCCCATCGTACTCACCGGCTCGCAAAAACCCATGGGCAACCCCTTTACCGACGCCAAGCTCAACCTGTATCAGAGCCTGCTCTATGCGCTCGACGAGCACTCACACGACGTTTCGATCGTGTTTGGCGGCGTTGCCATTGCCGGCACGCGCGCCCGCAAGCAGCGCACCATGAGCTTTAACGCGTTCATTAGCGTCAACTATCCACCCATTGCCTACATCCGCAATGACCGCATCGTGCGCAATGGGCTTCACGGCACGCATCAGGGCGAAAACCCGGTGCGTTTCTACGACAGCATCGACCCGCGCGTATTTGTACTCAAGCTTACGCCCGGCGTAAACCCGGGCATCCTCGACGCCCTTGCCGATAGCTACGATGCTGTAATCCTTGAGACCTTTGGCATTGGCGGTATCCCCGAGTTTGGTGAGTCGGGCGAGTCGTTCCAAGAGGCAATTTTCCGCTGGGTCGATTCGGGTCGCACCGTCGTTATGACCACGCAGGTCCCCGAAGAGGGCCTCGATCTGGGCATTTATGAGGTCGGCCGTGCTTACGCCGATCATCCGGGCATTCTGCGCGGCGACGACATGACCACCGAGACGCTCGTGGCCAAAACCATGTGGGCACTCGGCCAGTCACGCGATGCCGCCGAAATCCAGCGCCTGTTCTACAGCCAAGTCAACCACGACCGTATCCCGATGGCGTAATCTCTAAGGCAGCTCCACTTATCGCAACCTTAAACGACAGGTGGTCCCCCTTGGGCCGTGCAAAAATCGGAGTATTCTGCAATTTCTCCGACGGAGGCATAGAATCGGCCGATTGTTAGACGAACTTTTAGGACGAAGGGTCCGTCTAGTAAATATTTATTCCTCATTTTTATTTAGCGTGTGGATTATCTACTGTCAAAAAGGCAAAGCCAGCCGCTCGAGCTACCATCTACGGCCGAACTGGTGCTGAATACTCGCGATTTTGCACATCGCAACCAGGGGGACCCGCCCAAAGAGCGTCAAATAGCAGCGGAAAACGCCCTATTCGATACCCTCGAGAAGCTCTGACACCGTCATGCCGAGTGCGGGCGCGATCTTAAATAGAACCTTGAGCGTGAAATTTGCCGTCCCGTCTTCGATTCGGTCGAGATAGGGTCGGCTGATTCCTGTCGCCACACAAAAATCGACCTTGGAGATACCAAGGTCCCTGCGTGTCTCTTCGACCCGCCTGCCAAGAATCTGTTTCGCACGTTCGTCCATGCAGACGAGTTTGAAATGGGGCCGAACATAAACGTAAACTATGTTTACGTTTTGCCGAATACACAGGAGTTTTCTATGTCGGGTTCTTCGGTCCGCATGTACCGAGCCACGCTTCGCACAAACAGCGCACCGCCCAAGCTCGTCGTCGTTGAAGCAGAATGCCTTTCGCCCGATGAGCGCACAGCATTTGCATTGCTATCAAGTCGCGTCGTCGCCGTTCTGGTCCCTTGCCCGGCGCAAGGTGAACTTGCCATTCAATGCCAAACGCACGGCTGCTCGCTCAATCAGGCTGCCGTAATCGCAACCAGCCAACGCGGCCTGCCGCTCCTTTTAGAAGCCGGCATAGCACTCGCCCTTCGTGGCGCCGGATACGAAAACGAGGCCGCCGCCGATATGGTCTTTAAACCACGATCGAGCGGCGGCCTCGCAGCAGCCATTGAATATGCGTGCAGGCTCGTTGCCTAAAAGGACAAGCTAGAAACCAAAGCCAAAGCCCGTTCCGGTAATCGCCGAGTACATAAAGTAAACGTTAACCACGTTGAAGAACACGCCCGTGATACAGCCGTTGCGCAGGTAGCGCTCGCACACGATGCGCGCCATGGCGGCGGAGTCATCATTGTTTTTAGCCTGGCGTCCTGCCGTAAAGTACGTCGCCACGCTCAGCAGCAGGTTGAGCACCGGCAGTGCCAGCAACTCATAGCTCTTGCCCCAGCGCGTCGCCTCGCCGGCGACATTAAACTTTGTTGCCACCTCGGGACCAATGTTGGGGATAACACACGCTGCAACCACCAGCGGAATCACCGCAAGCACCAGCAGCGCGATGCCCATGTAGCCGGCTTTTTTTCCATATTTAAACATGCGCGTCGTCCTTACACGTTAAAGCGGAAGTGCACGACGTCGCCATCGGCCATGACATAATCCTTGCCCTCAATACGCAGCTTGCCGGCGGCCTTTGCGCCCTGCTCGCCGCCGAGCTCGATGTAGTCGTCGTAGCCAATGACCTCGGCCTTAATAAAGCCGCGCTCAAAGTCGGTGTGGATGACACCGGCGGCCTGCGGGGCGGTCGCGCCCTGACGCACCGTCCAGGCCTTGACCTCCATCTCGCCGGCCGTAAAGAACGACTGCAGGCCAAGCAGCTTGTAGGCGGCCTGCGCGAGCACGTCCAGACCGGGCTGCTCCAGGCCCAGGCTCTCCAGGTAGTCGGCAGCGTCCTCGGGATCGAGCTCGGAAAGCTCGGCCTCGATCTTGGCGCAGATGGGCAGCGGCTTAACACCATCGATGGGCGCCAGATCGTCGTTGAGCATATCCTCGTCCACGTTGGCCACATACAGGATGGGCTTCATGGTGAGCAGGAACAGGCCCTTGGCGGCGGCACGCTCCTCATCGGTCATCTCCATGGATGCGGCGCGCTTGCCCTCGTTGAGCCAGGCAAGCAGGCGCTTAGCGACCTCGAACTTGGGCATGAGCTCCTTGTCGCGCTTGGCCTCCTTCTCGAGCTTGGGCAGCTGCTTCTCAAGCGTGCCCATGTCGGCCAGGATGAGCTCGGTCATGATGGTGTCGGCATCGCCGGCGGGATCGACGAACTCGCCCGTGCGGCCCACCTCACGCATGACGTTGGGGTCCTTAAAGTAGCGCACGACCTCGCAGATGGCATCGGTCTCGCGGATGTTTGCCAAGAACTGGTTGCCCAGGCCCTCGCCCTCGTTGGCACCCTTCACCAGGCCCGCGATGTCGACAAACTCGACCGTAGCCGGCACAATGCGGCCGGGGTTGACGATGTCGGCGAGCTTTTGCAGGCGGCTATCGGGCACATCGACGATGCCCACGTTGGGGTCGATCGTGGCGAACGGGTAGTTGGCGGCAAGGCCGGTCTTTTTGGTAAGCGCGGTGAACAGCGTCGACTTGCCCACGTTGGGCAGGCCCACGATACCGATGGAAAGGGACACGACAGCTCCTTTTGGTACAGGTACTTCAAACTGCATAAGTATAGCGCCGCCGCAGCATCCGGGCGAATCCGGACGCCGCGGCGGCGCAAATGAAGCAGAGATGTGTGAGGGTTCGAGACAGTAGTCCTTACTTAAGCTCAGGCCAGAAATCCTTGTTGGCCTCGATGAGCTCGTCCAGGATCTGCTTAGCAACGCTTGCCGAAGGAATGGTCTTGGAGAGCGTGAGCGCCTGCCAGAGCTTCTGGTAGCTGCCCTCGACCCAAGCCTGGACAACGAGCTTCTCGACGGAAACCTGCTGCTCCATCAGGCCCTTCTGGAACTGCGGAATCGGGCCCTGGCAGATCTTCTCAAAGCCGTTGGAACCGACGATGCAAGGCACCTCGACCATGGCCGTCGGGTCGAAGTTGGGCACAGCGCCATCGTTGGGGACGATCAGCAGGAAGCGCTCGAGCGTGTTCTCGGCCAGTGCGCAGGCAAGGTCGACGATGTAGTTGGCATGTACATCCGGCTCAAAGCCGCCGTCTTTGGCAGTACCCTTGGCGATGATGTCGCGGCAAGCGCCAAAGACCTTCTTCTCGCGGCCGTCCATAACCTCATTGGCGCGAGTGTAGTTGGGGTCAGACGTCTCAACGACATAGTCCGGGTACAGGTAATACTTGAGGTAGGTATTGGGAATCGTCTCGGGATCGACAGCATAGACATCCTTGGCCTTGCCGAAGGTGTGAATCCAGCTCTCCTCGACATGCTGCTCCTTACCGGCCTCGTGCTCGATGCCGTCCAGGTAGCCGTTCTTAGCCATGTGCTCCTTAATCTGCGGCATGAGGTCGTTGCCATCCTTGTCGTAGATTTTGCTCCACCAACCAAAGTGGTTGAGGCCGTAGTAGCTATACTGCAGCTCGCGACGATCCTTGATGCCGCACATACGGCTCATCTTATCCATGAGGTCGATCGGCATGTCGCAGATGTTGATGATGCGGCTGTTGGGGCGCAGCACGCGGCAGGCCTCGGCGACGATGGCCGCGGGGTTGGAGTAGTTGAGCATCCATGCGTTGGGGCTGTACTTCTCCATGTAGTCGAGGATCTCGATGACGCCGCCGATGGAGCGCATGCCGTAGGCGATACCGCCGGCACCGCAGGTCTCTTGGCCAACGCAGCCGTACTTGAGAGGAATCTTCTCGTCGAGCTCACGCATGGCGTACAGGCCGACGCGGATGTGAGCAAGGACGAAGTCGGTCCCGGTGAATGC
>URKV01000057.1 GCA_900548565.1 uncultured Collinsella sp.
GCGTAAGATCGTCGGCAGCGTCAGATGTGTATAAGAGCCAGGAACTCGGGGATGCCGTAGACCAGCACGCCGCCGCCGGTGAAGAATGCCTCGAAGACGGTGACGTCAAAGCCGTTGCGGGCGAGCTCGCCGGCGCAGGTGATGCCGGACGGGCCGGAGCCGACGACGGCAACCTTCTTGCCGTTCTTGGGGGCCATCTTGGGCGTGGAGGCGAGCTCGGGGCGGTCACCCAGGAAGCGCTCGAGCTGGCCGATGGCCACGGGCTCGGACTTCTTGCCACGGATGCACTTGCCCTCGCACTGGTTCTCCTGCGGGCAGACGCGGCCGCAGATGGCGGGAAGCATGGAGTCCTCGCGGATGGTATCGAGAGCGCCGCCGAAGTCCTTCTCGCGGATCTGTTCGATAAAGCGGGGGATGTTGATGTTGACGGGGCAGCCCTCAACACAGAACGGCTTCTTGCAGTTGAGGCAGCGCTCGGCCTCGGCCAGCGCCATCTCCTCGGTGAAGCCCTTGTCGACGGGGCGGAAGTCGCAGGCGCGCTCGGCAGCCGGCTCCTCGTTATCGGGGGTGCGGGGCGACTTCATATCGGCAACGAAACGACCGTTAACTAGTGGCATGCGCAGCTCTTTTCCTCATAGGCCTTGAGGGACTCGCCCTCTTCGGAACGGTAAGCGGCCTGGCGGGCACGAAGGTCATCCCAGTCGACCAGGGTGGCATCGAAGTCGGGGCCGTCGACGCAAGCGAACTTGGTCACGCCGCCCACCTCGACGCGGCAGCAGCCGCACATGCCGGTGCCGTCAACCATGATGGGGTTGAGCGACGCGGTGATGGGGGTGTCGTACTTCTGGGCGGTGAGGGTCGAGAACTTCATCATCGGAACGGGGCCGACGCAGAAGACCTGGCTCACGGCCTTGTCCTGCAGCAAGCGCTCCAGCGGAGCGGTGACAACGCCCTGCTCGCCGTAGGAGCCGTCGTCGGTGGTGATGTGGATGTGGTCCTCGTCGAGGAGCTCGCGGAACTGGTCCTCCATGAGCAGGAGGTCCTTGGTGCGGGCGCCCATGATGGCGTGCACCTCGTGGCCGGTCTCGACCAGGTGCTTGGCGACCGGGAAGGCAATTGCCAGGCCGACGCCGCCGCCAATGACGGCGCAGGGGCCCTCGGCCATCTCGGTGGGAACGCCCAGCGGGCCCACGACGTCGCGCAGCGACTCGCCGGCCTCGTAGGTGGAAAGCATTTCGGTGGTCTTGCCGATCATCATGAAGATGAACTCGACCCAGCCCTCGTCACCGTTCCAGCCGGCCAGGGTAAACGGGACGCGCTCGCCCGTCTCGTTGGCGCGAACCATGAGGAACTGTCCAGCGTGCGCATGCTTGGCGATTGCAGGCGCCTCGATGCGGAACTTGAACACCTTCTCCGAGAACTGCGTCTTCTCCAGGATTTTATACATAGAACCCCTCTCTTGTTAGGGCCGCCGAACCGTGCCTCCACGGAAATGGACGGTAGCCCGAATAAAACCGTACGCGCACAGGCGTTGTGCAGACATACGGTGCAAATTATACCCTCATGGACATGTCGCTTACGTGTGTCTTCGGCTGTTGGGAGCAGGGTTTATCCACTTTGGCCTACCAAAGGGGGAGAGGTTTATTTTGGTCGGTTTTATCAGGTAAAACGGCAAATGGGGCCGGCCTCGCGCTTCGGTGAGGCCGGCCCCATTTGGAGCGTTGCATATGTATGGCGGCACAGGGTTTATTGCGACGCGGCATCCGCGGCGTTTCCGCATATAAAACCTGCCAAAATAAACCTGTCCCTAAATGGTAGGTTTTAGTGCTTGCCGTTGGCGGAGGCGGCACCGTTGACGTGGTCGCGGGCATAGACCACGCCGTGCACGATCGCCAGGCCGGCGGCGTCGGCCGCGCGGGCGCAGGTGTCCTGGAAATCCTCGGCCTCGCGGGCGCGCAGCTGCTTAAGAACGTAGTCGGCGACGGCCATCTTGCCGGGAGGGTTGCCGATGCCGGTGCGGATGCGGCTGAAGTCGCGGCTGCCCATCTTGTCGATGATGGAGCGCAGGCCGTTGTGACCGGCGTGGCCGCCGCCCACCTTAACACGTACGTCGCCGGCGGGAATGTCGAGCTCGTCGTGGATCACGAGCAGCTCCTCGACCTTGATTTTGTACTCGCGGCAGAGCTTGGAGATGGGGCCACCCGAGGTATTCATATACGACTGCGGCTTGACCAGTACAATCTGGCGCTTACCGCCCTCTTCCTCGGGATCGTTGATGTTGATGAGCGCGACCTCGGCGCCGGCCTGGTTTTTCCAGTACGTGACGCCGGCCTGACGGGCCAGCTCGTCGATCGCCTTAAAGCCGGCGTTGTGGCGGGTCTCGGCATATTCCTCGCCAGGGTTGCCAAGCCCGGCAACCATGCGAATCTTAAGCGGCTGTGCAGCTGCCATGTTTGTCCTCCGTTACGTAAATAGTTCAATCAACGACAAAGGCTACCACGCCCGCCGAAGGCGAGACTTCGTTTCAGCGAAATCCCACCAGACAAAAGCACGGCTGCGGCAGAGCAAGCCGTCGGAACAGAAGAAACCCCCGCGCGACCTTTGCGAAGCAAGGGGGAGCGCGGGGGTTTCTTCTGTTCCGACGGCGATGCGCCGGGTTGCAAGGACGATGCGACTACAGCGCGAAATCGCCGCCGACGAGCGTGGAGACGGGCTCCTCGTGGTAAACGGCGGAGATGGCCTGAGCGAACTCCTCGGCGACCGAGATGGTCTTGATCTTGCCGCCGACCTCGACGGGAATGGCGTCGGTGACAAGGCACTCGACGATCGGGGCGTCGTTCAGACGCTCGATGGCCGGACCGGAGAAGATGCCGTGGGTGGCGCAGACGTAGATGTCGCCAGCGCCCATAGCCTTGAGCTCCTTGACGTTGGCGCACAGGGTGCCAGCGGTGTCGATCATGTCGTCGTTGATGATGCAGGTCTTGCCCTTGATGTCACCGATGATGCCCATGACCTCGGCGGCGTTGTGGCGCGGACGGCCCTTGTGGGCGATGGCCAGGTCGCAGCCGAGCATGTCGGACAGCTTCTTGGCGGCCTTGGCGCGGCCCACATCGGGGGAGACGACAACCAGGTTGTCGGTGTCGAAGTGCATGTCGTTGTAGTACTGGCCAAACAGCGGCAGCGCGGACAGGTGGTTAACCGGGATATCGAAGAAGCCCTGAATCTGGCCCTGGTGCAGGTCGAGGGTGATGATGCGGTTGACGCCAGCGCGCTCGAGCAGGTTGGCGACGAGGCGGGCGGTGATGGGCTCACGCGGGCCGGCCTTGCGGTCCTGGCGGGCATAGCCGTAGTGGGTGATGACGGCGGTGATGGAGCGGGCGGATGCGCGCTTGGCAGCGTCGGTGGCGATGAGCAGCTCCATGAGCATGTCGTTGACGTTGCCGCCGGCCACGGACTGAATCAGGAAGACGTCGGCGCCGCGGACGGTTTCGTCGTAGCGGGCGTAAATCTCACCGTTGGCGAACTGCTTTAGCGTAAGGCCCGAAAGCTCGACCCCAAGGTACTCAGCGATCTTCTGAGCGAGGGGACGGTTGGAGGAACCGGAATACACGCGGATGGACTTGCGCATATTCTCCGACTTCTCGGGATCATTAATCGGCATTACCCTTCTCCTTTATATCGAATGCCATATAGATGCCTTGTTGCATTGTAACCGCGCGGCGGGGTTTATCGAGTCTTGATAACGTCTTTACCGTCAACGGACACGAACCGACCACTCATCCTGTCGCGCAGGTCACGATAGAAAAAAGGAGCCGCCCCCATGGGAACAGCTCCTTAGATGCTTGGTAAAACGTTATACCTCGTCGTCCTCGTGCAGACGGCGGCGATAATCGGCGGCCCAGCCCTCAATATTTACCTGACGGGCACGACCCAGGCCAAGTGCGTCTGCCGGGACCGGCTCGGTGATGACGGAGCCGGCGGCCACGAGCGCGCCGTCGCCAATCTGGGCGGGCGCGACCATCATGGTGTCGGAGCCGATGAAGGCATCCTTGCCGATGACGGTCTTGTGCTTGTGTACGCCATCGTAGTTGCAGGTGATGGAGCCCGCGCCCACGTTGACGCCGGAGCCCATGGTGGTATCGCCGATGTAGGACAGGTGCGGCACCTTGGAGCCCTCGCCGATCGTGGACTTCTTGATCTCCACGTGCGTGCCGGCCTTGGAACCGTCGAGCATGTGGGTGCCCGGGCGCAGGTAGGCGCGCGGGCCGCAGTCGACGCCGTTCTCGATGACGGCCTCGACGGCGATGGTTTCATCGATGGTGCAGCCGCTGCCGACGGTGGTGTCGGTGAGGCGGCTGTTGGGGCCGAGCTGGCACTCCTCGCCCACGGTGACGTGGCCGATCAGGTGCGTCTGCGGCCACACGACGGTGTCACGGCCGATAACGGCATCGGGGCCGATCCAGGCCTGCGTGGGATCGATGAACGTGACGCCCTCGGCCATCCAGTGCTCGTTGATGCGGTCGCGCGCGATAGCGGTGAGCTGCGCGAGCTGAATGCGGCTGTTGACGCCCAGGCCGTCGCGGTAGTCATCGCAGTGGAAGATGGAGACCGCCTGGCCGTGACCCTTGAGGATTTCGAGCATGTCGGGCAGGTAGTACTCGGACTGCGCGTTGTCGTTGCCGATCTCGTTAATGTGGGCGGCGAGCTGCGCGCCGTCAAAGGCGTAGCAGCCGGCGTTGCACTCCAGCAGCGTGGCGGCCTGCTCGGGCGTGCAGTCCTTCTGCTCGATGATGCGCTCGATCTGGCCGTCGGCGCCCAGCTTGATGCGGCCGTAGCCGAAGGGGTCGGGCGGGGTCATGGTCATGACGGTGCAGGCGAGCTCGCCGGTGGCGACGGTTTGCGCGAACTTGGCAACGGTGTCGGCGGTGATGAGGGGCAAGTCGCCGTTGAGCACGACGACGGGGCCTTGCGTGATGCCGCAGGCCTCGAGCGCGACTTTCACGGCGTGACCGGTGCCCAGGCGCTCGGTCTGCTCGACGCACTCGACCTTGGTGGCGCTGCTGGCGTAGGTGCCGTCGATGAGGGCGCGCATCTCGTCGGCGTGGCTGCCGATGACGACCACGACGCGGTTGCAGCCGGCCTTGATGGTAGCGTCGACGATCCACTGGACCATGGGCTTGCCCAGGATCTTGTGCGAAACCTTGCAGTGGTTCGACTTCATGCGGGTGCCCTCGCCGGCAGCGAGGATAATTGCGGTTGCGTCCATGTGATCTCCTGTTACGTTATAGAGACGTGTGTTTGGAAACGATACACGGCGCAATATGATACCGCAGGCATATGTTGAGCGCGTAGCGATTGGTTTGCGGCGGTTGAGGCTTGCGCCGCCGGCGTGGCGTTTGCGCTGCTTGCGTGCGGCGTTGGCGGTGCTGCGGAGCTGTCGTTTGAGCGAGGGGACGGGGGTGCCCGTGGACAACATACGAGAGGAGTTTGGCGGCGAGCCCGTCGCGGCATTCTCGATGTCGCATCCGGCTGTGCCGGCACTCTATATAGTACTGACGCTGGGGCTCACCATGTTCTCGATGCAACCGGTGCTGATCGCGCTGTCGCTTGCGGGCGGGCTGGCGTACGGGCTTGCGACGCGCGGTGCTGCGCGCACGTTGGGGGCGCTTCGCTGGCAGTTGCCGGTGATTTCGATTATCGCGCTGGTCAATCCGCTGTTTAGCGCCTCGGGCTCGACGGAGCTGTTCCGTATTGGCATGCGCGCGGTGTATCTGGAAAGCATGGTATACGGCCTGTGCATGGGCGGGCTGTTTGTGGCGAGCGTGCTGTGGTTTGAGGCCGCGGCGTCGATGCTCGAATACGACAAGGTGCTCGCACTGTTAGGCAACGCCGCGCCGGTGATCGCGCTTATGATCTCGATGTGCATGCGGCTTATCCCACAGTTTTTGCGCCGCGGCCGCACGGTGCTGGCGGTGCAGGACGCGATTGATGTACCGGGGCGTGCGCCGGCCGACCCCGTGCGCTCGCGCTTGCGGGCATCGAGCGTGTTGATGGGCTGGGGCATGGAAGATTCGCTGGAGCGCGCGGACGCGATGCGCTCGCGCGGGTGGGGTGCCGCGACGCGTCGTACGACGTATGCGCGGTATCGGCTGGGGCACAGTGACGTTGCCGCGCTGGCCGGGCTCGTACTGTTTGGCGCTGCCGCGGTGGCGGTGGCGTGGACCGCGACGACGCAGTATTCGTTTTATCCGCAGCTCTCGGTGCCGGCGCCGTGGCCAGGCTATGTCGTGTACGCCGCCTGGATGGTGTTGCCTTGCGCGTTGCACGCGATTGATGAGAAGAGGTTTGGCTGATGGCTCGGTTTGATAGGAGCTCGGCGGCGGGTGTGGCATATGGCTCGGCCGCGCCGGCGATTGAGGTGCGAGGCCTTAGTTTTGCCTATCCCGGGGTCAAGGCACCGGTGCTCGAGGGGCTTGATTGGCGTGTTTCCCAAGGTGCGTTTGCACTGCTTGTTGGCGGTACCGGATCGGGTAAGTCGACGCTGCTGTCGCTGCTCAAGCCCGAGATCGCGCCAGCGGGTACGCGCTCCGGCGAGCTGCGCGTGCTGGGCGAGCCCGTCGCCGACATGGATGTGCGGGCATCGGCGGAGCGCGTGGGCTATGTGTTTCAGGATCCCGAGAACCAGATCGTGTGCGAAACCGTGTGGCACGAGATGGCGTTTGGCCTAGAGAATCTGGGTGTGTCGCGCGACGAGATGCGCCGCCGTGTTGCCGAGACCAGCTATTTCTTTGGGTTGGAGGATTGGCTTCACCGCGACACCGATACGCTTTCGGGTGGACGCAAACAGCTGCTGTCGCTGGCGGCTGTGCTGGCATTACGCCCGCGCGTGCTGCTGCTCGACGAGCCCACGTCTCAGCTTGATCCGGTTGCGGAGAAGAATTTCCTGCACGCGCTGTTTCGTGTGAATCGCGAGCTGGGCTGCACGGTTGTTGTGGCGACGCATCAGCCGCGCCCAATGCTCGAATACGCGACGTGTGCGTACCGGATTGAGGATGGCCGCGTGCACGAGGCGGCGGATATGGCTTCTTTGGGACGCCGAGAATCGCTGTTTTCCGATGACGTGTTGGGGTGGGGTGCCATCCGATGTGCAAATAAAGGAGTATTCAGCAGGCGTGAGGACAATTTGGGCTCTCTGGAGCCGCCCGGGGACGTATCGAGCGCGAAAAAAAGTTCGGAATTGGACAAATCGTCCGAATTTGTGGCGCAAACGTCGCTCAAGAACGGCTCGGAAGCCTTCCCGCGCACGGATGGAAGCAGAATACTCCAAAAAATGCACGGTGGGTCGGCTACCACCCTGTCGGAGGGCTGGTTTCGCTACGATCGCGCGGGCGGTTGGGTGCTGCGCGGGCTCGATGTGACGTTTTCAGCCGGCGCGGTTCATGCGGTCGTGGGCGGAAACGGCTGTGGCAAGTCGACGATGCTCTCGGTGCTGGCCAAGACGGCTAAGCTGCAGCGTGGCCGCATGGTGCGTGGGGCGGCTTCGGCGGCTCTGCTGCCACAGAATCCCAAGGCATTGCTGGTCGCCGAAACGGTTCGCGACGAGCTGATGGAATGGGCCTCGACCTGCGGATATGACGAGAACTTGGCGCGGGAGCGTGCGGCGCAACTGGGATTGGACGGCCTGGAGACGCGCCACCCCTACGACCTCTCGGGCGGACAGCGCCAGCTGCTCGCACTGGCAAAGCTGCTGCTGATCGGCCCCGAGCTGCTGCTGCTTGACGAGCCCACGAAGGGCTTGGACCTGGAGAGTCGCCGCACCATCGCCCGCGCCCTGCGTGACCATGCGAAGGCTGGCGGCACCGTCATCATGGCTACGCACGATTTGGACTTTGCCGAGCAGGTAGCCGACGACGTCGCCATGATGTTTGACGACGAGATTGCCTGCATGGAGTCCCCGGCCGACTTCTTTGCCGACAACGTGTTCTATAGGGCGTGATGGGATGACGGACTGTCGTTTCTCGCGTTTGCTTGCAAAACTGGAGATCCCGCTGTTGTTGGCGGTGCCGGCGGTGATGGCTGCCGCGTTGCTGGCGGGTGTTGAGCAGGCAGCGTTGGCCATGCTGGTTGTGGTGGCGTTGGTGCTTGCGCTGTTCTTTGCGGGCTATGAGGCATCGCGTCCAGGCCTGCGTCAGATTATGCCCACGCTGGTGCTGGCGGCGCTGGCGGCGGCGGGGCGCATCCTGTTTGGACCCATTCCCGACTTTAAACCCGTGAGTGCCATCGCCATTATCGCCGGGGCGACACTCGGTCGTCGTAACGGCTTTATGGTCGGTGCGTTGGCGGCGCTGACCAGCAATTTCTTTTTTGGGCAGGGCATGTGGACGCCGTGGCAGATGTATGCCTGGGGGCTCGTGGGATACGTTGGCGGTGCGCTGGCGTATGCGGGTGCATTCGACCGCGCCGATGGCACCGTGCGTATGCCGGCGCTGCTGACCTACGGCTTTGCTTCGGGTTTGCTGTACGGCGTTGTGATCAACGCCTACGACATCATTGGTTTTGTACAGCCGCTTACTTGGGCAGGTGCCGTGGCACGTCTTGCCACCGCCGTGCCGTTCGATATCACGCACGGACTCGCGACCTGCGTGTTTTTGGCCGCCTTGTACAAGCCCTGGTGCCGTCGCATTAACCGTGTCGTCGTGAAATACGGGCTGTAAGGCATTTCGCGTTTCCTCACGAACTTGCGGTGGAATAGTTCTCGTTTTTGGCTATTTGCTGCCCAAACAGGAACTATTCCACCGCAACTTATAGGGGGAGAGGGGTCACATGATCTGTTTTCCTCTGTCCCCTAGAGGAATTACTTGGGGCTAGAGCTCTAGCGTGAGGGTGACGGGGCAGTGGTCGCTGCCGAAGATATCGCCGCGGATACCGGTGTCGCGCACGGTATTGGCGATTGAATCACTTACCAAGAAGTAATCGATGCGCCAGCCGGCGTTGTTCTTGCGGGCATTAAAGCGATAGCTCCACCAGCTGTAGACGCCCTCGACGTCTGGATTAGCCGTGCGCCAGGTATCGGTAAAGCCGGCGTTGAGCAGCTCGGTAAACTTGCCGCGTTCTTCGTCCGAAAAGCCCGCGTTGCCGCGGTTGGACTTGGGGTTCTTAAGGTCGATCTCCTCGTGCGCAACGTTAAAGTCGCCGCAGGTCACGACGGGTTTGCCGGTCTCGCACTCGAGCGCGTTCAAAAAGCCGCGGTAGGCATCGTCCCAGGCCATGCGCACGTCGATGCGGGCGAGTTCGTTTTGCGCGTTGGGAGTGTAGACATCCACAAACCAGAACTTGTCGAACTCCAGCGCGCAGACGCGGCCCTCGGTCGTGGCCTGCGCCACGAGCTCGGCCGCCTCGCCCTCGCCGGCGTAGGGTAACAGCGCGTCGGCGCGCAGTACGCGCAGCGGTTCCTGGCGGCTAAAGACCGCGGTGCCCGAGTAGCCCTTGCGCTCGGCGTAGCTCCAGGTTTGGTGATAGCCGGGCAGGTCGATATCGACCTGGCCCTCCTGCAGCTTGGTCTCTTGCAGCGCCAGGATATCGACGTCGAGTTCTTGCGCGATCTGGATAAAGCTCGGGTCCTTTTTGAGCACGGCGCGCAGGCCGTTGACGTTCCACGAGGCGAAAGTGTAAGTCTGAGGCATGGTGTCCTTTCGACGGGGTTGGCAGGCTTAAGATTAACGCAACAAGAGCGGGGCGGAGTCCGCGAGTGATAGTGCGAACGCCGCCGTCCCGGAGACACGGACGGAGGACTCATATGACGCAGGCGATAACGGACTCCAAACAGGCCTCCGCCGCGCTGGCGGAGCTGTTTGGCACCCACAAGCGCGTGGTCTTCTTTGGCGGCGCGGGCGTTTCCACGGCGAGTGGCATCCCCGATTTCCGTAGCGTGGACGGCCTATATCACCAACAGTTTGCCTACCCGCCCGAGACCATGCTCTCGCATAGCTTTTACGAGGTGCACCCGGCCGAGTTCTTCGACTTCTACCGCACCAAGATGATCGCGCTTGGCGCCAAGCCCAACCGCTGCCACACCAAGCTGGCCGAGCTGGAGCGCGCCGGCAAGCTAAATGCCGTGGTGACGCAAAACATTGACGGCCTGCATCAGATGGCCGGCTCACAGCGCGTGTTCGAGCTGCACGGATCGGTCCATCGCAACATTTGCCAGTCGTGCGGCGCGGTCTATAGCGCCGAGTGGATTTGCTCGCGCGAGCACGAGGATGCCGCGGGCGTGCCTGTGTGCCCCGCGTGCGGCGGCCGCATCAAGCCCGATGTAGTGCTCTACGAAGAGCCGCTCGACGAGCATGTGTTGACCGGTGCCGTTGCCGCCATCGCCGCGGCCGATGCCCTCATTGTAGGTGGGACCTCGCTCGTGGTGTATCCGGCGGCAGGCCTTACGCGATACTTTACCGGCGATACGCTGGCCATTTGCAATTTGGCGCCTACCGATCAGGATGCAAATGCCGACCTGCTGATTTCTTGCGACATCGCGGCCGCGTTTGCGTTCTAGCCCGCGCGCGCGGATACAATAGAAAGACTGAGTGCAAAGCGACCCCGCCGCCAGCTCCCCAAGCTCGGCGGCGTGGGCATTTTAGGAGGATGTTCATGGCGAACGACAGCAAGACATGGCGGTGCGGAAAGTACGAGCTCAGCTTTGACCGTCCGCGCATCATGGGCGTCCTCAACGTGACGCCCGATTCGTTTAGCGATGGCGGGGAGCACTTCGACCCCGATGCCGCCATCGAGTACGGCCTGGCGATGCTCGACGCCGGCGCCGACATCATCGACGTGGGCGGCGAGTCCACGCGCCCTGGTTTTACCCCGGTCAACCCCGACGAGGAGGCTCGCCGCGTGCTGCCCGTGGTGCGCGCGCTGGCCAAGGAGGGCGCCATCGTCTCGATCGACACGCGTCATGTGGCGGTTGCCAAGGCGGCCGTGCGCTGCGGCGCCTCGATCGTCAACGACCTGTCTCTTATACACATCTGACGCTGCCGACGATCTTACGCGTGTAG
>URKV01000058.1 GCA_900548565.1 uncultured Collinsella sp.
TGCAGGATGCCAAAGGACGTTCCCGAGACCAGGTCGGCAATCTTGTAGATAAAGTTATTGGTGTCGAGCGCGATAAAGCCGTTGGAGGCCATAAAGTTGAGGGCACTCATAATGCCCAGCAGCAGGCCCGAAGCCACGATGGCGGGGATGATGGGGACAAAGACGTCGCCGAGCACCTTAATGGCACGCATAAAGATGTTCTGCTGCTGCGCCGCGGCCTCCTTGACCTCGGCCTTGGTGGCAGCCTCGACGCCACTGAGCGCGATGAACTCCTCGTAGACCTTGTTGACGGTGCCGGTACCAAAAATAATCTGAAGCTGGCCCTGGGCCTCAAAGACGCCCTTGGCGCCGTCGATATTCTCGAGGGCCTCCTTGTCGACCTTGGCGTTATCGGCAATCACCAGGCGCAGACGCGTGGCGCAGTGTGCGGCCGAAACAACGTTGCCGGCGCCACCGATGTTGTCGAGCACCTCTTGGGCTGATTTGCGGTAGTCCATGACTTCCCTTTCCTCCAACGGGCGCATCTGCACCCGGCCATCTTTGACACTTACACTGTAATCGTTTTCAGTTTCATATGTCTGTAATCGTTTTCACATTAGGGTGAACGGTAGGAAAAAGCCGGCGAATGGTAGTTTTGAGACAAAAACTGGGGATTCAAAGGCAGGCAGACGCGTCCAAGGACTAGACATTCATGAGCTGATGTCCAAGTTTGAGCGTCCGCAGGCCGCTCTCACCCTCCTCGCCATCGAGCGCGTCGAGCAGCATATTGGTCGCCTCGACGCCACTGGTCAGGTAGCCATAATGCACGGTGGGAATGCCGCCCGTCAGCGCGCGCAAAAACGCGTTGTCGCCAAAACCGCTCACGCGACGCACGCCCTCGCCCACGCCGCGCTGCTCGTCAAAAGCGCGCAGGGCGCCGGCCGCCATAGTGTCGGTCGCGCACGCGATAAACGAAACATCGGGATCGACGGAAAACAGTTCGCGCGCAGCGCGATAGCCCGAGTCGAGCGTAAATGACCCCTGGCGAATCAGGCTCGGATCAAGCACCGCGCCCGCGGCGCGCAAGCCGGCCTCAAAACCGCGACGACGGTCGAAACCGGCCGCGCGGTCCTCTTCGGAAACTCCAATGTAGGCGATCTTGCCGTCCACGCGACCCGCAAGCGCACGGCCCAGCTCAAAGGCAGCCTCGTAATCGTCGTGATAGACACACGCCGCGCCCTCGACATGCTGACCGATCAGCACAATGGGCACGCGGCACGAGTCAATCGCCCGACGGTGCTCGTCGGTGATCATGGTTGCCACCAGCACAATGCCATCAACCGGATGGTTTTGGAATAAATCGAGGTATTCGAGCTCGCGATCGGGCGCATTGTCGGTGTTGGCAAGCAGCATCTGGTAGCCACGGCGACCGAGCACCTGGCCAATGCCAGCGGTAATGCGGCTCACGGATTCCGAGTTGATCTTAGGCACGATGACGCCGATGAGCTTGGTGGAACCGGTGCGCAGCGCGCGAGCCTGGCTGGATCGCACGTATCCGGTCAACTCGATTGCCTGCTTAATGCGCTCGGCCTTGTCCGCCGAGATATATCCACCGTTGAGGTAGCGCGAGACGGCGGCGCTCGAAACGCCCGCAAGCTCGGCCACATCTTTCATCTTTACCACGAGCACCCCTGTCGTTGAAATCGCTTTCACCATGATACCCAACCCTCGCCCGAAAAATATTCGACTGGAAAGGTCTCAGCGGATCATTTCAACCACCCAGGTCGAGCAAACGTCAGCGAGCGGGCAGCTGCCGTGGCGAGGTGCCGCGAAAGAGGAGCGAAGCGTACTTTATGTACGCGAGCGACGGTTTGAGCGGCAGATCGCCCGGCAGATGCCCGCGCAGCGTCGAGCGGTCCGGCGTTTGTTAAAACGCCGGAACATAGTTAGCCGTGATATTCGCCGTTGTACTGGATGAGCGTCAGGTCTTCAACGCCGTCGAGCGCGCGAATGGCATCCACATAGGGCATGTCAACGCCGTCCGAGAACACCTCCACGGCCATCTCGACCTTGTCACCGCGCATGGTCTTGGACTTCACCGTAAACTTGGTGCGCCCAAATGCACGCACGATATCGTCGCCGGCGGTCTGGCCCGTGTAGTGGATGACCATCATGTACACGCGCGCCTTGTCCTGGTGGCTCGCAAAGCCGGCAATCATCACCACAATCACCACTGCCGTAAGCCCCACGAGCGCGTACATGCCGGCGCCTGCCGTAATGCCTGTGGTAATGGCCCAAAAAAGATACAGCAGGTCGAGCGGGTCCTTAACCGCCGTACGATAGCGGACGATGGACAGAGCACCGACCATACCGAGTGAGATGACCACGTTGGTCGAGATCGCGAGCGTGACCATGCAGGTGAGCACGCACATGCCCACAAGCGTCACGGCAAAGCTGCGCGAATACACCACGCCGGTAAAAAAGCGCTTGTACACGTAATAGATCAGGATGCCCATGGCGAGCGCCACGAGCAGCGAAAGGCCAATCTTGGCAGGGTCGACCTGGCCAAACGCCTCCAAGACGGAGTTCTTAAAAAAGTCCCTGGTGCTCATGGTCTAAATATCCCCTCGGTTCTCAAAATCCGATTCCCAGTAATTAAATCCGCGCAGGTAGGCGGTCTTTTCGTAACACAGGCAGTACTTGGAGACCGCCGTAAGCTCGGCCGCTCCCGGCGGCACCATATCGCGCACCAGCTGCGGGCAAAACTCGGTAAACTTGACCTCCATCACCAGCTTGCCGGGCTCCAGGACCGGCAGCGCGGGCAGCGTCGCGTCAAAGATATCGAAGCTTCCCACCGCGGTACGCACGTTCATGTCAAACGTAATGCGCACGGTGCCCTCATCCATCACCCACGGCTCGCGCTCGTAGTCCACGATGGTCCGCGGGCGCATCATGTTGCAGATGCACTCGATGTAGAACTCGCGGCAGAGCGGATAGGGGCTCCTCAGCAAAAAGTCGTAGTCGCCGGCCAGGATCTGCTCAAACTCGCCGCGCGTGAGCGGCGCATCCTCCTTGTAGATCCAGCTACCGTACTTCGTTTTGCGCTCGAGCTTAATCACCTTGTCGCTGCCGTTATAGATGCGTACGCGATACTTTTTGCGCATGAGAATGCCGGCGTCTTTTTCCTCGTAGGCCGAGTTGCAGTAGTCGTCAAAATACAGGCTGCGAATAGTGTAACCGCCCGCCCGCGCATACTTGTCCAGCTTAAACACCGGCGCCATGCGACAGGCAAGCGCGGCGTGCTCGCCCTCGTTAATGAGATATTTGAGCTCGTGGCGGTAACGCTCCTGCGTGGTACGCACAGGCGGAGCCGCCAAGCGCTCAAGCAGCGCGCTAGCCCTCCTCATACGTGTCCTCCACGACCTTACCGCCGTCTTGCACGTAAAAACACTTCATGCCGTAGTGCTTGCCGTCGTCGGTCACATAGTAGTCAAACGCATCTTGCGTATAGCCATCGGAGTTGGTGGCACGCACGCGCACAAAATACTGGCCGGCATCGGGCGCATCGCAGGTAACCTCAGGCAGCAGCACGTCGTCGGCCTTAAAAAGCACGTCCTTGATGGCATAGTCGCGCGCAAGCTCTACGGTGTAGCGAATGTCACGCGCCTCAAAGTCGTAGGACGCATCCCAGTTAATGCGCAGCTTACCGTTATCGATCTGCGGCACGCCAATGTAGAACGGCATGGGCTTTTTATAGCTCTCGCGAAAGCTCTTATAGTTCTCCTCGATCTCGGAGGGAATCGCCGCGGCGATCTGCTCGTATTGGTCCTTGGTGACAGGCAGATTATCGATATCGGGCGAAGCAAAGACCAGCGATTCAGTAACCTCGCGGTAGTGCTTGATCATCTTGCTCAGGCGAGTCTCGGTCAAATACGAGCGCAGGTCCTTGACGGCGCGGTCGAGCTCGCTTCGGAACGATTTGCTGCGCAGCGCACGATTGAACAATACGTTGCCCCAGTAGTTGCTTGCGCCGCGCTCCCAGCTCGCGTAGTCCGAAAACCCGGTAAGAGAAAGCTCCAGCTTACGCAACATGCCGTCGTTATCCCAATCTAAAAAGTACCAAGTATTTGAGTTGAGCGGGCTGTACAGATAGCAGTTACGGTTCTGCGTATCGCAGTTGCCCGTCAGGATCTGAAACGCCAGCCAATAGACCAGATTTTCGATATCGAAGTAGGTGTCGAGCACGTCATCGATCTTTTGCGATTCACCGTTGAGCGCATCGAGCATCTCGATGAGCTTGGTGTGGTCCGAATCGCCCTTAATCTCGAGCATGCCCTCAAACGCCGTCTGGTTATAGTCGGGGTCATCCGCCAGCTTAATGGTGTCCTCGTAGCGATGGAAATCGAAGCTGTTCACCTTGTACAGGTGCCCGTTCTTATCCAAGCCGTGCGCCTTAAGCGCCGTCTTGTTGAGCTGCTCCACCTGCGTAAACAGGCCGTAGTCCTCAAAGATATCGTTGGACTTTTCGGTCTGGTCGCACACCCACAGATGCACAAACTGCGTGCGCAGGCCCATCATCTGGGGAATCCCACGGATAAGGTCGTAGGCCATCTTGTTGCGAAAACGCATACCCTCGCCCATGTGCTTGTTGAGCGCAATCGCGCGCTGTTGGCGCCAGGTACCCTTGCCCTTTTTGAGCTCCACCTTGTAATTCTTTTGCGAGTTATTGCTCGATGTCTGGCCGCGCACCTGCACGGTGGCATTGGGCGCTTCCTCGCCATAGCCAACCTCGCCGGCCACCGGGCCGTCTTCGTCGCCCGGCTGCAGCAGGCCCATAACCTGATAGCGCGTCACGCCCATGTCGGCATAGTCATACACCGAGTACGTGTTGATCTCGGCCCAGCTGTGGTCGGTGTTCTCGGAGCTGTTGCCGCGCGAGACCGTCAGGTACATGGTCACAATGCCCGAGTCGTCGTAGACCTCGTACAGCTCGTCTTTATCGCGTAGGTGCTTGGTACCGTCCGAGGACTCGGCCTTTTTAATCTTGTCCTGCTTTTTGACCTTTTTGGTCGAGGAGTCTTCCTGCACCGAGCAGCCCGAAAACAACAGCGCGCCGGCAGCCGCCTCAAGCAGGCGACGGCGAGACATCATCCTAACGGCCATCAGAACCTCCCCAATGCTTGCGATATACGCGAACTACTGCGCGCTCGAACGCGCCGTGCGGCACGACCTTATGTCGGCCTTCCTCATAGCGTTGTTCGGCACGGTCGAGCAAGCGGCCCAGCTGTGTAAAGCGACCCGTTTTGTCGGTCGCCACAATGGGCTGCTGGCTCAGGATACGATAAGGCAAGTTGGCGGTATAGGTATCGAGCCGCAGCAGCGCCACGATAAAAAACACCGCCGCACCCAACAAAAAGCCAAAGCCGTAAAACTGCTGCGGCAAAAGCAACGACACGGCAGTCGCCAGCCCGGCCACACCGGCAAACAGCCCCGAGGCCAGCACGGCTCCCTTATAGTCGGTAAAGTACAGCAAGATAAGCATCACCGTGTTGCCCACGGCATACAGGCCGTAGCCTACGCATAACGTGCGAAAATACCCGTGCATAAGATTGTTAAAGCCCAGCGGCAGGGCCGAGAGCACTGTGGTCTCGAGCGAAATGACCGCCGCCGTCACAAACAGCTGCTTGAGCGCGCAAAAGCGCAGTTCGCTGTTGAGCGTGGAAAGCATCTCCTCCTCGGCCACCACAATATCGCCCACCACGCCGCCGTCGTTAAACAGGCTGTAGTAGTCACGGTAGCGCGGATAGAAATTGACCTCGACCGACACCACAAAGTTGACGGTCGTGACGAGTGTGGTCAAAAACGCAATGAGTGCCGGCACGTCATGGTAAGGAGCCCCGTAAAACAGGCCTTTGATCTGCACGCCAATAGGGCCCGCCCAGATAATAACCAGGTGTGCGAAAAGCCCCAAGTTGGTAAACAGCCCCGTAAGCGCAAGCGGCATAAATTGGTCGAGCCAGCGCAAAAAACGCCAGGGACTCCGGTCACTCCGTGGAAAATACCGGTACAGCAGTACCACATCCCAGGCGAGCATGACGCCGTAGCCTAGAGCGATTGACGCCAACAGGCCCTCGACAGGCGGCAGCCCCAGTGCCAGCGTGGCCAGGGCGCACAGGCACGCCACACCAATGGCAGCCGCAAAGCTGCACAGGATACCGCGGTAATCTTTGATGGCCGTGAGGTAGCTCATGCCGTTCCAGTTGACGATCATAATGTTGAACAGCCACAGGCACAGCAGCCCCTGCAGCAGCGTGGCGCCCGAGAACAGCAAAAAGACGCCGTAGAGCACCGTGCCCGCAACGAGCATGATGGCGTTGGAGCCCCAAAACGAAGGCAGGATCTCATCCTCGCGCTCGGCAAAGAGCATGTCGGCCAAAAAGCGCGTGACCGGCATGGAGAAAAAGCTTGTGAGCGTAAGCGAGGCCAGCAGTGTATAGGTCACCATGCACACCAGCAGATCCTGGTTGGCGCGCCCCACGCCCCACAGACCGCACAGCACCAAGATACCCACCTGGAGTAGCACGCCCAGCAGCATGGGGCCCGTGCACACAATGCCAGCGTAGCCATAGGCGCGCATCGTGGCAAACAGACCCTTGCGCCTAAATAGGCGTTTGAGCTCAAAACCGATTCCAGCCACCGGCTACTCCCCCTCTCTGGGCAGGTCAAACGCACGCGCCGTCACGTCGTACAGCGCGCGATAGTTGGCGAGCATCTGCTCGTGCAAAAAGTACGTGGCAACGCGACGCTGGCCACGCTCCCCCATCTCAATGCGACGGGCGCGGCTTGTGCACATGCGCTCCATGGAATCGGCCAAGCCCTTGCGATACATGGGCGGCGTCACAAAACCCGCCACGCCAAAGTCGTCGCCCGGGGCGCCTTCGAGCAGCTCGCGACAGCAGCCCACCTCGGTCGTCACGCAGGGACGGCGCGCTGCAAGCGACTCCAGCACGCTGAGCGGCTGGCCCTCGGAGATGCTCGTCAAAATGGTAAAGTCGAGCTTTTCCATGTACTCGACCACGTTGACGCGCCCGGTAAAGATCAGATCGCGCACGCCCAGGGTATCGACCAGCGCGTGACACTCGGCACCGTACTCCTCGTCATCCACGCCGCCCATAATGTGCAGGCGCACCTTAGGCAGGCGCTCGTGCAGTTCAAAGAAGGCATAGATCATGGTCTTGACGTCCTTGATGGGCGCCAGGCGCACCACCGCGCCAATATCCACCCAGCCGTCATCGGGCTTTAAGGGAATGTCCTTAAAGCGATCGAACTGGATGCCGTTGGGGATGACCAGGCACTTGTCCGCATCGCAGCCCATGTCGATCTGCGTCTTACGGGCGTTATGGAACAAACTGGTCACGCGGAAGCCGCGACGGTAGATCTCCTCCGAAAGCAGGTAGAAAAAGCGGATCCAGCGGTCCTTAAACGACGGCACGACCCAGTCGGCACGAATGATCTCTTCCTCGCGCTCGCGGGTATAAATGCCGTGCTCGGTCAGCAGCACCGGAGCCTGGTGAACGCTTGAGCCCAGACAGGCGAGCAGGCCGCCGTAGCCGGTCGAGATGGCGTGGTACACATCGGCCACCGGCACCTCGCTGCCCAGAAGGTAGAGCACGGGCAGCAGCATGGAGCGCATGGTGTGGAATGCATCGGCAAAGGGCGTGTATGGGTACTCGGCCAGGCACACGTCGCGAAAGATATCCATAAACGTGCGGCTCTGCAAAAACGATAGCGGATGCACGCGACGGCGCTGGAAGATATCAAATAGCACGTCCCAGTCCGGATTAGAAAGCGACACCAGGCGGCGCAGCGCCTCGCGCTCGCGGTCGT
This sequence comes from uncultured Collinsella sp., assembly GCA_900548565.1. Classification (GTDB taxonomy): domain Bacteria; phylum Actinomycetota; class Coriobacteriia; order Coriobacteriales; family Coriobacteriaceae; genus Collinsella. The sequence goes on from URKV01000058.1 coordinate 7,867, forward strand.
TAAAGTCGGCCTCTTCTTGCTCGCCCGAAAGCCGCAGGGCGTCATCCAGAAATACCTCGTGCACCTCGACCACGTTGCCGGGCAGCTCGTAGACAAACTTGCCGCGGTCGGCAGCATGCGCGCCAATCACCCACAGCACAAACTCGTGCTCGGGCATGGCCTGGATATAGCCATGCATCCAGGTAGATACGCCGCCGTGCACATAGGGGTAGCAACCCTCGAGTACCAAACAGATTCTCATTTGTCGCCACCCTCCTTGCGTGCAATGGTCACCGTCTTGTCCGTGGCTTTAACCAGGTACAGATCGCCCATCAGATGCGTAATCTCGCCACCCGTGACTGCACCCGGCTCACCGTTGTTGGCGCGGAACATGAGCCAAGCCTCGTCGTGGAAATTGCCCAGGCTGAGCGTCCAGGCATTCGCGTCTGTATCCACGCTCACCGTCACGGACGAAAAGCGCTGGATGGCACCGGAGCACTCCGACGCCGTCTGGTGCCGCAGATCGGGCGCAGACTTGGTAAGCCAGTCCAGGTAGTCGGTCAGGCCGCCCTTGTAGACCTCCCAGCCCTCCTTGGCGCCGCGATCGGGATCTAGCAGATCGTCCGGGTGCATAAAATGCGTACTCACGTAGTGCATGTTGAGCTCGGACACGGCTGCCAGGCGCATATAGGAATCGTTGACCATGCCGCCCGAGACAATACGCGGTTGTTCCACAATGCCGTCGCTCGCCACGCCAAACTCCTGCACGTAGGGCAGGTCGGTACCGTCCTCAAAATACGTACTGGCAATGGTCTTAATGCGCGGAACGTCGGTGCCGATGAGCTTGCGCGCTCGGGCCAAAAGGATATTCGACGGCGGCACGTAAACCGAGCCATGAGCGTTGGGCAGGACCTCGTCCTGAAACGCGATAAGTTCGTTAAGCGAAGCGACGAGCGTCTCCTTGTTCTTCCAGGTCTTGTAGACGTACAACGTACCATAGTCGGTGTCCCAGAGCGCAAGCGGCTGATGGTTGTAGCCGTGAAAGCCCAGCTCGCCGCCCATCTGCAGCAGCATGCCGCCAAAATAGCGGAACTGCGTGGTATCGGCCTGTCGCGCGGGCTCGGTCTGGTTGACCGCGTCCTCGTAGTTTTCGATCATCACGCCGGTATAGCGAATGCCGTATTTTTGCGCGAGCTTTTGCAGATCGGGCCACCAGACCTTGGTGTAAAAATCGGCAATGGAAAGGCCGTAGTCACGCTTAATGTAGGTGCCGTCGCCCGAGGGCACGGGACTAGGAAAGTCGTCCAAAAAGAACACGGCGCTGTTGATGACCGGATAGGCCGTGGCATCACCCATTAAGCTTATGGCCGAAGCATAGAACCCACGCATAACCTTGTCGTAGATGCCAATGTTGCACACCACGGTGTGACCACTGCCGCAAGCGTTAGACCAAATGAGCGGCGTGCCCTTGTCACCGGTCTTTGCCCATACGTGCGCCGTCTCGCGCAATGAAACCGAAAGCGATGAATCAAAGGGGTCCGAGAGCTCGTAGCGCTCTCCCCCGCCCAGCATAAAGTCCTCGCTCGGCACAATGCTTTCGGCTTTTACATAGTCATATCCGGCCGATTCAATGCCAAGCTTGGAGGCAATCACTTGCAGATAGCTCGAGTTATCCGGCGGCATGGCGAGCATAAGCGAACCGCCGGCACTCACCCAACTCATAATGTCGGTCAGATGCGTACCCAGCCCGTCAAGCGAGGGCATAAGCACAATCACGCGATCAAACGACGTGAGCGATGGGAGCGCGTCCGCACCGTCGGTAGCAATATCAACATCGCGATGGGCGATCTTCATGTCCAGCAGAATCTGGTCGAACTGCTCCTTTACGTCCTCGACGCCAGCTTGATCGGAATCGGTAATGACCAGGCACGTGGGCTTTTGGCCAAATATTGCCGAGGAGGCCGGCACCGCATCGTTGGCGGCAAGCATCCCCAGCTTATGCTGGCCCGCACTGTACTGTACGCCGGCGCGCTCCACCAGCAGCACGGCCGCCATGGCAATAAAGACCGCCCACACCACAAGCAGCCCCATCCAGCGAAAATGGCCCGCACGGTCGCGGATATGCTGTACCACGCTCATCGGGCCTCCTCTCCGTTGCGCCAAAACGCCAGTTCCTCGCGGTTGGCGGCGCTCAAGTATACATGCTGTTTGTCAATCGCATCGATCACGCGGTGGACCTCGTCACCGTCGCGGCGCATCACCGCAAGGCGCAGACAAAGCATCCAAACCTCCTGCTCCTCGGGCACATCGAGCACCAGCTGGTCGATCACGGCCTGCGCCTCGTCAATCTGTCCGACATCGGCCAGCGCCGTCACGTATCGAATGCGAAGCTCAAGGGTGTCCTCGCGCTCGCAGCGACGCGCAAGCAAGCGCGCGTACTGTTGGCGCTGAATCTGAGCCACACGCCCCTCGGCCAAGCCCGAGCCCAAGTATTCACCAAGAAAATCGCAGTATTCGTTGAGGTTTTGCGCGCTCGGGTCCGTCTTAAAGGCACGCTCCAGCTGCTGCAGTTTAAGGTCGGACTCCTTGGAGATCTGCGCCACCGCCGTCGCGGCATAGTGAGCCACCTCAACGTCGTCATTAAGCTTAGCCGCCTGCAGCTGCGCCAGGTACGCGTTGGGCTCCTCGGTGAGCATGGAGAGCATTAGTCGGCGCCGGTCTGCCGGGTCGTTGACGATGAGCGCCTCCTCGAGCGGCACTACGCCTGCATCGGCATCACGTTCGTGCACTAGGATGCTGCGATGCAGGTCGTCGTTGAAGCGCAGCGACTCCAGCGCAGACTCTTTCAGCCCCTCGCCAAACAACGCACCGCGGACCGATAGCAGAACCACCAGCAACGGGCCCCACAGCGGCACCAGCACTATCACAGCCAGCATGTGCCCGCGCACCGGCAGCAGGCCCAAC
>URKV01000059.1 GCA_900548565.1 uncultured Collinsella sp.
CGAGATGCTCAGGAGTCTCGTGGGCTCGGAGATGTGTATAAGAGACAGGTCTTAGAACCACGGGCGCCGGAGTCGGCCATCATGTAGAGCGGGTTCTCCTCGTCGAACATGTCGAGCATGAGCGCTGCAACCTTATCGGTACAAGCGGTCCACTCGTTAACGACTTCGATGTGGCGCTCCGTCTCGTTGATGAAGCCCTCCTCGAAGTACTCGTTGATCTGGTCGACGTTGGCCTGGGCGCGGTCGAGCAGCTCCTGCTTCTCGGCAGGGATAAGAGCGTCCCACACCGAGATGGTGAGGCCGGCGCGGGTAGCGTAGTGGAAGCCGGAGTACTTGATGGCGTCGAGGATCGGGCCGACCTTGGCCTCGGGGTAACGATCGCAGCAGTCCGCAACCAGCTTGGCCACATCGCCCTTGACCATCTTGTAGTTCATGAACTCATAGTCTTCGGGTAGGCACTGGCGGTTGAAAATGATGCGGCCGATAGAGGTCTCGAAGCGCGCGGTCTTGTTGCCGGTGACGTCGTAGTCGACGAACTCGTTCTTGCCGTTCTTGACGCGGAAGATACGGGTGCCGTCCTCGTTGATGACGTTGGCATCGGCAGCGGACACGCGGACCTGGATCTTGGCCTGCATGTCGACCTCGGAGCGGCAGTCATAGGCGTGCAGCGCGTCGTCGAAGCTCGAGAACACGTGGTTCTCGCCCGGCAGACCCTCGCGAACCTGGGTGAGGTAGTACACACCGATGATCATGTCCTGCGAAGGGATGTTGACCGGCTTGCCGGATGCCGGCGAGCGCAGGTTGTTCGCAGAGAGCATAAGCACGCGAGCCTCGGCCTGAGCCTGGCTGGACAGCGGCACGTGAACAGACATCTGGTCGCCGTCGAAGTCGGCGTTGAAGGGCGAGCAGACCAGCGGGTGCAGGTGGATAGCCTTGCCCTCGACCAACACCGGCTCAAAGGCCTGGATGGACAGACGGTGCAGGGTCGGTGCACGGTTGAGCAGCACGACGCGGCCGTCGATGACCTCTTCGAGGATATCCCACACAAAGGTGGCACCGCGGTCGATAGCGCGCTTGGCGCCCTTGATGTTCTCGACCTTGCCAAGCTCGACCAGGCGCTTCATGACGAAGGGCTTGAAGAGCTCCAGCGCCATGGTCTTGGGCAGACCGCACTGGTGCAGCAGCAGCTTGGGGTCGGTAACGATGACCGAACGGCCGGAGTAGTCGACACGCTTGCCCAGCAGGTTCTGACGGAAACGGCCCTGCTTGCCCTTGAGGGCCTCGGCGAGCGACTTGAGCGGGCGACCGCCACGGCCAGAGACCGGGCGACCACGACGGCCGTTGTCGAACAGGGCGTCCACGGACTCCTGGAGCATGCGCTTCTCGTTGTTCACGATGATCGCAGGGGCGTCCAGGTCGAGCAGGCGCTTGAGTCGGTTGTTACGGTTGATCACGCGACGATACAGGTCGTTGAGGTCGGACGCGGCGAAGCGGCCGCCGTCGAGCTGGACCATCGGGCGCAGATCGGGCGGAATGACCGGGATGACATCCAGGATCATGTTCGCGGGGCTGTTGCCGCCCTTCAGGAAGGCGTCAACGACCTCGAGGCGCTTAACGGCCTTCTCGCGCTTCTGCTTCTGGGAGTCCTCGTCGGCGATGATGGCCTTGAGCTTCTCGGCCTCGGAAGGAAGGTCGATGGCAGCGAGCAGGTCGCGGACGGCCTCGGCACCCATGCCACCCTTGAAGTACATCGAGTAGTAGCGGGTCATCTCGCGGAACAGCGGCTCATCGGAAATGAGGTCGCGCTCGCTGAGCTTCATGAAGGCGTTGAAGGCGTCCGTGCGGAGCTGCTTCTCGTCCTTGCACTCTTCCTCGATGTCGACGATACCAGAGGCGATCTCCTCGGGGGTCAGCGGCTCCTCGTCGGAGAACTCGTCAAAGTTCTCGGGGTTGCCCTGCTCCTTGAGGGACTCGATCTGGCGGGCGCACTCGGCATCGATCTCTTCCAGATCGGCGGCGAGCTCCTCGCGCAGGTCGTCGGCGTCGGCCTCGCGAGCCTCGTAGTCGACCTCGGTGATGATGTAGCTGGCAAAGTACAGAACCTTCTCGAGGTCCTTGGACTTGATGTCGAGCATACGGCTCATCGGGAAGCTCGTGGGGCTCTTGAAGTACCAGATGTGGGACACGGGAGCGGCGAGCTCGATGTGGCCCATGCGGTCGCGACGCACCTTGGCCGAGGTGACCTCGACGCCGCAGCGCTCGCAGACGATGCCCTTAAAGCGGATGCCCTTGTACTTGCCGCAGGAGCACTCCCAGTCCTTGGCGGGACCGAAGATCTTCTCGCAGAACAGGCCGTCCTTCTCGGGCTTGAGGGTACGGTAATTGATGGTCTCCGGCTTCTTGACCTCACCGTGCGACCAGGAACGGATCTGGTCGGCGGAGGCAAGGGAGATCTTTACCGAGTCAAAATCAGTAGCTTCGAAATCTGCCACAGTCAACTACTCCTTATCAGTGGTCGTGGCGGCGACAGCCTCGGGCGCCTCGGCGGTCTCGGCATCCTCGGCCTCGACGTCGGCGTCAACGCCGGCGAGCGCAGCCAGGTCGTCGAGAGCGGAGGTCTCCTCGGCGGTCACAGGGGCGGAGGCGTCCTCGTCGGCATCGTGCATGGGCTCGATGTCCAGTGCGAGGGAGCGAATCTCCTTGACGAGAACCTTGAAGGACTCGGGGATACCCGGGACCGGGACGTTCTCGCCCTTGACGATGGACTCGTAGGTCTTGACGCGGCCCACGGTATCGTCGGACTTGACGGTCAGGATCTCCTGCAGGACGTTGGAAGCACCGTAAGCGTACAGTGCCCAAACTTCCATCTCGCCGAAGCGCTGGCCGCCGAACTGAGCCTTGCCGCCCAGAGGCTGCTGGGTAACCAGGCTGTAAGGGCCGGTCGAACGAGCGTGGATCTTGTCGTCGACCATGTGGCCGAGCTTGAGGATGTAGGACGTACCCACGGTAATGGGCTCGCGGAACTCCTCGCCGGTGCGGCCGTCGAACAGACGGGTCTTGCCGCGCTCGTCAAGCTGGGTGACGAACTCGGGGCGCATGTGATCGCCAAAGGCAGCGGTGGCCTTGTTGAGCATGTTCTTGTTAGCACGACGAATGACCTCGGCGATCTCGTCCTCCTTGGCGCCGTCGAAGACGGGCGTCGCGGTGAAGAACGGACCGGGGACGTACTTGTCGGAGTCGGCCTGCTCGGTATCCCAACCGCACGCAGCAGCCCAGCCAAGGTGGCACTCGAGCAGCTGGCCGACGTTCATACGCGAAGGAACGCCCAGCGGGTTGAGGATAACGTCGATCGGGGTACCGTCAGCCATGTAGGGCATGTCCTCGACCGGCAGAACGTTACAGATAACACCCTTGTTGCCGTGGCGGCCGGCGATCTTATCGCCCTGCTGGATCTTACGACGCTGGGCGACGTAGACGCGCACCTGCTCGTTGACGCCGGGGGCCAGATCGTCGCCGTTTTCGCGGCTAAAGCGGACGACGTCGATGACGCGGCCGTAAGCGCCGTGAGGCATCTTAAGGGAGGTGTCGCGAACGTCGTGGGCCTTGGCACCGAAGATGGCGCGCAGCAGGCGCTCCTCGGCGGTCAGAGCGCTCTCGCCCTTAGGCGTGACCTTGCCGACCAGGATGTCGCCAGGGCCGACCTCGGCGCCGATGCGGATGATGCCGTCCTCGTCGAGGTTGGCAAGCATGTCCTCGGAGAGGTTCGGGATCTCGCGGGTGATCTCCTCGGGGCCGAGCTTGGTGTCGCGGGCGTCGATCTCGTGACGGGTGATGTTGATGGTCGTCAGCAGGTCCTCGGCCACCAGGCGCTCGGACACGACGATACCGTCCTCGTAGTTGAAGCCTTCCCACGGCATGTAGGCCACGGTGAGGTTCTGGCCCAGTGCGAGCTCGCCGTGATCGGTCGAAGGACCGTCGGCCAGAGGCTCGCCCTGCTCAACGGTGTCACCGACGCGCACGAGCGGACGGTGGTTGATGCAGGTGGACTGGTTGGAGCGCTGGTACTTGGCCAGGTGATACTCATCCATGCCGCCGGCATGCTTGACGATGATCTTGGCGGCGTCGGCAAAGATGACCTCGCCGGCGTTCTTGGCCAGGGTGACCTCGCCGGAGTCCAGAGCGGCGCGACGCTCCATGCCGGTACCGACATAGGGAGCGGCAGGGTGAACCAGCGGCACAGCCTGACGCTGCATGTTAGCGCCCATCAGCGTACGCTTGGCGTCGTCGTGCTCGAGGAACGGGATCAGCGTGGCTGCGACGGAGAGCATCTGACGCGGCGAGACGTCCATGTAGTCGACGTCCTCGACAGGCACGTCGGCGGGAGCGCCGAAGGAGCCGTCGAAGTCGCGGGTACGGGCGATCACGGTGTGCGGGCGGACAAGCTTGCCCTCGGCATCGGTCGTGATGAACTCGTTGGTCTTGGGATCGAGCGGCGTGTTGGCCGGCGCGATGACGTGCTTCTCTTCCTCGTCAGCGGTCATCCAGTCGATCTGGTCGGTGGCAACGCCGTTCTCGACGCGACGGAACGGAGCCTCGATGAAGCCGTACTCGTTGACGCGGGCGTAGAGGGCGAGCGAGCCGATCAGGCCGATGTTGGGGCCTTCGGGGGTCTCGATCGGGCACATGCGGCTGTAGTGCGAGTTGTGAACGTCGCGGACGGCCGTCGGCACGTTGGTGCGGCGGCTGGAGCCGGACTTGTGGCCGGCAAGACCGCCAGGGCCGAGTGCGGACAGACGGCGCTTGTGGGTCAGACCGGTCAGGGGGTTCGCCTGGTCCATGAACTGCGAGAGCTGCGAGGAACCGAAGAACTCCTTGATGGAGGCCACGATCGGACGGATGTTGATGAGCGACTGCGGGGTGATCTCGTCGATGTCCTGGGAGCTCATGCGCTCACGGACGACGCGCTCCATACGGCTCATGCCGATACGGAACTGGTTGGCGACGAGTTCGCCGACGGTGCGGATGCGGCGGTTGCCAAAGTGGTCGATGTCGTCGACCTTGAAGCCCTGCTCGCCAGCAGCGAGGGACAGCAGGTAGCGCAGCGTCGCGACGATATCCTCGTCGGTGAGCACCGTGACCTCTTCCTCGGTGGTGAGGTTGAGCTTCTTGTTGACCTTGTAACGACCGACGCGGGCCAGATCGTAGCGCTGCGGGTTGAAGAGCAGGCCCTCGAGCAGGCTGCGGGAAGCGTCCACGGTGGGAGGCTCGCCCGGGCGCAGGCGACGGTAGATCTCGATAAGGGCATCCTCGCGGGTGAGGGCGGTATCGCGCTCGAGGGTGCGCTTGATCACATCGGAGTTGCCGAGCAGCTCGATGATGTCGTCGTTGGTGACAGCGATGCCAAGGGCGCGCAGGAACATCGTGGCGCTCTGCTTGCGCTTACGGTCGATGGAGACCATGAGCTGGTCGCGCTTGTCGACCTCAAACTCAAGCCAGGCACCGCGGGACGGGATGATCTGGGCCTTGTAGATCTGCTTGCCCGAATCCATCTCGGAGCTGTAGTACACGCCCGGGGAACGGACGAGCTGCGAGACGACGATACGCTCGGTACCGTTGATGATGAAGGTGCCCTGATCGGTCATCATGGGGAAGTCGCCCATAAAGACGAGCTGCTCCTTGATCTCGCCGGTCTCCTTGTTGGTGAGACGGACGTCGGTCAGGAGCGGAGCCTGATAGGTCATGTCCTTCTCGCGGCACTCCTCGACGGTGTGCGCGGGATCGCCGAACTGATGCTCGCCGAAGGTAACCTCGAGAACATGGTTCTGGCTCTGGATGGGGCTGGATTCCTTGAACGCCTCACGAAGGCCCTCGTCCTTAAAACGCTCAAAGGATTCCCTTTGAACAGAGATAAGGTTGGGGAGCTCCATGGCCTCCGGGATTTTCCCGAAGCTGACGCGCTTGCGCTCAGTGGCAGTGTATGCGTAGGTCACCAGGTTTTTCCTCCTTCACGGAAATGCTCGGTGGGTTGGCGAGGCATAGCTTCGCCAGTTATCGCAACCTAATAGTTTATCAGGTACCGACCGTTGGGCAAGAAAAGCCTTGACGCGATTGAGTTTTTGGAGTAGCAAAGTTTTTCGACAGAAAACACGCAGGTAGATGGGTGTGTATCGAACATCTGTTCATATATTTTCTGTGAACAGAGAGCCGGCAATCGCAGCTCTTATAAAAAACGGGCGCGAACCGAGGTCCGCGCCCGTAAATGTCGATGTCCGAAGGCTTACTTGCGCATCAATCCGCCGCGCTCGTCAATGGCGTCCCAGAAGGCATCGGCAAAGCGGGGATCGCTTGCAGCCATGAGGGCGTTGGTGGCCATCCAGCCAGAGGGAGTGCCGGTGTCGTAGCCCGACAGCGGGTCGATGACGACGGCATACATGGCCTCACGGTCGAGCGAACGGGCCATGGCGTCGGTGAGCTGGATCTCGCCGCCCTTGCCGGCCTGCTGATCTGCCAGCAGGTCCATGACCAGCGGGCTCAGCAAGTAGCGACCGACGATGTACAGGTTGGACGGAGCCGCCTCGGGAGCGGGCTTCTCGACCAGACCGCCGATACGCCAGACAGCGCCCGGCTCTGCATCGGCAACGTCCTCGGCGCCCTCGAGCGAACCGACGCGCTCGCCGGCGATAACGCCGTAGCGGCTGACTTCCTCGGGCGAGCAAGCAGCGACGGCGATAACCGAAGCTCCACCGTGCTCCTTGGAAACGGCGAGCATCTTGTCGCAGATGTCGCGATTAGGCACAACGTAGTCGCCCAGAAGAACCAGGAAGTTCTCCCCTGCCACGGCGTCGGCAGCAGAGCGGATAGCATGGCCGAGGCCCTTGGGCTCGTACTGATAACGGAAGTCGACCGGCATACCGCCAGCGTGGGCGACGGCATCGGCATAGGCGTTCTTGCCGCGCTCGCGCAGCAGGTTCTCGAGCGAGCGATCGGGCTGGAAGTAGTTCAGCAGCTCGGGCTTACCGGGAGATGTAACGATGATGGCGTCGTCGACTTCCTCGGGGTCGAGCGCCTCCTCGACGACGTACTGAATGACGGGCTTGTCGAGCACCGGCAGCATCTCTTTGGGCGTGCACTTGGTGCCAGGCAGAAAACGCGTGCCAAGACCGGCGGCGGGGATGATTGCCTTCATGTTATTCAAAGATCCTTTCGCAGGCGCAAAAGCGCCCCATGCGTGCGGCACACAGCCGCAGACCAAATTGCGATACCCAAGCATCTTACCGCTGGAACTATATGTCGCTACAAGGCAGAGGCAATTCTTCAGCAGGTCAACGCAAATTATTGCTCGAATGGTGCAATTTTATTGCCCAACGGCAGGGCACCCGATACGACGCAAATCACAGAATACGGCAGCTTGAGCTACCGATGTCGAGGGACCGAAAAACAAAAAAGACGGGGCTCGCAATGCGAACCCCGTCTGCAAAGAAATCTGGCGAGAAAGCCTGATTACTTGAGGGTGACAGCAGCGCCAGCAGCCTCGAGCTTCTCCTTGGCAGCCTCGGCGTCCTCCTTCTTGGCACCCTCGAGAACAGCCTTGGGAGCGCCCTCGACGACCTCCTTGGCCTCCTTCAGGCCAAGGTTGGTGAGCTCACGGACGGCCTTGATGACCTGGATCTTGTTGTCGCCGAAGCCCTCGAGCACGACGTCAAACTCGGTCTTCTCCTCGGCCTCAGCAGCGCCAGCAGCGGGAGCGGCGACAACGGCGGCAGGAGCAGCGGCGGAAACGCCGAAGGTGTCCTCGATAGCCTTAACGAGCTCGGAAGCCTCGAGAAGGGTCATTTCCTTAAGAGCATCGATGATCTCATCGGTGGTAAGCTTAGCCATTTCTAAGTCCTTTCGGTTTCCGTGTCTGTGCACGGAGATCAGTTAAAACACGGCGCGAATGCGCCAGGGGTGCGGCGTTGCCGCCGCGGGTGAAAACAGCGACTAGGCTGCCTTCTGCTCGGAGACCTGCTGGATCGAACGAGCGAGACCAGAGGAAACGCCGTTGACGCAGACAGCGATGTCGCGAGCGAAACCGGAGATGAGACCGGCGATCTGGCCGAGAAGCTGATCCTTGGTGGGCAGCTCGGCGATAGCCTTAACATCATCAGCGGAAACGGCCTTGCCGTCGGAGATACCGCCCTTGATCTCAAGGACGCCCTTGGACTTAGCGGAGAAGTCCTTAAGGGCCTTAGCGGCCTCGACCGGCTCGGACTCGTAGAACACATAAGCGACGGGGCCGGCGAGGATCTCGTCGAGCTCGGGCTGCTCCTGGTTCTTGAGAGCGATCTTGACCAGGTTGTTCTTGTAGACCTTCATCTCGGCGCCGCACTCGCGAAGCTGATGACGCAGCTCCTGAGCCTGCTTAACCGTCAGACCGTTGTAGTTGACGACGAACAGACCGGCGTTCTCGGCGATACGGGACTCGATCTCTGCAACCTTGTCGATTTTGTACTGCTGGGGCATGAATTACACCTCCTCGAATTCTTTCCGGGCACGGTCCGCCACAAGGACGTGACGGGGGCATGTCCAAAAAGAAAGCCCCCGCGCTGCATGAGCGACGGGGGCGAGAAGACATATCTACTCGACCACCTCGGCTGGCGGGAAGTCCCATTAAGCTCGCGGGCGATGCCCGTTTGCACCGGCTGTCTCTGGCAGCGGATTCGTGCGTGAACCGAAAGTATTATGGCGGGGACCCCGGCGTCGGTCAACGGACACGAGGATTCGTACACAAACCCTGCATACGCTCCGACCGGGAGGGGCAGGGCGAGTTTTCCGCTCGGTCAAGTCCTGGGCTCGCACGAAGGCCACATTAAGTGGCCTTCGGCTCGTGCGGAATCTACGGAAAACTCGCCCTGCCCCTCCCGGCCGGAGCTACGTTGCCTTTGCTGCGAATCCTCGTGTCCGTTGAGCGACGCGCCCCACTCATAATGCTTGGGTCGGTGGGCTGATGATTTTGGGTCCCGTTGGGCTACAGGGTTGAAACGAAGTTGGACAGGCGGCTGAGGCCTTCGTCCAGATCTTGGTCGGAGACGCAGTAGCTTAGGCGGATGTGGCCTTCGGTTCCGAAGCAGTCGCCCGGGACTAGGGCTACGTTTGCCTCTTTGATGGCTTTGATGCAGAAGTCTTCGCTGGTTAGGCCGAACTTTTTGATGCTCGGGAAAGTGTAGAAGGCTCCTGCGGGCTCTACTACGTCGAGGCCCATGGCGTCTAAGGCTGCGAGTACGCGTTCGCGGCGGGCTCGGTAGACTTTGAGCATGGGGGTTGGGTCGACGGTCAGGGCTCGGGCTGCGGCGTCCATTTCGAAGGAGACGGCACTCGATACTAAGTATTGGTGGGCCTTTACGATCTCGGCGATAACGGGGGCTGCGGCTGCGAGCCAGCCCAAGCGCCAGCCGGTCATGGCCCAGGGCTTGGAAAAGCTCTCGATGATGACCGTCTGATCGCGAAGCTCCGGGTGACGCTGGGCAAAGCGCTCGTAGCCATCCACATAAACCAGGCGGTTGTATACGTCGTCGCAGACCACGTAGATGCCCGTCTGCTCCGCCACGTGCGCCACGGCATCGAGCGAAGCCGCGTTGAGGATACAGCCCGTAGGATTGTTGGGCGAGCAGATGACGATGGCCTTGGTCGCCGGTGTCACGCAGGCACGAAGCGCTTCCTCATCGATCTGGAATTGCGCGGGCTCCGTATCAAAAAAGACCGCCTTAGCGTGGTTGGCCACGACGATGCTCTCGTACAGGCCAAAGGCAGGCGTGGGAATAATGACCTCGTCGCCGGGGTTGAGCATGGCCATAAACGTAGCCGACAGGGCCTCGGTCGCGCCGTCGGTCAGGATGACCTCGTCGGCCGAAAACGCCAGGCCCGCGTCCCCCATGTAGGCAGACAGTGCCTCGCGCAGGACGGGACGGCCGTTGTTGGGCGGATAGTGCGTGTCGCCGCGGCCCAGCGCGGCCGTCACCTCGGCGCTAATCACATCGGGCGTGGGAAAATCGGGCTCGCCGAGCGCGAGCGCGATGCACCCTGGGTGCTGGGCAGCGAGCGCGTTAATCCGACGGATGCCGGAGAGCTTGAGCGTGGCAAGCGAGGTATTCATGGGCAGGCGCATGGCGTTCCTTTCGTAAGGGTTGCACTAGGATAGCGCGGCGAGGCGCCGCCTGACGGTGTAACCTAAACGGAAACCAACCGGAAAGGAGGCGGCATGGAGACGACCGCACGCGGCGATGTACCAAAAACGTTGCGAACCATTGCGTATATCAGCATTCCCGATAGCGCCGATCTTGAGTTTTTGCTCTGGGACCTGCAGGATGCCATCGCCGCCTATGCACAGCTTTCCGGCACCGCGCTCCCCCGCCTGGTCGATTTGGAGGCGAATGATGCCGGTGCAGTCGATGGCATGGTGCTCGCTGTTGACGATGCATTTGATGATGAGGCGATGATCACTGTCGAGCAGATACTCGATCGCCTTGGCGGTACGGGAACGCGTGTCTATGCCGTGATTCGAGCCGCACAAGAGGGCGCTGAGCAGGCGCGTGGGGCCGCCGTTCGTCTGCACAAGGCATGCGAGCGCCAGGGCCAATTGTGGTGTGGCGGCGTTGTCACCTGCGCCGGCAGCGGCATTGCGGCGCTT
>URKV01000060.1 GCA_900548565.1 uncultured Collinsella sp.
GCTCGGAGATGTGTATAAGAGACAGCCACCAACCTGCGCGCCGATCAGCGTGTCTGCGACGTGGTCTGCGAGTTCGCCGCGACCAAGCACGTCGCCGCCATCTGCGCCGCCCCGCTTATCCTGGGCGAGCTCGACCTACTCGAGGGGCGCCACGCCACGTGCTTCCCTGGCTTTGAGAAAAGCTTCCCCGAAGGCGCCTATACTGGCGAGAAGGTCACGCAAGACGGCAACATCATCACTGCCAGCGGCATGGCACAGTCACTCCCCTTTGCATTGGAGCTGCTGCGCACGCTCGCTGGCGACAAGGCCGTCGAGAAGGTCGCCGAGGGCATCCAACTATGATTTTGGCTTCGCAATCGCCGCGCCGCATAGAGCTGATGCGCGAGGCAGGCTACAACATTCGCGTGATTCCCGCGGATATCGACGAAACGCCCTTTGATGGCGAGGCCCCGCTCACGCTTGTCGAGCGCTTGGCACGCGCCAAGGCGGCTGCCGTTGCTGCCGAGTATGCCGAGCCCAAAGAACTGACGGTCGCGGCCGACACCATCGTCACCTTCGACGGCAAGATTTTGGGCAAGCCGGCAACCGAGGGCGAGGCGCGCACCATGCTCCGTGAGCTTTCGGGCCGCACGCACCAGGTCGCAACCGGCGTCTGCATCGTTAAGGCAGGCGATACGGCCGCCCCGCATGCCGCCGAGAGCCTGTCGTTTGTCGATGTGACCGACGTGACATTCTACGAGCTCACCGACGAGCAGATCGAGCACTACGTTGCCTCGGGTGAGCCCATGGATAAGGCAGGCGCCTACGGCATCCAGGGCACAGGCGGCCGCATGCTCGTGCACGATATTTCGGGCGACTTCTATAACGTAGTGGGCCTACCCATCGCCCGCGTCGCGCGCGCGATTCAAAAACTCTCGTAATTGCATCTGGCGCTGGGTATTCCCCAGCGCCTACAATTTTGGCGTACCGTACGGATCCCGACCGGGCACAAGGCGCGGCGGAAAACCGATAGGAGTTAAACATGGATACACTGCTCGAGGCCATTGACGTCTGCGATGTCGATGGCTTTTGCTATGGCAACTATACGGACGAGGAGGCCGGCACCGGTTGCACCGTAATCGTTGCGCCCGAGGGTGCCACCGGCGGCGTTGACGTTCGCGGCGGTGCTCCAGCATCGCGCGAAACCGACCTGCTGCGACCCGAGAACACCGTCGACAAGGTCCACGCCGTCTGCCTTTCGGGCGGATCGGCCTTTGGCCTCGAGGCTGCAAGCGGCGTGGCCCGCGAGCTTGAGAGCCGCGGCATCGGCCTTCCCGTCGGCCCCACGCAGGTGCCTATCGTGTGCTCGAGCTGTATCTTCGACCTCGCCTTTGGTAACCCCACCGTTCGCCCCGACATTGAGGCCGGCATCGCCGCCGTGCGCGAAGCACTCGACAACACCCCCACCAAGCTCGAACAGGGCAACGTGGGCGCCGGCACGGGCGCTACCGTGGGTAAGCTCATGGGCCCCGCTACCTGCATGAAGGCCGGCCTTGGCGCTGCCGCTTTGGCTCTCGGCCCCATCAAGGTGGGCGCCGTGGTCTCGGTCAACGCCTGCGGCAACGTTGTCGACCCCTTCACCGGCGAGTGGGTTGCCGGTATGCGCGCCGCAGCCGATAGTGACCAAATCGTCGACATGGAACTCGCAGCCTTTGCCGCCGCCGGATCCATGCAGATGCCGCTCGACCGCACCAACACCACCATCAGCTGCATCGTCACCAACGTGGAACTCACTAAGGCACAAGCCACCAAGGTCTCCCAGATGGCCGCAGACGCCTACGCACATGCCATCCGTCCCACGCACACCACCAACGACGGCGACACCATCTACACCCTCGCCAGCGGCAAACTAGGCGCCCAGGCAAGCGCCGCCGTTCCCCTAGACCTACTGGGCATGCTCGCCGTAAGGGCCCTGGAAACCGCCATCGTAAACGGAGCCAAAACCGCCAAAACCTCCCACGGCATCCCCGGCGCCGCAAAGTAGCCTCACTCGACCGGTTGCCCGGTGGGGCTTGGTTATGTTTGCTGCTCTACAGTCCTGGCTCGCGCGAAGAGCACATTAAGTGCTCTTCGGCTCGTGCGGAACTCGCGACAAACATAACCAAGCCCCACCGGGCAACCTGCCAACCAAGTCTTTTCAGCCCAGGCCCCTGTGTACCGCGCGTCTAAGATCTTCAAATTCGACTATCTGACATAAAGCGAGACATAGCAGAGGACCCCTGGTCCTTAACTTGATACGAGTTCCGCACGCAAAGGAGGCGCCAGTGGCGCCTCCGTCTTGCGCAGGACTGTTCGAAGTAGCAAGTTAAGGACCAGGGGTCCCCGTTACCCGAGCATTTCTGTGCTAGTTGAATTTGAAGATCTTAGAGGCAAGATGGTATAGGCCGAGTGTGGTTTTGTCTCCCGCCCGTCCGCGCAGGTTGGTGAAGAACCCGACCACGCCGTAGCGGGCACGACGATACATGCGCTCGTCGTAGGCCTTCAAATCATTCCACAGCGTCTTCAAGCGCTCGTCGGCGCAATCTTCCTCGGAAAGCTTGGTGAGAACCGAGCAGATCGCCATCATCATGGTGAAGTAGCCCATCATGTACGAACGCAGGCGCGACGACTCAACATCGCTGTACAGGTGGTACGACTCCATCATGATACGCGTAACACGGAACTGCTGGTCCAGACGCTTGACCATCGTTGCCTCGTTGACGCTCTGGCCTTCGCGACCGATAAAGTAGCGATAGAGGTCGATGTCGGCGTAGTACATGGTCTTGCAACGCGGCAGCGGCACGTAGGCGTAGATGTTGTCCACATAGAACGTGTGCGGCGGCATGGGAAGGTTGGACTCGCGCAGCACATCCGTGCGATAGCACAGGCTGTGCATAAGTAGGTTCTGGTCCAGGCGGAAATGACCGATCTGATCCCAGGAAAAGATCTTTTTGCGTGGCAGGGCAAATTTGTAGCCAATAGCGGTATGCGTGCCCTCGTAAACCTTCTCGTACACGTAGTTCGAGATAAACAAGTCAACGCGCTGGTCGCGCTCTTCAAAGCCACGCAGAATCGACAGCATGGTCGAAAGGGCAGCGCCGTCAAGCCAGTCGTCCGAATCAACAACCTTGTAGTAGGTGCCCTGCGCCTCGCGCAGACCCGAAAGGACGGCAATACCGTGACCGCCGTTCTCCTGGTGCACCGCGCGGATGATTCCAGGATAACGGGCCTCCCACTCGTCGGCCTTGGCGGCCGTCTCGTCCTTGGAGCCGTCGTCCACCACGATAATCTCGATATCGGTGGCGTAATTGCTCCCCTCCAAGATGGAGGTAATGCAATGGTCCATGTCCTTGGCGGCGTTATACGAGGGAATACCGAATGTTATGACTTTATGCATGGCAGGCGATAATCTCATCCGAAAGATCGAGGGCGGAATTGGTCACAGCGTCCATATCGTAGTAACGATACTCGGCCAGACGACCCACCGGGTGGAAGTTCGTCAGGTTTTGGACGCGCTCAAGATAGCGCTCATAGAGCTCACGGTTCTCGGGCTCAAGAATGGCGTAGTACGGCGTCTCGTCCGAGTCGGGCGTATAGGCCTTGGAGTACTCCTTCATGATGGTGGTCTTGCCGGGCAGGACCTGACCGGTCATGTTCTTGAACTCGGTGATGCGCGTGTAGTCCTCGCTCGTGGTGTAGTTGACGGTGCCCACGGGCTGGAACTGGTCCATATCGAGCGTCTCGAACTTCATGTCGAGCGTGCGGTACGGTAGCGCGCCCAGATCGAGATTGAACAGCTCATCGAGCGGACCGGTGTAGACGATCTCGCCACCATAGACCTTGCCGTCGATCTTGACGGTAGTCTCGTCGATTTCAAAGAGGTCACGGGCGTCCACGTCGCAGAACACGTCGATCAGGTCGTGGTCGAGCATGTGCTCAAAGAGCGCCGTGTAGCCCTCCTGCGGCATGCCCTGGAAGGGAGCTTGCGGGAAGTAGCGATCGTCATCGCCCACAAAGACGGGGACGCGGCCGGTGATCGAGGGGTCGATCTGGTCGGGCGTCTGGCCCCACTGCTTCATGGTGTAATGCAAAAAGACGTTCTCGTAGACGTAATCGGCGACCTCGGCAAGATCCGGGTCGTTCTTCTTACGCAGCTCCATAATGGGCACCTTGACATCCTTGCCAAAGGTCTCCACGAGCTTCTGGTACAGCTCCTCGCCGCGCTCGTCACCAAAGGCGAGCTTGAGACTCGCATGGTTGAAGGGTACGGGCATAAGGGTGCCGTTGATGTTGGCGAGCACCTTGTGCTGATAATCCGTCCACTTGGTAAAGCGCGACAGGAAATTGTGCACGCGCTCGTTAAAAGTGTGATAGATATGCGGACCGTACTCGTGGATCAGGATTCCGGCCTCGTCAGTGCAGTCATAGGCATTGCCCGCAATGTGGCTACGGCGCTCCAAAACGGCAACACGATAGCCGATGGTCTCGGCGAGACGGCGGGCGCAAACGGCACCGGCATATCCAGCACCGACGACAATCATGTCGTATGCGCCGGCGTTAAAGCCTTCAGGCAGGCCTGAGGTAATCTGCATCGATACTCCTTGTCAAAAGCCACGGGCTCGTTAGCTGGGCTTTTCTCGAACATTCTTCGAGACATATTTATCAGAGCGATTATAGCGCTAATGCGTCCTATAATGAGCTTGCCACACAAGGAAAGCTCAAGCACCGCGGCGTACATAATTGAAAGGTAAACCCGCTAGCAGCGGGTTTATTCGTGAACAGCCGGGCGCCTGGAGCTTAGCGAAACGCTTGTAAGGAGTAACATGAGCGATTTCCTAAACCGTATGAAGTCTGCCGCCAAGGCCGACCTTAAGACGATCGTCCTGCCCGAGGGCGAGGATCCGCGCACTATCGTCGCGGCCACCAAAATCATCGAGGAGGGCCTGGCAAAAATCGTCATCCTGGGCAACCCCGACGAGATCAACGTCCCCGGCGCTACCGTCATCGACCCGCGCAATGCCGAGAAGCACGAGGAGTACGCGCAGAAGTTTGCTGAGCTCCGCGCCAAGAAGGGCGTTACCATCGAGCAGGCTCGCGCCCAGGTGATGGACGCCACCTACTTTGGCACCATGATGGTCAAGATGGGCGATGCCGACGGCCTGGTCTCCGGCGCCTGCCACTCTACCGCCGACACCCTGCGCCCCGCGCTGCAGATCCTCAAGACCGCCCCGGGCACCAAGCTGGTCTCGGCCTTCTTCGTGATGTGCACCGACACCCCGCAGTTCGGCACCGACGGCACGCTGATCTTCGCCGACTGCGGCCTCAACATCAACCCGTCCTCCGACGAGCTCTCCGAGATCGCCATCGCCTCCGCTCACTCCTGGTCCACCTTCATGGGCAACGTTGAGCCGCACGTGGCCATGCTCTCCTACTCCACCATGGGCTCCGCCGGCGGCGAGGTCGCCAAGAAGGTCCAAGAGGCCGTGAAGTTCTGCAAGGAGAAGGCTCCCGAGCTCGCCATCGACGGCGACCTGCAGCTCGATGCCGCTATCGTCCCCACTGTCGCCCAGCTCAAGGCTCCCGGCTCCTCCGTCGCCGGTAAGGCTAACGTGCTGGTGTTCCCCGACCTCGAGGCCGGCAACATCGGCTACAAGCTGGTCCAGCGCTTCGCTGGCGCTGACGCCTATGGCCCCATCCTGCAGGGCATCGCCAAGCCGGTTAACGACCTTTCGCGCGGCTGCTCTGCCGACGACATCGTGGGTGTCGTGGCCATCACCGCCGTCCAGGCTCAGATGGCTGAGTAGCGTACGCACTCGCCCGAAGGCCGTACGGGTTAACCCCTGAAAACGTCCTCGACCAATGAAACGCCCCCGTTCTGCTCCTCCGGAGCTACGAACGGGGGCGTTTCTGGTCTGCGGATTGTTTTCAGGGGTTATCCCGTACGGCCTTCTACCGCCACGTAGCATTCAGGGTATCTGGAATGGACGGCGGCTTGACTACGAGCTGGGGCTGAAAAATCTGAACGGATGGGTGCCGTTGTTGGGAGCGCAGGCGTTGCTGGTGGCGATCACTTTGGGACTGGAATTTCCGCCTGCTAGTAAAAAGGCCTCCGGGGCTGTTGCTCTGGAGACCTTTCGTTCGATCACAAGCGAACGCGTTAGTTGTTCTTGGTCAGACGCTCGACGTCGTGGGCGATCATGTATTCCTCGTCGGTGGGGATGACCATGACCGTGACGGCGGAACCGGCGGCACCGATAACCTGCGGGCCGTTGCCCACAGCCTCGCGGTTCTTGTTGTTGTCGATGCGTACGCCCAGCCACTCAAAGCAGTCGCAGAAGGCCTTGCGGATCGACCAGTCGTTCTCGCCGATGCCGGCGGTAAAGGTGATGGTGTCCACGCCCGCCATGGAAGCGATCATGGAGCCGGCCTGCTGCATGGCCTTATAGGCGAACATATCGAAGGCGAGCAGGCAGCGCTCGTCGCCCTCGGAGGCGCGCGTGCGGATGTCGCGGGCGTCGTTGGAGATGCCCGAGATGGCAAGCAGACCAGACTGCTTGTTCATCATGTCATCGACTTCCTGGTAGCTGTAGCCGCCCTCGCGCTGCAGGTAGCACACGGTGGCCGGGTCGATGGAACCACAACGGGTGCCCATCATCAGGCCATCGAGCGGCGTGAGACCCATCGTGGTGTCGCGGCACACGCCGTCCTCGATAGCAGCGAGCGAAGCACCGTTGCCCAGATGGCACGAAAGCAGGCGGTGGCAGCGCGAACCCAGGATCTCCTTGGCCATCATCCACTCATAGCGGTGGCTGGTGCCGTGGGCGCCGTACTTGCGCACGTGGTACTTGTCGCAAACGTCCTTGGGCAGCGCGTAGGTGTAGGCGACCTCGGGCATGGTCATGTGGAACGAGGTATCAAAGACGGCGACGTTGGGCAGCTCCGGATACTTCTCGCGGCAATACTCGATTGCTGCAGCCTCGCCGTAATTGTGCAGCGGAGCGAGCGGGGCCACCTCAAGGATCTTGGCCATGACCTCATCGTCGACGACTGCGGAATCATCGAAGTGCCAGCCGCCCTGAACGATGCGATGTCCAATGCCATCAATCGTAAAGTCGGTCTTCTCGAGCTCCTCGAGCACACGAGCGATAGCAGAGCGATGATCGGGGAAAGGGACCTCCTCGGTCTGCTTGGCGCCACCGTTCTCGGAGTGGCCAAAAATGCCCATGTCCGAACCGATACGTTCGCAGTTGCCCTTGGCGAAAACCTCGCGGGTAACGGTATCCAAAAGCTGATATTTAAGGCTTGAGCTGCCGGCGTTGACAACAAGTACGTTCATGAGACTCCTTTGCAGTGCAATACGGTCGACGCAGACCCCTTAAGGCGGCCGCATTTTAATAAGAAGTTATCACAACTTGATAAATAGCTATCAAGCATATCGCCCAACGAGCGCAAAAGAGGGGCCGAACGGCACTCGGTCGTCCAGCCCCTCCCCTCTTGCAATTACTTGCCGTTGACGATGCGCTCGACGTCGGAAGCGATCATGAACTCCTCGTCCGTGGGGATGACGAAAATCTTGACCTTGGAATCCTTGGCAGACAGGCACCAAGCGCCGTCACCACGCAGGGCGTTGCGAGCATGATCCATCTTGACGCCCATAAAGGCCAGGCGGTCGGCAACGCCGGCGCGGACCGCCGGAGCGTGCTCGCCGATGCCAGCGGTGAAGACCAGCGTGTCCATACCGCACATAGAAGTAGCCATCTCGGCAGCCTTGGCGGCAATCTTGTAGACAAACATGTCGAAGGCGAGCTGAGCATCGGGGTCACCAGCGGCGGCGAGCTCCTCGACGTTGCGGCAGTCGTTGGTCTTGCCGCCGGTCACAGCCAAAAGGCCGGACTTCTTGTTCATCATCTCGTCGACCTCGTCGAAGGTGTAGCCGCCCTCGCGCTGCAGGTAGCACACGGTAGCCGGGTCAATGGAGCCGCAGCGGGTGCCCATCATGACGCCGTCGAGCGGCGTCAAGCCCATGGTGGTGTCCATGCACTTGCCGTCCTCGATGGCGCACAGGGAAGCGCCGGAGCCGATATGGCACACGACGACCTTGCGGGCCTCGCCGTTGGTCATCTCGGCGACCTTCTTGGAGATGTAACGGTAGCTGGTGCCGTGGGCGCCGTACTTACGGATGTGCAGCTTGTCGCAAACATCCTTGGGCAGGGCGTAAGTCTTGGCGACCTCGGGCATGTTGAAGTGGAAAGCGGTGTCGTAGACCGTGACGTTGGGCAGATCGGGATACTGCTCCAGGCAGTACTCGATAACGTTGGCCTCGGGGTTGTTGTGCAGCGGCGCCAGCGGGGCGACCTCGCGGATCTTGGCGAGAACGTCCTCGTCGACGAGAGAGGAGTCGCCAAAGTACCAGCCGCCCTGAACGATACGGTGGCCGATGCCCTCGATCTTGACGCCGTTGGCCTCGAGGTCCTTCAGAACGACCTCGATGGCGACCTTGTGGTCGGGGAACTCGATGTTCTCGGTCACCTTCTTGGAACCGTTGGCAGCGTGGGTGAAGGTACCGCCGGTAAAGCAGACGCGCTCGCAGGAGCCCTTTGCGGACACCTTGTGAGACTTGGTATCGATGACCTGATACTT
The DNA here is from genome assembly GCA_900548565.1 of uncultured Collinsella sp. Lineage (GTDB taxonomy): Bacteria > Actinomycetota > Coriobacteriia > Coriobacteriales > Coriobacteriaceae > Collinsella. The sequence goes on from URKV01000060.1 coordinate 8,659, forward strand.
AAGGGTCGAAGATCCTGCGTTGACGACCAGAACGTTCATGTGTCTCCCTACTAACAGGCGGTGTGGCGCCGCCAGGTTACATACGCTTCAATAATAAACCCAAACGCCCTCGCGCTCGGGTTTATTGCGTTGATATATAAGTTATCGGTGCTTGAGCTTCCGTTTCATTGCAAGGAAGAAGCGCCCTCAGATGAGGTTCTCGCTCAGATTTTTGCCGCCGAGGACGTGCATGTGGAAGTGCATGACGGTCTGGCCGGCGTTGACGCCCTTGTTGGAGATGACGCGGAAACCGTCCTCCAAGCCCTTGGCCTTAGCGACCTCCTGGATGGCGTGAGCCATGGCGCCCATGGTCTCGGCAGGTACGTTGTCGGCGATGTCACTGTAGTGCTTCTTGGGGATCACGAGCGTATGGACCGGCGCCTGGGGATTGAGGTCGTCGAAGGCGATGACCTGGTCGTCCTCATAGACAACGGTCGAGGGGATCTCGTGGTTGGCAATTTTGCAGAAGATGCAATCACACATGGTTGGTTCCTTTCTCGCAGACCAAGGTAATTATATTTGGTCGAGATGGTTAGAACGAGAGACTGTCGTCGGTGTTGGCGGCTTCGCCGTCGGCGAGCACGTCGTTGCCGTCAACATCCTTCAGGAGCACCGAGACCTTCTGCTCGGCATCGGACAGGCGGGTGCGCAGGCTCTTGAGGAGCTCGACGCCGCGGGTATAGCTCTCGAGCGACTCCTCGAGCTCCATATCGCCCGACTCCAAGCTGCGGATGATGAGCTCCAACTCCTGCGAGGCCTGCTTGTACGTAAGCTGCTCGACCGGGGTCTTCTCTGCCATATCTGTTTCCTTTCCTAAAGGTTTATCGCTATGAAACGCGGTCTACTCGACCGTATCGACCGTTGCCGCCACGTTGCCGTCTGCCATACGCACGCGGATGGCGTCGCCGGGCTTAAAGGTCTTGGCGCTCGTAGCCACCCCATCATCGCTGTACGCGATGGAATAGCCGCGGGCAAGCACCTTGAGCGGCGACAGGGCATCGAGCGACGCGGCAGCTCGGCCCAGGTCGGACGCGGGTTTGCTGAGCATCGAACGTCCCTGATGCTCCAGGCGAGAGCTCGCAAGCGTGAGCGCATGGCGCTTACCATCGAGCCCCGAGGTGCTTGTAACCAGACGCTCGGGCAAGCGCTCAAAGTTGGAGCGAAATGTCCCGACCGAGCGTACTATGGCGCCCGACAGGCGATCGGCAGTCAGCGCAAGCTCCGATTCGCGACGCTCGACCATAAACGTTGGGTCGTTGAGGCACGGGCGGCACGCAGCCGCATCGAGCGCATCGCCCAAGCGGGCCGTATAGGTATCCCAGGCGCGGCGACCGCGCTGGTCGAGCATCTCCAGATCAACCTGATTCGACCCAATCATCGATGCCATCGCGGCACCCAGACGCTGATGGCGCGCCTCGAGCACATCGGCCAACTCCGTCATAGCCGGCGCCACCGATTCTGCCGCCGCCGTGGGCGTAGAGGCGCGGCGGTCGCTCACCATGTCGCAAATCGAGGTATCAGGCTCATGGCCAATGCCGGTCACCACGGGCACAGGACAAGCCGCCACCGCGCGAGCAAGCTCCTCGTCGTTAAAGGTCATGAGGTCCTCAAAGGAGCCGCCGCCGCGCACCAGCAAAATACAGTCGGGCGCCGGCGTGATGGCGGCGGCGCGGCGCAAGCCCTCAATGAGCTCAGCCGGCGCACCCTCACCTTGAACCTTGGCGCCCACGCAGACGAGCTCGACGAGCGGGTTGCGACGACGCAATGTGCGCTTGACGTCGTCGATTACGGCACCCGAAAGCGAGGTGACGACCGCCACGCGGGAGCAGAACACCGGAATACGGCGCTTGCGCGCTTCGTCCATCAGGCCCTCGCGACGCAGCTTTTCGGCCAGTTGCGCCACTTGTTGACGC
>URKV01000061.1 GCA_900548565.1 uncultured Collinsella sp.
CTGCGGAGCCTGTTTGCGTCCTGCGGAATGTTCCGGAGAGAAACCCCGTCACGCCCCCGGATCCCCTGCGTTTACGGCCTTGAGGTCGGCGTGGGCGGAGAATGTGGTCGATAGGGATACGTGTCCCCTTCGCTGTTTCGCGCTTTGCGCGAAAGGCGCGTTACTTTGGGATGGGTGGGGAACGTGGTTGTTGCGGCAATTGATCCCCGCCACAAATTACCCTCGGCATACTTGCGCGAACGATTGCTCGTGCTACACTTGCAATTGCTGTTTCAGGGCGGGGTGGAATTCCCCACTGGCGGTAAATCGGGCGGTGCCAAAGGGGTGCCGTGGTGCAGGCGAGGCGTCTGCGACCGAGCCGATGAGTCCGCGACCCGTGCGTGTGTTGGTTCGCATGCCGGCTGAACTGGTGAGATCCCAGTACCAACGGTTAGAGTCCGGATGAAAGAGGCAGGTGATCTTATGTCTGAACAGTCGCAGCATATCCATTTTGAGAACACGAATAGGTGGAGCACCAAACAGCTCGTTACCATGGCGCTCATGTGTGCCCTGGGCGTGCTCTTTATGTATGTGCAGCTGCCCATTCTTCCCTCGGCGCCGTTTTTGACGTATGATCCGTCGCTGGTGCCGGCGATGGTGTGCGGGTTTGCGTACGGCCCTGGTGCCGGCACTGCCGTTGCCGCCATGGCGATCGTCATCCATGCGCTCACCACGGGCGATTGGGTCGGCGCGCTTATGAACTTGGTCGCTACGCTGGGCTTTATTCTGCCCGCGGCGATTGTCTACCAAAAGATGCACACCTACAAGGGTGCCGTGATTGGCCTGGCGCTGGGCGTTATTGCCGCTACGGCGCTTTCTATGGTTGCGAATCTGACCATTGGCGTTTGGTTCTGGTATCACTCGGTCGATGCGATCGCCCCGCTCATGCTTCCCGCCGTTTTGCCGTTTAACCTTATCAAGACCGTGCTTAACTCGGTATTGACGCTGGCGGTGTATAAGGCAGTTTCCAACCTCATCACGCCCAAGAAGGACCAGGTCAAAGGCCGCGCATGATTGAGTGTCGGGGCGTTTCCTTTAGCTATGACGGTGCCGTACCGGCACTCGACGGCGTCGATCTGAACATCGAGGATGGCGAGTTTTTCTGCATCCTCGGTGGCAATGGGTCGGGCAAGTCGACGTTTGCCAAGCATCTGAATGCGCTGCTGCAGCCCGATGCGGGCACGGTGCGCATTAACGGCATGGATGCGTCCGACCCCGAGCTGGTCTACGACATTCGCTCGACCGCGGGCATGGTGTTCCAGAACCCTGATGACCAGCTGGTGGCGACGCTTGTCGAGGACGATGTTGCGTTTGGTCCCGAGAACTTAGGGGTTGAATCGGCCCAGATCGCGCAGCGCGTACGCGAGGCGCTGAAGGGCGTGGGCCTGGTGGGCTTTGAGCGCCACGAGACCCATGCGCTCTCGGGCGGACAAAAGCAGCGCGTGGCGCTCGCCGGCGTACTTGCCATGGAGCCGCGCGTGCTTATCTTGGACGAGGCTTCCTCGATGCTCGATCCGCGTGGACGTAAGGGCCTCATGAAGGCTTGCCGCGCGTTGCACGATCGCGGCATGACCATCGTGATGATTACGCACTTTATGGAAGAAGCCGCCGAGGCCGATCGTGTCGCGGTGTTTCGGGCGGGGCGCGTTGCCATGCTCGGTACGCCCGAGGAGATCCTGACGCGGGCGGACGAACTTGCGCAGCTCAACCTTGACATGCCAGAGTCGTGCCGTTTGGGCATGGCGCTTCGTGCGAAGGGCGTGCCTGTTCATGCGCAGGTGCGCGAGGCGGATATGGTTGCCGAGGTTGTGGAGACTTATGCCGAGCGAAGTGGGGCAGGCACCGTGGGGCAGTCTTCCGCACCCCAATCGGAAATCGTTGGCGGTACGGTTTCGGCAGACAACGAAGATAACGTACCAGAGCCCGTTATCGAACTATCCCATGTTTCGTACAGTTATTCGCTCAGTCCGCGCGAGCGCCACCGCTGGCACAAGCGCTCGGCCACTGCGGGCAAATCGAACAAACAGGCTCTCTGGGGAAACGACCCCAGCAGCCCCTGGGCGCTACGTGATGTTTCGCTGACGGTGCGTCGCGGCGAGTTCCTGGGCTTGGCAGGTCATACCGGTTCGGGTAAGTCGACGCTGGTCCAGCATCTCAACGGTTTGATTCGCCCTCAGGAGGGATCCGTTCGCGCACTGGGGCTCGATCTGTCAAACAAGAAAGACGCCGCCGCGGTTAAGGCCAAGGTCGGCGTGGTGTTTCAATATCCTGAGCGTCAGCTGTTTGCCGAAACCGTGGCGCAGGACGTGGCGTTTGGTCCGCATAACCTTGGCTTGCCGCAAGATGAAGTCGACCGTCGTGTCGAGTCATCGCTCTCACGCGTGGGCCTCGACCTTTCCACGGTCGGCGACAAGAGCCCCTTTGAGCTTTCGGGCGGTCAGCAACGGCGCGTGGCATTCGCCGGCGTGCTCGCCATGGAGCCCGAGGTCCTGGTGCTCGATGAGCCCATGGCGGGGCTCGATCCGGCTGCGCGCAAGGATTTCCTAGGGCTCATCGGTCGACTCCATCGCGAGGGCCTGACCGTTGTCATGGTTTCGCACAGCATGGATGACCTGGCCAATTGCTGCGACCGTATCGTCGTAATGAACGAAGGTGCGGTGTTTGCCGAGGGAACCCCCGTGCAGGTGTTTGCGCATGCCGATGAGCTCAAGTCGATCGGCTTGGGCGTACCTGCTGCTCAGCGCATGGCGTTGGCGCTCGCGGAAGCGGGCGTGCCGCTGCGTCGCGGCGGGCTCTATACGGTTGAGTCGTTGGCCGACGAGTTGGTAGATTTGCTGATCGGTCGCTCGGACGGTCCTTCTAACGTCGCGGACATTGCTAAATCCAAGACGGTCTCGCGAGAGGAGGGCTGCTGATGGAGGCGTTTTCGTTTGGCAGTTACTATCCCGGCGATAGTTCAATCCACCGCCTGGACCCGCGAACCAAGTTGCTCTTGGGCTTTGTGTTTCTGATCACGACGCTCACAGTCAGTGGCTTCCGCGGACTGGCCCCTGTCGCAATTTTCGTCGTGCTGATCTATGCCGTGTCCCGGGTGCCGTTGCGCCGGGTCCTATCATCGATGGCGCCGCTGCTGGCAATCGTCGTCGTGGTCGCGGTGCTCAACTTGTTTACCGATCAGAGTGGGCGCATCCTGTGGCAGCTCGGCTTTCTGCAGATAAGCGAGGGCTCACTGCGTTCTGCCGCCTTTATGGCGTGCCGCCTGACGTTGATGATGGCCGGCATGAGCGCCATTACACTCACCACGCCGACGCTCGACCTCACCGCGGGCTTTGAGCGCCTGCTCGCGCCGTTTGCGTGTGTGGGACTTCCTGCGCACGAGCTCGGCATGATCATGGGTATCGCGTTGCGCTTTATGCCGCAGTTTGCCACTGAGATGAAGCAGACGGCCGATGCACAGGCAAGCCGCGGCGCGCGCGTGACGGGCGGTCCGCTCGGCGGCGTGCGTATGCTCGGCAGTGTGGCGATTCCGCTGTTCACGGGCGTGTTCCGCCATGCCGAGACGCTGTCTGCCGCCATGGATGCACGCTGCTATCACGGCGAGCAGGGCCGCACGCGCCTGCATGCGCTTGCATTTGGCCGCGGCGATGCGTTGGCGGCGGTGGTGACGGCGTTGCTGCTCATCTGCGTCATCGTCATCAATCTTCAACTTGTTTAGGCGCGATTCGGGCGCAAGAAAGGGGTCCCTATGACCGACAACGACCGCACGGCTCAGCTTGAGCGCGCCTGTTCGTATCTCAGGCGCATTCCGGCGTGGTATCTGGCCACGACCGATGTGGCCGACGGACATCAGCCCCGCGTGAGACCGTTTTCGTTTGCCATGGTCGATGACGGTAAACTGTGGTTTTGCACGTCGCGCGACAAGGATGTGTGGGCCGAGCTCAGCGCGAATCCCAAGTTTGAGCTCTCGGGCTGGAAGCCGGGGGAATGTTGGATCGTGTTGACCGGTGAGGCCGCACTTGAGGACGACGCAGTTGCGAGCGACAAGGTGCGTCAAGCGGGTTTTAAGCACATGGTGGGCATCGGCGAGGAACACGAGAGTGCCAACGACGGCCGCCTTGCTTTCTTTTCGGTCCGCAACATTGCCGCGCGCTTCTGTGATATCGACGGCAGCGAGGAGCGCCTGGAGCTCTAGCTCACACAAACCAGGCTCTCAAACTGGCTAGTACAGGAGGACACATGGACGGATTGAATACGGTGTTGGAGTATCTGACGTCGGTGCCGGCGTGGTACTTGGCGACGAGCGTGGACGGGCAGCCGCATGTGCGTCCGTTTTCGTTTGCGCAGATCCAGGGCGGCAAGCTGTGGTTTGTGACGGCGCGCACCAAGGATGTGTGGCAGGAGCTGCTGCAAAACCAACGCTTTGAGGCCACGAGTTGGTGGCCGGGCCATGGCTGGCTTATCTTGCGCGGGCATGCGGGTCTGGATGACCAGGCCGCTCCCGATATGCGCGAGGCAGGCTGGAGGCACCTGGAGCGTCTAGGCGAGCACTACGAGGGCGCAGGCGACCCCACGCTCGTCTTCTTTAGCGTCGAGGATCCCGAGGCTTTTATCTGCAATCACGACGAATGGGTGCCGGTCGAGCTCTAGCCGGCTGGCTCATCCTAACAACTTGGTTTTCGCATGGGCGGGCCCCGTATTGCCCGGTGCCGTTAGGAGCGCCGGTCAATACGGGGCCCGCTCCATTTGTCAATTCCTTCAAGCGAATGTGTCGGGAATGTTTCAATGCATGAATATGCAAGCCATTTACGTATTCATGCATCTTTTGGTGCTAAAGTTTCAACCCACTTCATAACGACCACTGCGAAATGCGCATCGGTGCATAAATCGCAGACAAGGAGTCTGATATGTCTTTGAAGGTTGGAATCGTCGGCGCGGCTGGATATGCCGGAGCCGAGCTCATTCGCCTCGTGCTCGGCCATCCCGAGTTTGAACTTGTTGCCATTACGTCCAACGCCGATGCCGGCCAGCCGCTGTCCGCGGTGTATCCGAGCTTTGCTGGCGTGAGCGATCTGGTTTTCACCACGCATGACGCCCCCGAGCTTAAATCCTGCGACGCCGTCTTCTTGGCCGTGCCGCACACGGCTGCCATGGCACAGGTGCCCGCACTGCTTGCATCTGGCGTCTCCTGCTTTGATCTTTCGGCCGATTACCGTCTGAGCGACGCGTCCGTCTTTGAGACATGGTATGCCGCCGAGCACACGAGCCCCGAGCTGCTCAAGACCCGCGCTTTTGGCCTGCCCGAGCTGTTCTGCCAGGACTTGGAGACCGCCGCATCCGATTATGCTGACGGCAAGTCCGTGCTGGTCGCCTGCGCCGGCTGCTATCCCACCGCAACGAGCCTTGCTGCCGCTCCTGCCGAGCGTGCCGGCTGGGTTGCCCAGAGTGGCCCTGTGATCGTCGATGCCATCAGCGGTGTGACGGGTGCCGGCAAGTCCTGCAACGCCCGCACCCACTTTTGCAGCGCGGACGAGAACCTGGAAGCCTATGGCGTGGGTAAACATCGCCACACGCCCGAGATTGAGCAAATCCTTGGCTTAACCGATCGCGTCGTCTTTACCCCGCATCTGGCACCGCTCAAGCGCGGCCTGCTCTCCACGGTGACGATGCCGCTTACGCCGCAGGCTATCGATACCTTGACCCTTGAGGACGTTGTCGACTATTACAAGCAGTTCTACGCTGGTCGCACCTTCGTGCGCGTACTCGATGCCGGCCAGCAGCCCAAGACGGCTTCGGTCGTCGGCACCAACGCCGCCCAGATTGGCCTCGCGCTCAACAAGCGCGCGGGCGTGCTGGTGACGACGGGCGCCATCGACAATCTGTGCAAGGGCGCTGCGGGCCAAGCAGTCCAGTGCGCCAATATCGTCTTTGGCTTTGACGAGCGACGAGGCTTGCCCACAGTGGCGTGCCCGGTGTAGCACATTCGATTGTTAACGATTTGGCAGTCGGGCATCGAGTGGGGCGCCACTTTTAAGCTGGTCTCATGATTACGACTGGCATGGCGCACCAACCGATGTCCGTTTTTTGTTTGACATAAGGAGTCATGAAGACGATGAATACCGAGCTGTTTGATATCAAGATTCGCGCCGTCGAGGGTGGCGTTACGGCTGCGGCTGGTTTTAAAGCTGCGGGCATCCACGCTGGGTTCCGCAAGAACCCCGAGCGTCTGGATTACGCGCTCGTCGTGCCCGATAAACCCTGTCCCGGTGCCGGCGTGTTTACCACCAATCGCTTTTGCGCGGCGCCCGTGCAGGTGAGCCGTGCCAACCTGGGCGGTGCCGACAAAGGCTACGGTATCATCGCCGGCGTTTCGGTCAACTCTGGCAATGCCAACGCCGCCACGGGTGAGACCGGCCTTGCATGCGCGCGCGAGACGTGCAACATCGCATCGCAGGTCATCGGCTGCGAGCCCCAGCAGATTCTGGTTGCCTCCACGGGTGTGATTGGCCAGATTCTGCCGATCGACACGTTTGAGACCGCCATTCCTGCTGCCTACGAGGCGCTCTTCGCCCACGGTGGCGCCGATGCCGCTCGTGCCATCATGACGACCGACACGCACTCCAAGGAGTACGCCGTGTCCTATGTCAGCGAGGCTGCGGGTCATGCGGGCAATGTCTATACGGTAGGCGGAATGTGCAAGGGCTCGGGCATGATTATGCCCAATATGGCCACCATGATCTCGGTCATTACTACCGATGCCCCCGTCGAGCCGGCGGCGCTTCACGCCCTGTTGCTCTCGACCGTTAAGCAGACCTTCAATAAGGTGACGGTCGATTCCGATACCTCGACCAACGACACCTGTATCATGCTTGCCTCTGGCGCTGCTGCTGCAGATGCCGAGGCTATCGTCGAGGGCACTGACGCCTTTGACGAGTTGGCCTTTGCCGTGCACGAGGTGTGCGAGAGCCTGGCGCGCAACATCGCGGCCGATGGCGAGGGTGCTTCAAAGCTCGTGACGGTTAACATTACCGGCGCCGCCAACGACGAGGAAGCCGATATCGCCGCCCGTGCCGTCGCCAACTCGCCGCTCGTCAAGACCTGCATCGCCGGCCACGACTGCAACTGGGGCCGCGTTGCCATGGCGCTCGGCAAGTGCGGCGTGAAGTTTAATCAGGAAGACGTTTCCATCGACATGATGGGCATGCCCGTCTGCCGCGATGGTCTGACCGTTCCCTTTGACGAGGACGAGGCTCTGCGACGTTTTGAGGCGCCCGAGATCGTGATCTCGGCCGACCTGGGCGCAGGCGACGCGGCAACGACCGTGTGGACCTGCGACCTCACGCATGAGTACATCTCCATCAACGGCGACTACCGTTCCTAGATTCCAGGCACGCTGCGCATCTTGCCGCGATTGCGGACAGCGGAGCACGGCGCGATAACGATACGAAAGACGAGGCAGATTATGAAATTCGCACGCGATTGTCGTTCGAGCGAATCCAACGAAGCAACCGCGCAGCTGCTGTTCGAGGCGCTGCCGTGGATTAAGAACCTGACCGGCAAGACGGTTGTTATCAAATATGGCGGAGCCGCCATGGTTGATGAGCAGCTGCGCCGCGACGTGATGAGCGACATCGTTTTGCTCAAGATCATCGGTATGCGCCCCGTCATCGTGCACGGCGGCGGCAAGGCCATCAACGAGGCACTGAGCCATTACGATATTCCCATCGAGTTTAAGAACGGCCAGCGCGTGACCACGCCGGCGACTATGGATATCGTGCGCGAGGTGCTGGGCGGCAAGGTTAACCAGGAGCTGGTTGCTGCCATCAACCACCACGGCAACCTGGCCGTGGGCGTGTCGGGCAGCGATGCCGGCACGCTCATCGCCGAGCCGCTCGACCCCGAGCTCGGTCGCGTGGGCAAAGTGACGCACGTCAACACCGACTATATCGAGCGCTTACTCGATAGCGAGTACATCCCCGTCATCGCTACCGTCGCGGCGGGGGAGGACGGTGGTTTCTTCAACATCAACGCCGACACCGCCGCCGGTGCCGTTGCCGCGGCGCTCCACGCGCACAAGGCGATCTTTTTGACCGATGTCGATGGCCTGTACAAGGACTTTAGCGACAAGGACTCGCTTATCTCCAATCTAACGCTCGACGAGGTTAACGAAATGCTCTACGGCGGCGAGGTCGATAAGGGCATGATTCCCAAGCTGCGTGCGGCCGTCGATGCGCTTACCGGCGGCGTATTTCGTGCCCACATCATTAACGGTACTACGCCGCATTCGCTGCTCCTGGAGCTGCTGACCGATGCCGGCGTCGGCACCGTGATCCATTCCACCGAGACGGCTTACGAGTTCGATACGCATCCGCATCCGCTTTCGACGTTTGCTGCGCGTCTGACCGAAAACCTTGACGAGGTCGAGAAGCTTCAGACGGTCTAGCTGACCCGCAGCCGCCCCATTCCTGCACCCATAGCTCCGCGCCGTCTGGCGCCCAACGAAAGGCATCCCATGTCACTTGCAGCTCAGCAATCGCTTGAATCCCATTACGTTATGCATACCTTTGGCCGCTTTCCGGTCGAGTTTGTCGAGGGTCACGGCATGAAGCTCACCGGCGACGATGGCCGTGAGTACCTCGACTTTCTTGCCGGCATCGGCGTGTGCAGCCTAGGTCATGGCGACCCGGCTGTGCTCTCGGCGCTCGAGGCACAGACCAAAAAGCTCATGCATGTCTCCAATTACTTCTACATCGAGCAGCGCGGACAGGTCGCGGCGCTGCTGTCCAAGCTTGCTAACGACGACGTAGATGGTGCGCGCGTGCTTGCCGATGCCATTGTCGCCGGCGATGAGACCACGGCAGCTGCTCTTGGTGCCCCGGCTGCGGATGAGCAGGTTTGGGAGACCTTCTTTGCCAACTCTGGCGCCGAGTCCAACGAGGGCTCGATGAAGCTCGCGCGCCTGTACGCCAAGCGTGCCGGTAATGGCGGCAACACCATCGTGTGCATGCGCGGCGGCTTCCACGGCCGTACGCTCGAGACCATTGCCGCTACCATGCAGGATTGGCTGCAGGACAGCTTCCGCCCGCTGCCGGGTGGCTTTGTGGCCTGCACGCCCAACGATGTGGACGAGCTGCGTGCGATCTTTAAGCAGCTGGGGAGCGAGATTTGTGCCGTGATGCTCGAGCCGATCCAGGGTGAGAGTGGTGTGCACCCCATGACCGAGGAGTTTATGGCGGCAGCGCGCGACCTGGCACACGAAGTGGGAGCCGTGCTTATCGCCGACGAGGTCCAGTGCGGCATCTTCCGCTCCGGCAAGCCGTTTGCATTCCAAACCTATGGCGTGGAGCCCGACATCATGAGCCTTGCCAAGGGCATTGCCGATGGCGTGCCCATGGGTGCCGTCGTGGCAAAGAAGGAGATTGCCGACGTGTTTAAGCCGGGCGACCACGGCTCGACCTTTGGCGGTAGCTGCTTGGCCGTCGCGGCGTGCGCCGCGACGCTCTCCGCGCTTGTGCGCGGCGATTATGCCGACCATGCTGCCAAGGTGGGTGCCTATATGGAGGCAAAGCTCGCCAAGCTGCCGCACGTGACCGAGGTACGTGGTCGCGGCTTGATGCTCGGCTGTGATTTGGATGATGCCGCGGGCGACGCGCATGATGTTGTTGCCCGCGCGCTGGCCGCCGGTGCCGTGATCAACGCTACGGGTGCGCATACGCTGCGTTTCCTGCCGCCGCTCGTCTGCGAGGAAGCCGACGTGGACAGCCTGATCGAGATCCTGTCGGGCGTCTTGGGCTAACGCGGCGCAATAACTCAATTTGGACCGGGTTCCGGACTGCGGACGTGCCCTATGCGGCATGATTCAGCGGTCTGGAGCCCGTTTTGTTATCGATTTACCATGGCTGGGATAGGCCGTGTGCAAAAAGTGGCAAATATGAGTACGGGCACTAACTTCGTAACATATAAATTAGGCGTTTTTAGATGAGTGGGCCACATATGTCCAGTTTTGTAGCAACTAAATTGGCTTAACTGGACTATCAGTCGTCGTTCTAATGTCGGATTTACCTTTTATGACTTCGAAAACGCTGCTACCAAAAAGGTGGCAGTACTCATATTTGGCATTTTTTGCACACGGGTATTCGCCAAGGGTCCATTTCGCCGCCCGCTCTCGCTTCGGGCCTACGGCTCTCGCGTGCTGCGCTGGAAAACGCTTCGCGTTTCCTCAGCTCCGCACCCTGGCGGGTTCGAATCCCTCTGCACGGGGCCCAAAAAGGAAAGGCCCCCATCGCTGGGAGCCTTTTCAATCAAGTGGTGGGCGATGAGGGATGTCCGCGTGCGGCTTCGCCGCCCGCTTTCGCTTCGTCGCTTCGCTCCTCGCGTGCTGCGCTGGAAAACGCTTACGCGTTTCCTCAGCTCCGCACCCTTGCGGGTTCGAATCCCTCTGCACGGGGCCCAAAAAGGAAAGGCCCCCATCGCTGGGAGCCTTTTCAATCAAGTGGTGGGCGATGAGGGAT
>URKV01000062.1 GCA_900548565.1 uncultured Collinsella sp.
TCTACACGCGTAAGATCGTCGGCAGCGTCAGATGTGTATAAGAGACAGGATCACCGCGACGGGCAGCATCGACAGGATGCCCTGTGCCTGCATGGTGGCGTTGGCCATGAGCACCAAAAAGCCCACAGCCGAGATGGCCGAGCCAATCTGGGGGGCCAGGCCAGCCGCCGCTCCGATCGCGATGGCCGCAATGACCAGGCCGGGAAGCGCCGCGACCCCGGCCGTTTGCATCAGCAAAAAGCTAAAGGTGCCGCACGTTAGCGCCGAGATAGTGCGCATGGTGTAGTCGCGCGTATGGCTCCAGCGCGTGCCCGCCCAGCCGAGTGCGGGGTCGACCTCGATGGCGTCGTCCTCGTAGTGCGACGGCTCGATATCGTCGAGCTCCTGCTCGTCATCCGAAAGCTCGCCAACCATTTGTTCCAGGCTGCGACGGCCCTCGCGTACGCTGCCCAGACCGGCAAGGAGCTGGTCGCAAAATGCCTCGATGCTGTTGGGGCGGTCCTGCGGCATGGGGGAGAGCGCGCTCATGAGCGCGGCCTCGGCTCCCGGGGGGAAGTGTGGTATCAGCTCGCTGGGATAGGTGGCGCCGCCGATGATGCGGTCGAGCGAGTCGGCGGGCGTGGCCGCCATAAAGGGGGCGCTGCCGCACAGGCCCTCGTAGATCACACAGGCGAGGGCAAAGACATCGGCGCGCTCGTCGACCGTGCCGGTCTCGATATCGAGCTGCTCGGGCGGCATGTAGCCGATGGTGCCGCCGCGCGAGCCGCCAAAGCCACCGGCGGACGACAGTCGCGCCATGCCAAAGTCGGTGAGCTTTACATTGCCCGAGTGGTCGATGAGCACGTTGGCGGGCTTAATGTCCAGGTGAAGTACGCCATTACTATGGGCGAAGGTGAGCGCCTGGCCCAGGGCATCGGCAATGGCCGCGGCCTCGTCAAAGGTAAGTGAGTGACCGTCCACGCGGTGCAAAAACTCGGCCAGCGACATGCCATCGACATATTCCATAACCAGGTAGGCATAGGCTGTGTCGTGCGTAAAGTCGATGACCTGCACGATGTTGGGATGTTGAAGCATGGCGGCAGTGTGCGCCTCGCGCAGGACATCCATGATGTCGCTGGCGGGCATGCCGACACCGTTAATAAGGGGGATGCGCTTAATGGCGACGCGGCGGCGCAGGTGCGTGTCGCGGCAGATCTCGATGGAGCCAAAACCGCCGGTCGCAAGTGTCTCGAGCGGCTGGTACCGCTTGAGCAGCTCGCGAGAGCTGGTGCCCTCCAAAGGAACGTCCGGCGAGAACCGGGCGGTATGTTGCGAGAAAAGCGGCATGGCCAACCCTCGTGCGTTTAAAGTTCGTTTGCGAGCGGCGGGCGCGGAGCCGAGCCGTTCGCGGTGGCATAGATGCTGCTAGTGTAGCACGCTCGGGCGGATGGCGAGGATAACGGGATGCGAGGCTGCCTGTCTGGCTTGGCCTTAGCGCTTCTTCTTGTTCTTCTTCTGCTTGCGCTTGGTCTCCTGGGGCTTGTCGCCCTGTTTGGCTTCGGCAGCGGCCTTTTCTGCCTTCATCTTCTTGCGCTTGGTCTCGATGCGGAGTTTTTTGTTGATGCGGGCCTTGAGGAAGGGGCCGAACTGCTCGGCATCGCCACGGACGAAGGTGTCCTTGGGGATCGTCACGCCCTGGTCGGCGAACATGGCCACAAAGATGCGCTCGCCGTCGAGTACGTGGTCGAGCTTGTCAAACGGGAAGAACTGTGACTTACCGCTCTTGCCCCAGACCATCAGGCCGTCCTCGTTGGCGGCGACGCGGCGGTAGCGGCCGCCCATGGACTCGTCGGCCTCGACGGCATCGATAAAGTCGCGGGCGAGCGTGTGGTGGAGGTTCTTGCTCCACCAGGCCAAAAAGGCGCCGAACACGATCAGCACGACGCCGAACTTGATCCAGCTGCCGCCGGCCACCAGCATGCCGATGCCGATGAGCACGGCAATCGCGGCGGCGACGTACAGGGAGCCACGGCGCCTGGGCGAGGCGACCAGGCGGGCGAAGTCGGTGACGAGATCGTTTTCGTACTGATACTCGTTGAGGTACAGAATGCCGTCATCGGCCGCGGCCTGCGCCTCGAGCGCGACCTCGACCTGGTCGGCTGCTTCGGAGGGAATGAGGTTGCTCTCTGCGTCTGCCATGCTCTTTGGACTCCTATCGCGGCGGGCTCGCCGTACGGGTTATTATGGAATGCAGTATGCCGTGCGACCGCATGGCCGCCGCGGCAACAAGACTCAGTATACCCGGGGGAGCACCCATGGAATCGTTGTACCGAAAGTATCGCCCGCTCACCTTCGACTCCGTGGTGGGCCAGCAGCATATCGTCTCGACGCTCGAGCACGCCATCACCGAGGGGCGCCTGTCCCACGCCTACCTGTTCTGCGGACCGCGCGGCACGGGCAAGACCACCATGGCGCGTATTCTTGCCAAGGCGCTGCTCTGCCGCAATGCCGAGGCGGCGCGCGCCGAGGGTGCGAGCGGCTGCATGCCCGACGGCACCTGTGAGGAATGCGAGCTCATCGCCGAGGGCAACCACCCCGATGTTTACGAGCTCGATGCCGCAAGCCGTACCGGCGTGGACAACGTGCGCGAGGAAATCATCAACTCCGTCAACTTTGCCCCGGTGCGCGGCAAGTACAAGATTTATATCATCGACGAGGTCCACATGCTCACGACGGCGGCGTTCAACGCGCTGCTCAAGACGCTTGAGGAGCCGCCGGCGCACGTGATCTTTGTGCTGTGCACCACCGACCCGCAAAAGATTCTGGAGACCATCCTCTCGCGCTGCCAGCGCTTCGATTTCCACCGCATCGGCAACGAGGATATCGAGCATCGCCTGTCCTACGTGTGCGAGCAGGAGGGCTTCGATTACGACGACGAGGCGCTCGCCATCGTGGCGCGCCATGCCAAGGGCGGCATGCGCGACGCGCTCTCCACGCTGGAGCAGCTGAGCGTCTTTGGCAACGGCGCCGTGCATGCGGACGATGCCCGCTCGCTTTTGGGCGAGGTTTCGGACCAGATTTTGGGCGAGTTTGCCCGCGCCATTGCCGATCGCGATGTTGCCGAGCTATATGGACTGATCCGTGCGCAGGTCGAGGAAGGAAACGACCTGCTGGAGCTGACGCGCGACCTGGTGGCGCATGTGCGTGACGTGTACGTTGCCTGCGTTGCCGGTGCCCGTGCCGAGCTGTTTGAGGGCGGCTCCGAGCAGGCCGAGGCGCTTGCTGCCGAGGCCGCTGCCTTTGGCGAGCATCCGGGCGACCGTCTGGCCCGCGTGCTGACGGTGCTCGATGATGCCGCGCTGGAGATGAGGGGCGCGAGCGACGTGCGCCTGGTGCTCGAGATCGCTTGCACGCGCCTGGCACGTCCCGAGGCCGATTTGACGATTGAGGCCCTGGCCGAGCGCGTGGCTCGCCTAGAGGCCATGGTCGCCAACGCCGCGGTGCCGGCGAGCGTGGCTGCTGCAGGTGCTGCGCCTGCAACTGTCTCGGCTGCACCTGCGACGACACAGCAACCGACGCTGATTTCGGGTGCCCGAGCTGCTACTCCTGCGGCGACCGCCGCCCCCGCTGCTACGTCCGCGCATCAGGGTGGCATGCCATGGGACCGCGGCGCTGCTGTTCCGGTTGCCCAGCCTGCGCCCAAGTCCGTGGCTCCTGCGCCGGCGCCCAAACCTGTAACGCCTGCACCTCAACCCGTTACGGCTCCGGCTCCCGCGCCTGCTGCATCGACCGTGCCGGTGTCCAAGCCCAATACTGCCGCTCAGGTTGCTGCCGCCGGCGCCGCCGAGACCCCCGCGGTCGAGGATCCCGGCGAGCTCCAGCGCAAATGGGCCGAGGTCGTCGAGCGCGTCAAGGCTCGTCAGGCTTCCTATGCAGGTCTGTTGCTCAACGCCCGCGCCACGGCCGACGACGGCTCCAAGCTCACCGTCTCGTTCCCTGCGGGCTCGACCTTTGCCATCAAGATGCTCGGACGCGCCGACACGCAGTCGGTGGTCCTGCCGACGGTCTGCGCGGTCTTCGGTCGTCGCACCGTCGACTACGTCCTGGATGGAGGTGGCACGCCGGCTCCTCAACATGAGGAGCATTCTCCATCTGCACGGGCTGCGGCATCTGCGGACCCGCAACCCGTGTCCTCGGCGGCCCCTGCATCCTCGGGTGCCAGCGCGACGCAGCCAAAAGCGGCGCCGGTAGCGGCACCGACCCCATCGGCGCCTGAACCCGCTGTGCCCAAACCGGCTGCTCCGATCCCCGCGCCCAAGCCCGCTGCCGCGCCTGCGCCCAAGTCATCCGACCTGGCTAAGGCCCCCTGGCTGCGCTCCGACAATCCTGCCGGCGCTCCCGCCACGGGCAAGCTCCCGACCGAGCCCGCGCCCCGAGCGCCCGAGCGCGCGTCCGCTCCCAAGGCTCAGCCCGCCGAGCCGTCTGCGCCGTGGGAATCCGAGCAGGTGCCCTACGACGACACCATGGTTGGCGGTTTTGCTGCCGATGCGAGCGGGGACGATCTTCCTCCGTTCGACGTGCCGGGTGCGACGCCCGCGCCCAAGCCCGCTGCAACTGCCCCCAAAGAGGAGGACGCCCCCGCTGCCCCTTGGGAGTCCAACCCCGGCGCCGGCAGCCCCTTCGGCCACCAGGGTGCAGCCCCGAGCATTCCGCAGACCGAGGACGAGGCCAAAGCCCTCATCCGCAACGTCTTCGGCCAGGCCACCATCTTCAAACCGGTGGAGTAACCGTGCGGGCGGGTATGCTGCTCAAGAAGAGATCTCTTTGTCCGGGCGCATCTGTATTTCGGACATGTGTAGTGTGGTGTCGCGTATATCGCATTCGAGCAGACAGGTGCGTGACGGTCGGCCTAGGATGCTGAGATCGATACGATATGTCGCATGGCTGTCCGTGTATTCGACTTGCTCGGCGTTGACGGTTGCTCCGATTGTAAATAAAGAGCCCAGTTCGGCATCGACAATCTTGGAGTCCTTTATCTTGACCTTGAACTCTTGGTAGAGGGACGGGCTGTTGTAGTAAACGGTTCGGGTTCCGTCGGTGCACTCATCGGTCGTCTCCCATTTGACGACGGGCTGGTCCGAGCTGGCTATCAGCAGTTCTGCTCCAAAGGCTATGGCATGGGTGATGACAACCAGCAATGCCCAGCCGACAAAGAGATAGAGAACCACATATGCAACGGGGTGTTTTGAGCGGATGTTTTGGAGCACGTCGGGGGCATTCATGGGGCACCTCCAAATTGATATCTATGACAATCAAATTATACCCGCCGTCATGAGCGCCGCTTCGAGTAGTGGCTCGGCATTTAGCCATTTAGTGGTACGCATTAAATGTCGGATTCCGGTTCTACAAGATTTAGCTTTCAATATTATGCAGATGCGAATTATTCAACCTTGCATAATCTTTGGGCGCGGCTTGCACTCCAGGACATGTATATCGACTGAGGTGGCACAACCGCCCCGCTCGCTGGCCTCGCGCCGTGGTACGATTTTTGAGTTTGAAAGTCCCGCCGCGCTCCGGCTGCCCTTGCAGCTCGGCGTGCGGCCGCACGTAAAGGAGCCATCATGGCCGGTATGAACATGCAGCAGATGATGAAGCAGGCTCGCAAGATGCAGGAGCAGCTTGCCGCCGCGCAGGAGAACCTCAAGTCCCAGACCGTCGACGCCTCTGCCGGCGGCGGCATGGTCAAGGTGACTGTCAACGGCGAGATGGAGCTCGTCAACCTTACCATCGACCCCGATGCGCTCGATCCCGAGGACGTCGATATGCTGCAGGACATGATCATGGCTGCCGTCAACGAGGCCGTCCGCGGCGTCAACGAGCTCGCCAACAAGCAGATGGGCGCCATCACCGGCGGCCTCAACATCCCGGGCATGCCGTTCTAAGACACGCATATATATGAGTGCGAATCACAGTCTGCAAAAACTGCTCGATGAGCTGGGCCGTCTGCCGGGCATTGGTCCCAAGTCGGCCCAGCGCATCGCCTATTACCTGCTCGAGGCCGATGCCGAGGAGGCCCGCCGCCTGGCCGAGGCCATCCTGGAGGTCAAGCAGGAGGTCCACTTTTGCAGCCGTTGCTTTAACTACGCCACGGCCGACGAGTGCTCCATCTGCCAGGACCCGATGCGCGACACCACCCGCATTTGCGTGGTGGGCGAGCCGCGCGATGTCCAGGCGATTGAGCGCACGGGCAGCTACCATGGCCTGTACCATGTGCTGGGCGGCGTGATCAGCCCCATGGACAAGATCGGTCCCGAGCAGCTGCATATCCGCGAGCTGCTGGCGCGCCTGGGCCACGAGGACATCCACGAGGTCATTATCGCCACCAACCCCAACATTGAGGGCGAGACCACGGCGAGCTACCTTGCTCGTACCATCAAGCCATTGGGCGTTGAGGTATCGCGTCTTGCGAGCGGCCTTCCCGTGGGCGGCGACTTGGAGTATGCCGACGAGCTTACGCTCGGCCGCGCTATCGAGGCCCGCCGCGCGATCTAGACGGCGTCAGCTCCACGGCATGTCCCGTCGGCCTGCCGCACGGGGCACTCATAATTGGGCACGCGTTCATGCGTTTGTTGTGCAACAAACCTGCTTTCCATCCGCTTATCGCGTGGATGGGTCCACTCGCACCTCGTATTTGCCCATTCGTTGCGCAACCTTTTGGGTTCGCTGATACACTCAAATGTGGATATGAAAGAATGCGCCGCTTTTAAGCGGCGTGTTTTTGTTGGAGGAGAACGCATGCGGCCCGCTAGCACTCAGACAAAGCATGGCGCCGCGGTGCGCGTGCGACGCCGGCTGGGCCTGGCGCCTCGGGCGTACGTGCTGCTGTCTTGCTCGCTCGTGCTGGTCATAGCCGGTGTTTCGGCTTATGGCATGACGGTGCCGTCCATGGTGCAGGCGCATGCTGCGCGCGAGCTGCATATTGGGCGCAAGGCCAAAAGCGACTTGGGAGCGACAACTGGATATGCGTGGGCGAGCGTGGTCGGGCGCACCGTGTTTGGCGTCGATTCCGCGGACGAGGGCGAGCGGGCGTCCAACGAGATCACGCTGGCAAACGGCAAGACCATCGTGCTCACCAACACCAAGGTCATTACGAAGCTTTCCAATAACAGCGTGGCTTCTGTCGTTAACAAGGCGGAGCAGCAGAAGGAGCAGGATACGCAGCAGGCGGGCAAGCCCGGCGGCTTGGACGGGTCCGGTTCTGGCACCGGTTCGGCGGGCTCGGACAGCGGTTCCGGTTCGGGTTCCGCCTCTGGCGGTGGATCTTCGAGTGGCGGCTCGACGGACGGCGGTGCCGGCGGCGACACGAGCTCGGGTGGTCTCTCGGCTGCCGAGGAGGAGAGAATCCACAATTGGCTCGTGACCAAATACAACATGCTCGATGGCTATGTCGCCCGCGCCAATAGCGTGGTTTCGACCTATAACGCTACGGGCGATACCGGACCGTGCGACACCCTGGCGAATGACATGTTTGTTATCCGTGCCGAGTTCGGTCGGCAAAGGTTCTCGACCAAATCTAAGTGGTATCGGCAGTATGCCAATCTGTGGGGCTGCTATACCAACCTGTGTCAATGGGTTGGACACTATGGCGACGACGACGTCGCGCTCAACAACTTCAACACCAATGTGGCGGCGATCGCCCTATGACGAACGACCTCGCTTCTACGGCAGCCCAGTCGCTCAACCGCGATCCCATGGTGGGCCTGCGCCTGGCGCGCGTCGACGGGTTTGAGCCGGCCGTCGCCCTGGGCACGGACGAGCTTCCCGCCTACCTGCGCCGTTTTACGATGCTGTTTGCCGACGACGCCACTATGCGCCGCGGCGGTATCGGCCGTGTGACGCGTGCCGTCAACGCGCAGGGCGAGGCCGTGGCGCTCAAGCAGCTCATCTTGCCAGCGCGCGACGAATTTGATGACGATGTCGCCCACGAAGCGCTGGTCACCAAGTTCAAGGCGGCGTTTCGCGAGGAATATGAATGTCATCGTGCCCTTTCGGGCCTTAAGGGCTTTCCCCGCTTATACGGGTGGGGCGAGGTTGACGGCGTGCCCGCGATTGTCATGGAGTGGGTCGAGGGCGAGACGCTCGCTCGCCTGCGCCCGCGCCTTGCCGTGGACGATGCCGGGCGTCTGTCGCCGCTCGTGGCGGCGCGCCTGGGTCGCGACCTGTTCGATCTGCTCTGCCGCATGAGCTTGGTAGGCGAGGGGTTCGTCCATCGCGATATCTCGCCCGCTAATATTATGGTGCGCACGGCGCGCCTGCCGCTCGACCGACAGCTTGCCGAAGGCACCTTCGACCTGTGCTTGATCGACTTTGGCTCGTCGCTGGCGCTCGAGCCCGCCTCTGCGGTGGCCGGCACCGGCGGCAAGGCGTCGTTTACCGAGCGCTATGCCACGTTGCGCCGTGCGACGGTGGCCTACGCCCCGCCCGAGATGCTCACCGACGATATTCCCGACCTGCGCGCTTTGCGTATGTCGCCGGCGATTGACGTCTATGCCGCGGCAAGCACGGTTTACGAGCTCATTGCCGGCGTCGCGCCATACGAAGCCGCGCCGAGCACTTCGGGCACCTCGGGTTCGCGCAAAAAGACGCGCGACATCGCGAGCCCCTACCGTCTCAAGATGGACACGCGGCCCGACTATCCCATTGGTGCCCATGCGCCCGGTTGTGATTTGACTCAGCTGCTTCGTCGTGAGCCCGATGTGGCGCTCGCCGCGGCCGAGCAGGCCCAGCAGCTAGGGCTTGAGCCGGATTCCGAAGAGCTACGCGATGCGCTGGCGTTTGTCGATGCCCAGCTGTTCGACGTGGTGATGGCCTGTCTGTCCAGCCATCAAAAAGATCGTCCCGAGCCGGCGGCGGTCGAGGCGGCGCTCTCGGCGTTTTGTGACCACTATGCGCAAAATGTCGGTCGTTCGCTCCGCGGCGAGCCGCTCACGCCGTGCCCCATGGATGCGTCTGGCCGCGCGGTTCGTCGCGCGCTGATGGTCGGCGCGACGGTCGTCTGTGGCGTGGTTTGGGCTGTGGTCGTGGTTTCGGCCGCGCTGCTGGCGTCGGGCGCTCGCGTGACGGCGACTTTGGGATCGCTCGTGTGGTCTGGGTCGCTACCGGGTATTATTGCCGCACTGGCGTTGGCGCTGCCAGGCATAGCCGGCGTTGCCGCGGGGGCACTTGCGCGCGATCGGCGTTCGGGCTTCCTGCAGGGTGTGCTTGCGCTTTCTGCCTGCGAGGTTCCGGTGCTGGTTGTGGCTGCATGTAGCGTATTTTCCCAACGCGCCGTGATGGGCGGCCTTGTTGCCGCTCTGGTTGCAACCTATACGCTTACGTGGTTTTTGCTTGCGATGGGCTTTGCCTTTGAACTTCCCGTTTCGGCACCGCGACGCACAAAAGCCCAGATGGCGACTCCGCTTGCCGGTGGAGCCGCAGCTGCCCGTACTTTTGGCGGACCTGTCGAAGTATCGTCCGATTCTATTTCTACGACCAAGGAGGCCTAGGTCATGGCATCTCAAGTTGAGCTCACCCCATGCGGGGCCATGTTTGACATCTTTAAGCGCGCGGCGCATCTGAGCCATATCGAGCTGTGCGGCTTGGTGCTTTCGTCCCGTCCGCTCGCCGACGGCCGCAGCCCGCAGAGCCGAGCCGCCGATCGCTCTTGGGTTTCCCGCTTTATCGTTCGCGCGCCGGTCGGCATGCTTCAGCAGCGCTACTTTGCCGAATACGGTACCTCGGCTGCGCGTATTATGTCGCAACTGGCCCTGCGCCAGCGCAATCCCATGGACTCCACGGCTGTGATCAATATGGTGTGCGGTCCTGCAGGTGAACCGATGGTACGCGCGCTCGAAGAGTGCCACCAGGACACGAATCTCTATCGCAACGCGCTCGATCGCCTGTCCCAGGCGGCGGAACTCATGCCCGCCGAGCGCGCCGAGGCCGTGCTGGTGCTGTTTGTCGCCGTCGGTTGTTCGGCGGATGTGCGGTCCTCGGTGAACTATGCCATCGACTACGCACACGCGACCTGTGGCGGAGGCACATCCACGCCGCGTTCGCTTGGCATGTCGCTGACCGCGGGCGAACGCGAACCCGCCCCGGCGCACCCCTTGGGCTTGCTGCGCGTGCAAAACAGTTTTGTCGTGAGCGCCCCGCGCTGGATTCAGCCGAGTGAGCAGGGTGTTGAGATTGGCGCGCTGGCCACTGGTGAGGGCGATATTACCGACGTCGGCGACGATGTCTCGGCCCGCCATGCCCATATCTGGTGCGATGCTCAAAATATCTGGCACGTCGAGGACTTGTCGTCCACCAACGGAACCGTGGTGGTAAACGGGGCCACGCGCGTTTGCATTCAGGTCGAGCCCGGCCGTTCCGCCCAGCTCAATCCCGGCGACGAGCTCAAGCTCGGCGAATCCACTACCTACGCCATTCTCTTCGGTGCCCTCTAGCCGGCAGTTAGGGACGTTCCTTTTAATATGAGCAGGACATTGTCAAGAGGCAAAATCGGGCCTGG
>URKV01000063.1 GCA_900548565.1 uncultured Collinsella sp.
TCTACACGCGTAAGATCGTCGGCAGCGTCAGATGTGTATAAGAGACAGTCGATATCGGCATCGGCGCAAAGCACGCCGGCGCCGGCATCGACCAGGTAACGGGCATTCGTGGTCTGGTGGTCGGCCGTCGCGTGCGGATACGGCACGAGCACCGAGGGCACGGCAAGCGCGGCGATCTCGGCCACGCTCGAGGCACCGGAACGCGAGAGCACCAGATCGGCCGCAGCCAGCATATCGCCCATGTTGTCGATGTAGGGCTGGACACGATAGCGCTTCGCCTCCTCGGGCGTCAGCGCCAAAGCGCGCTCGGTCTCCTCAAAGCCGTCGGCACCCGTCGAATGCAAAATATAGAGATTCTCGCGGGTCAGCAGCTCACTCTTGAGCGAGGCAACGCGCTCGTTGAGATGCTGAGCACCGAGCGAACCACCGAAAACGAGCAGAAGCGTCGCGTCCTCGGGCACCCCGAGCGTCTTGCGACCGCGGGCACGATCGCCCTCGATTACCGAACGGCGCACGGGATTGCCCGTCATGAGCACATGGTCGGGGTCGCCCTCGCGCTCAAAGACCGCGCGGGCCGCAGGTACCGAAATGCACACGCGGGCGGCATGTGAGTTCATCATCTTATTGGCCAGACCCGGAACAGAGTTCTGCTCGTGCAGCAGATACGGAGCGCCGGCGCCCTTGCACCAACCCAGCAGCGGGACCTCAACGTAAGCACCAAAGCCGATAGCGGCATCGGGCTTACCGACCTTCGAGAAGTGACGGGCAAGCGCACGCTTCGCCTTGTTGACGCGCCACAGCGAGGTCAGCGCCGTCCAAGGACGGGAGCGATCGAAGCCCGTGACCGTGATGGGCACAAAATCGAATCCGGCCTCGGGAACCAGACGACCCTCGAGCTTGCGCGACTGCCCCACGAACACAACGTGATGACCGCGGTCACGCAGCTCCTCGGCCAAGGCGAGCGCGGGGTTGATATGTCCTGCCGTGCCGCCAGCTGCAATAGCAACGGTCATCTTATCGGTCATGGTAATCCCTTCGTACACGCGGCCCCTGGTCATCGGTGCGCAAACGCGCCGACGGGTCCGAATTCAAATCGATTCGATTATATCCGCCGCCCGCATTGCGAGGACTGGGGCGCTGAGGACGACCTTGCGGCGCCGTTCGCTGACGCGGACGGGCTGCCGGCTCGGTCGCAGAGCCATCCAGGACGGTAAAACCGTTACGCGAAGATCGCTCACCGCGCACGTGGGGCACGCCGGCGGTACTCTCATCCATAACGGCAAAGCTCTCGCGACGACGGTCGTACTCATCGCGACGGGCGCTCTCATACGAAACGCGCAGGATCAGACCGGCGAGCATAAGCGACACGATAATCGACGAGCCGCCGTAGCTAATAAACGGCAGCGGCTTGCCCGTCATGGGAAACACATTGAGAATGCCCAGCGCGTTGATCAAAAACTGCACCGCAAGGATGACCGCGGAACCCGATGCCATAAGTGCTCCGCGACGGTCGGTCGCCTGCTCGGCAATGCGAAACGCCGAGTAGATCAGCATCGCAAACACCAAGAAGAACAGCACGGTTCCGATAAAGCCAACTTCCTCGCCGATGATAGCCAAGATGTAGTCGTTATGCGCCTCGGGCAAATACGAGTACTTCATGGTGGAGTTGCCGATACCGCGACCGAACAGGCCGCCCGAGGCAAACGCCATGATGGCAAGCGTGGCCTGATAGCCGTCGCCATATTCGTCTGCCCAAGGATTCCAAGCAACCTCGACACGCGTCATACGATACGGCTCGGCGATAAGGGCGATCGCAATGACGGCGATGCCGGCAACGACCGTCCAAACGATATATTTGGGGTCCAATCCCGCAAACAACGCCATGCACATGAGGGTCAGCAAGATGATCAGAACGGTGCCAAAATCGGGCTGAACAAAGATCAGAAAGAGCGAAATGCCCAGGTAGATGCCCATGTTGCGAAGAAACTCGTTGATGTTGCCGCCGGGCGAAAAGATGCGGTCGAGCATGATGGCCGAATACGCGATGGCGAACGGCTTTAAAAACTCAGACGGCTGGAACTGAATACCGGCGATGTTGAGCCAGCGCGTGGCGCCACGACTGCCGCTACCCATAAAGAACACCAGAACCAGTAGCCCTATCATTCCCATGAGGAAGATCCTGAGCACGTCTTCCCCAAACCAACTGTCCGGCAAGATGCGCACGATGGCAACCATAGCCAGCACGCCAACTCCGGCAAACGCGGCTTGTCGAAACAGGAAAAACGTCGCCGAACCATTCTCGTGCAGTGCCTCGACCGAAGATGCCGAGTACACCATCAGCAAGCCAAAGCAAACCAAGCTAAACAGGCAAGCCATAAATATCAAACGGGGGCGCATGATGCGGGCGGGGACGCCGGCAATATAGCGCTCACTAAACGTCTGCCCGCCGCGTCCGGAACGCGGCGTGCTACGCAGCGAGGAAGCACGGTCCGAGTCGGGCCTCCTCATATCACTTCGGGGGCTCTCCTCTCTCACCGGCAACCCCTATTCCGTTTGCGATTTCGCTGCTGCGGCAAGCTGGACAACGTAGTCCTTAAACACGCGACCGCGCTCCTCGTAGCCCGAGAACTCGTCAAACGAAGAGCAGGCGGGCGAAAGCAGGATCACGTCGCCGCGGCTCGAGAGTGAGCGGGCAACGTCAACGGCATCGCGCAGATCATCGGCCTGGGCGATATCCACGTCACCATCGACATCGGCCTCGTCCATAGCGGCGGTAAAGCGCTCGCGCGCATCGCCAAAGCAAACGACCGAGCGCACGTTGTCCATAACGACGCGGGCAAAGTCCGCAAGCGGCGTACCCTTATCGTGGCCGCCGAGCAGCAAAATCACATCGTCGTCGGGAAACGCCGTCAGGGCCTTTTCGACTGCATCGGTGTTCGTTGCCTTGGAATCGTTGACGTAGCGCACGCCATCGATCTCGCCGCAGGGTTCCACGCGGTGCTCCAGCGGCTGGAACGATGCCAAACCGCGGCAAATGCCCTCGGGATCGGCACCGACGGCCAGAGCAGCCGTGGCAGCGCACAGGGCATTGATGACATTGTGATGGCCCGAGATCTTGAGCTCAGACGTGGCGACAAGCTGAGTCTCGACGCCCTTCAGGCGCACGACCATCTTGCCGTCGCGCACAAAGGCGGCGTCTGCACCCTCGGGCTCGTCAAAAGCGACCTTGCAGATGCGGCGACCCGGTGTGTAGATGTACTCATCGAACTCATGGATGCCGGCATCCTCGACGTCGATAACCACGAGGTCGTCATCGACCATATTCTCGAACAACTTGATCTTGGCAAGCGCATAGTTCTTGTGGCTCTTGTGCCAGCCCAGGTGGTCGGGCGTGATGTTGAGCAGCACCGCCACGCGAGGATGAAGCTCGGCGGTCGTAGCAATCTGATAACTCGACAGCTCGGCCACAAACCACTCATTGTGTGCGCGGCCGTCGATCTCGTTCACCGGCGGCTCACCGATATTGCCGACGGCCACGCTGGCTTCACCGGCGGCCTTGAGCAGATAATCGGTCAGCGACGTGGTAGTTGTCTTGCCGTTGGTGCCCGTGATGGCGATCCAATTGTGGGGAGACAGGCGATAGGCAAACTCGGGCTCGCCCATAATCTGAGCGGCATGCTCACGCCCAGCCTTAAAGAAGGCCGAGAACTCCGAGATACCCGGGCATGTCACGCACACGTCATAGGTACCCTCGACCTGCTCGGTGCCGTAGACAAACGACGCGCCCTGCGCCTCGAGCGCACGCGTGGCTTCATTGGGCTCGGAGCTACCGCCGCCATACACGGTCGTGGCGCTCACGCGCTCGGGGTGAGCCAACGCCCAACGGGCGACATCGAGACCGGATTTACCCTGCCCCAAAACAAGCAGGCTAAAGAGATCAGCAAGAGGCATGAAAGACCACTATCCCAACTGGAAGAACAGGGCGAGGCCAACGGCGCCAAAGGCCGCGGCGATAATCCAAAAACGGATAACGACCTTGGTCTCGGCCCAGCCCTTCTTTTCGAAATGATGATGGATGGGCGCCATAAGGAAGACGCGCTTGTGCGTAAAGTGGAAATAGACGACCTGGATCATAACCGACAGGGTCTCGACGATAAACAAACCGCCGATGATGAGGGAAACGACTTCGGTGTTGGTCATGATGGAGGTGCAGGCAAAAGCAGCACCCAGGGCAAGCGAGCCGGTATCGCCCATAAAGATGCTCGCCGGGTAGCAGTTGAACCACAAAAAGCCCAGGCAGGCGCCGGCGCACGCCGTGCAGAAGATGGACAGGTTCACGTCACCGTGCAAAAACGCCATGGCGGCCATGGCGAGCATGGCGATCATGGAAGTGCCGCCGGCAAGGCCGTCCAGACCATCGGTCAGGTTCACGGCATTGGAAAGACCAGCGATCATCAGCCAGCAAAATACAATGTAGAGCCACGGGAACGAAAGGCCGCAGATGGTGGTCGAAAGAACACCGAGGTCAATCGTCAGGCCGCCGGGAAAACGAATCTCGGGGGCGACGCCGCACCAATTGACGGCGAGCACGGTAAAGGTGACGCAGATGATGGTCAGACCGATCATCTTGGCGTGAGGCGTCAGGCCGAGCGAGCGACCGTGCGTGACGGAGGTCAGGTCGTCGATGAGACCCAGAACGCCGGTGGCCAGCGTGGCAAGCAGCACGAGCACGAGCTCGGTGGTGAGCTTGCCCATCAGCAGGCAGGTCAGCGAGATCGCGACAAGGATGATGACGCCACCCATGGTCGGCGTACCCTGTTTAATCAAATGACGCTTGGGGCCGTCGGCTCGGACCTGTTGGCCGATACCCTCGACCTTCAGCAGCTTGATCCACCACGGCATAAGCAGCAGCGCAATGGCGGCAGCGATGCCAAGTCCCAAAAAGGCCTGATACGTAGGATACGAGGGATTGCCGAACATGGGCTAGCACACACCTTCCACAAAGCGGTCGAGCTCAACAAAACGGGAACCCTTGACCAGTACAACATCATGATTTTCAAGCGCGCCGCCCATGCGGTCGAGCACCTGCTGATAATCGGAGAACACCTGGATGCGGTCCTCATCCATACCCATCATACGTGCGGCATCGGCCATGAGCTGAGCCAGCTCGCCGCCGACGCACGCGAGCATGTCGAGCTTCTTGGCGGCGGCATAGGCGCCCACGAGCTCATGCATGCGGGGAGCCTCGTCGCCCATCTCGCCCATCTCGCCCAAGATCGCCATGCGCGAACCGTCACAGATGAGCGAGCACAGCAAATCGAGGCCGGCAGCCATAGACTCGGCACTGGCGTTATAGGAGTCGTCGATGATGCGTGCTCCGCTCTTGGCGCGCTTGATCTCCTGACGGTGGCCGGTGATCGTAAGACCCCTAAAGGCAGCATCGATCTGCTCGGGCGTCACGCCCAGACGATAGGCGACCGCGGCGGCCTTGACGGCATTGGGCACGGACTGCACGCCGGGAATGGCCAGCATGGTATCGACCGTGTCGCCCTGACCAAAGTCGAGCGTAAAGACCGGATGGCCCTCGTCGTCGACGCGAATGTCGCGTGCGCGGACCTCGTCGTCGTCCGAGACACCGGCCAGCATCACGTCAATACCCGCAGGCTGGGCGAACGTATCGCGAATGAACGGCGTAAAGTCGTCCTCGCCGCCCAACACCAGCAACGGCGAGAAGTCGCCGGCGGCGCACATGCCCTGGACAATCTCGGACTTGGCGCGGGCGATGTTCTCGCGGCTGCCCAGAATACCGATATGGGAGGTTCCGATCTTGCTCACGATGGCAAGATTGGGGTTGGCAGACTGGGACAGGCGCTCAATCTCATGAAAATGGTTCATGCCCATCTCGAGCACCAGAACCTCGGTATCGGCCGGAGCGGAAAGCACCGTGAGCGGCATGCCGATCAGGTTGTTGAAATTGCCCTTCGTGGCCCAGACGCGATAACGCTTGGCGAGCACGGCGGCGAGCACGTCCTTGGTCGTCGTCTTGCCAATCGAACCGGTAATGCCGACGACCAGGCAGCCAAGCTCCAAGCGATATACATGCGCCAGGCGCAGCAAGAACTCCTCGGGGTCGTCGGTCAGCAAGATGGCGCATCCCTTGTCCTGCGCCAGCGAAACCAGCTCGGCATCGGGTTCGCGCGTCATCACGACGGCACCGGCACCCGACTCAATGGCACGGGAGGCAAAATCATTGCCGTCGACCTTTTCGCCGGGGAAGGCGACAAAGATCGTCCCCTCCTCGACCTGACGCGAGTCGATAACGCACCCGCGGCATACCCGATCGACTTCTTCCGTCACGGTTCGGGCCCCCGTCGAGGCCGCGAGGTTGTTGACGGCGATCTCTATCATTGCAGCTCCCCTGTAAACCTAATAATGCTATCGGCGTATTGTATCCCAGTGCCATGCGCGCGTGGTGCAGGGCATGTGAACACCCTTCAGATCAAACGGCAGACCACGCTCAAGATTGTAACCCCCTACTTCGTGCGCGGGATACCCAGCACGTCGAGCGCGTTGGCCATAATGGACTGGAATGGCACCGCGGCGGCATCCGAGCCGCTCGGCGTTCCATCGAGTGTGATATAGCACAGCACCTTGGGCGATTGTGCCGGCGCAAAGCCCATAAAGGACGACATGTAGTTCTCCTTGAGGTAACCGCCGTTCTCGTCAGCACGCTCGGCCGTACCGGTCTTGCCCGCCACGTCATAGCCATCGACCGCACCGCCAACGCCCGTGCCTTCGGACACGACCGTCTGCATGCACGATGTCACCTGGGCGGCAGCGTCCTCCGAAATCGCACGCTCGCCTTCGCCCCAGTCCTTCTCATCGCCCTTGCTGGACTTATAGAAGTGCGGCGTCATCATCACACCGCCGTTCGCGATGCCGCCCACGGCACGTGCGACCTCAATCGGCGAGACGGACAGCGCCTGGCCAAAGCTCATCGAGCCCAGCGTGGCGCCGTCGTACTGGTCGCGCTCCTTGACGATGCCCAGACTCTCACCCGGAAAATCGACACCGGAGCTATGGCCGATACCCCACTTGTCCACATAGGTGGCAAAATCATCGGCACCGATCTTGCGTCCCACCAGGACAAAGCCCACATTGGACGAACGGCGCATCATCTCGCGCACATCCATGGTCATGGTGTAGTCGCGCTTATCGGCGTCGGTAACGGTGTCGTCGCCAACCTTAATGCTCGCCGGCACTTCAAACGACGTGCTCGAACGCACGGCGCCCAAGTCGAAGCCGGCACCGGCCACGAGCGTCTTAAAGACCGAGCCGGGCTCGTAGGCATCGGTAACCAGGCGCAAGTTCATGTCCTCGGTCTTGACGTTTTCCAGATCGGTCTGGTCATATGTCGGATACGAGCATGCCGCCAGAATCTCGCCCGTCGTGGGATCGGTGACCAGGGCCGAGCCATTCTTGGCCTTGGTCTTTTCGACCGCCTCGGCCAGGGCGTCCTCGGCGGCACGCTGGATATTGACATCGAGCGTCGTCACGATGTCCACGCCGTCCACCGCAGCAACCTTCTTATAGGCGCCGCCCGCGATATAGCTACCGTCCCTCGCCCGCTCGCGCACCAGCGAACCGTTCGTTCCGGTCAAAAGCTTGTTGTACTGTTTTTCGAGGCCCGTCAGACCGTCGTTGTCCACGTTTACCACGCCAAGCACCTGCGATGCCAGGTTGCCATAGGGGTACACGCGCTTCATGGCCTGCTCAAAGAGCACGCCTGGTAGGTTCTTCTTCTCCAGCGCCGCGGCATCGTCCTCGTCCACCTGGCGTTTGATATACACCCAGGTGCCATCCGACTCAACGAGCTCGCGACAGGTCTTTTTATCGATTCCCGTAGCTTTGACCAGCGCCGATACCGTCTTGTCAACGTCCTCGATAAGCTGAGGATTCACGGCGATGTTGCGGCATTCGACCGACGACGTCAGCACGTTGCCGTTACGGTCGTAGATGGTACCGCGCTTGGCATACAGCGTCTGCGCAAGCAAGCGACGTGCATCGGCGCGGTCGCGTAACTTATCGGCTTCCACGATTTGATAGTCGGCAAGGCGAAGAACGCCCAAACCCAAGCCAAACCCGATGAAGCCCATGACGGCTTTGCGACGGGGCAGCGGCGTGCCCGTGAGCCATTCGGTCGACGAGCTCTTGCGCGGTCTTGTGTTATGCATTTGAGGGCCGCCCGAGCCGCGAAGTCGCGACGCCGGGTCGTTGCCACGGGACTGCCCGGCGTTGTAAGATTGCCGACCCGTTCCTTGATAACCAGAACGTCCCCGCGACGAGGGACGTCCAGAACCGCGGCCCCCATCGGAACCGCGGCGATAGTCATTTGTCATACTCAGCTACCGTCTTGCTACTGAGCGGTCGCGGTCGCGTTGGCGCCCGCGGCTGCATCCTGCGAAAAGTCAAGTGTAACGCTCTCGCTGGGCTCCACCATGCCATAAGCGCCCGCAAGGTCGCGAATGCGCGTGTCGGCGCCATAGACCGAATGCATGACCTCCAGGTCGGAGCTCTCATCGGTCGCTTTTTCGAGCGTGTTGGTAAGCTCGGCGTTGCTGTTGAGCACCTGGGCCGTAACGCCGGCGAGCGCCACGCGGGCGACGCCGATCGTCATGAAGATAGCCGCAATGATGCAAAACGTTTTAAGAACGCTCATGAAAACCGGGCTTACCGCCTGGTTTGCCTGACGGCCCGCGCCCGTGTAGACATCAAAGCGCGGCGTGCGCTGCTCACGGGGAGCAACGGGGGCCTGCGGCGTCTCACGATAGGCGGGCATGGCGTTCATATCATAGGCGAGTGCTGCGCTTGAAGTGTTGTAGCCCATGATATGCCGCCTCCCATCCCGAGTACGTTGGTAGTGTGTTTAAGCTTCGTTTATGGTGCGAGCGGGAGGTCCAATATCGCGCGGTCGCGCCTACAGACGCTGCGCCACGCGGATTTTGGCTGATCTCGCCCGAGGGTTGCGCTCAACCTCATCAGGCTGGGCAACCAGGGGTTTGCGGGTGATGACCTTGAGTATCGGCACGTTGCCGCACACGCACACCGGAATCTCCGGCGGACACGTGCACCCCTGGCTCATCTCCTTAAAGTGGTTCTTTACGATACGGTCCTCGAGCGAGTGATACGAGATGACGCAGATACGTCCGCCCGGGTTGAGCCACCTGGTGGCGGCATCAAGCCCTCGTTCGAGCACATCGAGCTCGTGATTGACCTCGATGCGAATGGCCTGGAAACTTTTCTTGGCCGGGTGTCCGCCATGCCGACGAGCGGCAGCCGGGATACCCGCCTTGATGATCTCGACAAATTGGCCGGTGGTTTCGATCGGTTCTTGCTCGCGGCGGCGCACGATCTCGCGCGCGATCTGCGAGGCGAACTTCTCTTCGCCGTAGACGCGTAGAATCCGGGCGAGGTCGTGTTCGTTATAGGTGTTGATGACCTCAGCTGCGTTTAAGGTGTTATTACCCGGATCCATCCGCATGTCCAATGGGGCGTCCTCGTTATACGAAAAGCCCCTGCCAGGGATATCGAGTTGCGGCGACGAAACGCCCAAATCGAACAGGAAGCCATCGACCCCGGGCACCTCGGCCGAGCAAAGTAGCTCGTCCAAGTCGCCGAAGTTGCCCTTCAGCAGCTGGTGCGGAACGCCGGGAACCTCGCGGCCCAGACGGGCGCCAGCGGCCTCGAGGGCCATGTCGTCCTGATCGACGCCGAGCAAAAGGCCCGTCTCCCCCACCTGCGCGGCCATCTTTACCGAATGGCCGGCACCGCCAAGGGTGCAATCGCAGACAACGGAGCCGCTCTTTAGCCGCAGCGACTCAAGCACTTCGCCGAGCATGACAGGTTCATGCCGATATTCTTGTGTCAAGATCCCACGCTCCATCCGTTACCCGTGCCTTGCCCTTACGAGAAGAAGAGGTCCAGCAGGGCCTCATCGTCATCGTCCTCATCGGCCGCGGCGCGATCCCAAACCTCAAGGTGGTCGTAGTTGCCCACAACCGTGACCTCGCGGTCGAGGTTCGCCTGCTTGCGGAGAGACTCGGAAAGACCGATACGACCGGCACTGTCCACATCCATCGACGTGGTGCGCTTGTTGATCGCCCTCATGAGCTTCTGGTCATTAATGTCACGCGGGTTAAAACCCTCGTGGCCCTCACGACCCGCGAAGAGTCCTTCGACCCACTTATCGAAGGCCTCGGCAGAGAACACGTACAGAGCATCGACATCCAGGGCTTTGAACACGCGAACGTGCTCTCCAAGCTCCTCACGAAGGGGTGCAGGCAGGGATAGACGACCTTTTGCATCGAGATTGCGCTCGTATGCACCCGTCATTCCCATGTGCGCCCTCCCCTCGGTTACTCAGATGGCACGTACGCGGGGAACCACCCCGCCTGTCGACGTCATCAATAATATGGGGAACCTGTCTCTTATACACATCTGACGCTGCCGACGATCTTACGCGTGTA
>URKV01000064.1 GCA_900548565.1 uncultured Collinsella sp.
GGAAAGGCCCCCATCGCTGGGAGCCTTTTCAATCAAGTGGTGGGCGATGAGGGATTCGAACCCCCAGCCTTGTGCGTGTAAAGCACCTGCGCTAACCGTTGCGCCAATCGCCCGCAGGGATTGAGTATAGCGGAAACCCCGTGCTGTTCACCGCTAATTCATAACGAAACTTACGCGGCGACTTCGGCGCCCTTGTCCTCGTCGATAAAGAAGCGCTTGTACCAGATGAGGAACGTCAACGTGGTATAGATCTTGCGCTGGTTGAGCGCGCGACCCTCAAAGTGATCGTCAAGCAGTTTCATGAGCGCATCGGTGTCAAAGAAATCGGCAGCCCACGGTGCGGTGAAGTATTCCTTTACGTAGTCGTAGTACTTTTGCTCGCGCAGCCAGAACTTGACCGGTACGGGGAAGCCCACCTTCTTGCGCGTTGCCCACTCGTCGGGCAGCGTGCGGTTGGCAGCGTGACGCAGAACGAGCTTGCAGCCTTCTTCGTTAACACGGTAGTTGGCGGGAATGTGCTCGGCAAACTCCATGACCTTCTTGTCCAGGAACGGGACGCGAAGCTCCAGAGAATGCGCCATGCACATCTTGTCGGCCTTGAGCAGAATGTCGCCCGGCAGCCACATGTTCATATCCAAATACTGTTTCTTGGAAAGCTCGCAGCAATCGGGAACCTGCTTGTAGTACTCGGCGCACATCTCGGCGGCGTTCTTGCCGGTGTCATAAGCGGGCTTGAGCACCTCGTCGACCTCGGAGGGGTCGAACACCTTTGCCTGACCCACATACCAGCGCTCGGGAACCTCGGCGCATTTCGTCAGGAAGTTGTGGCCCTTAAAGTAGGGGAGATGCTGAACGAGCGAGCCCAGGGCGCGACGTACGCCGAGCGGCACGCGCTTCTTAAAAGAGCGCATCTCGGGGGTGTCCTCGTACCACTCGTAGCCGGCAAACAGCTCGTCGGCACCCTCGCCCGAAAGGACGACGGTGACCTCCTCGGAAGCCATCTGCGCCAGATAGTACAGCGGCACGCTGGACAGGTTCGATTGCGGCTCGTCCATGTGATACTGGATATCGGGCAGTGCATCGAAGAACTCGTCGGCGGTAATCATCTTGCGCACGTTCTTGATGCCCAGCTTGTCGGAAAGCTCGGCAGCGTAGTTGGTCTCGTTGAAGTTCTTGTAATCGAAGCCGACAGAATACGTGGTGTCGGGCATAAGGCAGGCGGCAATGTAGCTGGAGTCCACGCCGCCAGAAAGAAACGAGCCCACCTTAACATCGGCGATTCGGTGCGCAGCGACGCTTTCGTGCACGACCTTGTCGCACTCGTCCACGTACTCCTCGAAGGTCTTGGAGTTGTCGTCGGTGAAGTCACAGCTCCAGTAACGCTTGATGTCCATGGTGTTGGTCGTCAGGTCATACGTAAAGCAATGCGCCGGGGCAAGCTTGAACACGCCCTTAAAGAAGGTCTCCTCCGTGGCGGGGAATTGTAGCGTCAAGTAGGGGCGTAGCGCGTCGTGGTTGACAGCCTTCTCAAACTTGGGATGGTCCAGGAAGCTCTTGATCTCGGAGCCAAACAGCAGTGAGCCATCGGATGCCTGGTAGTAATAAAACGGCTTGATACCAAAGATGTCGCGAGCGCCAAAGAGTTTGTTCTTGTTCTGGTCGTGAATCACGAACGCGTACATGCCGCGTAGGCGGTTGACCAGGTCCTCGCCCCACTCCTCGTAACCGTGTACCAGGACCTCGGTATCGGCGTTGCAGTGGAAGGCGTAGCCGGCTGCCTCCAGCTCGGCGCGAAGCTCCTGGAAGTTGTAGATCTCTCCGTTGAAGACAATCGTGACCTTGCCGTCGTCGCTCGACATGGGCTGAGCTCCAGCTTCGGAAAGATCGAGAATCGAAAGACGACGGAAGCCAAGGGCAACGTTGTCGACGATATGCTGGCCGCCCATATCGGGACCACGGTGGATGATGCGATTCATCATGGCCGTGAGAACCAGCTCACTCTGTTCATCTGTACCGGTAAAACCGACAAAACCGCACATGCAAGATCCTTTCTGCTGACGGCTCAGGTGTACTGCCGCAAGGATCGCGGCAGCTGATGTCAAATAATCTTTACTATCATGCCAATCTTTTGTTTCGTGATAGGGCATAAGCGCCGAGCGAACCGAAAAAACCACGGCCCGATCTTCAGACGAAGCGGCGGGTCGTGGTTGTGAACGCTATGTATGAGCGGTTAGCGCTTGCTGCGCTCGGCGAGACGGTGCTCCACCTTGGTGACGATGTGGATGAGCGGAATCGTCACGACCAGATAGTAAAGTGCGGCGCAAATGTAGGGCGTAATGTTGCCCGTGGTGGCCGTGAGGTTTTTGGAGAACAGCATGAGCTCCATGACGCCAACGCTCGAAAGCAGCGACGTGTCCTTGTACAGCATAACGAACTCGCTGGTCATAGTCGGTATAACGTAACGTACAGCCTGCGGGATCACGATGCGCGACATAACTTGGGACCAAGTCATGCCAAGCGAGTAGGCAGCTTCCGCTTGACCATGCGGTACGCTCTCGATGCCGGCACGGAAAATCTCGGCAAGATAGGCCGAGCAGTTGATGGCGAGCACGCCAACGCCGAGCGGCAGATTGGGCACGTTGAGACCGATCATAGGGAACCCAAAGAACGCAATGTAGATCTGCAGGAAGAGCGGGGTTCCGCGCAGGACGTTGATGTATGTCACAGCGATGCCGCGCAGCATACGACTATGACTGATTTTCATAAAGGCAAACAGCAAGCCGATGGGGATGGCGAGCGGAAAACCGATGGCGGTCACGGCAAGTGCTATGCCCCAGCCCTTAAAGAGCGAAGCGATTGAGGTGACGATAATCTGCGGCTTGCAGAACATGCCCAAAAACGGGTTGGAGTTCCACGTGGCAACCCAAGGCTGGGCATCGAGCCAGGCGACGATTTCTTGCACCATGGTGCTCTCCGAGACGCTGATGGTGTTGCTCTCGGGAAGATCTCGCTTGTCGCCGTCGGCGACATAGCTTCCGGTGACGGCATAGGCACCCGCGTTGCTCGGGAATACGACGTCGGGGACGACAACGCGAATTTGTGAGCCGGCAGCGACGGGATCGGCGAACTTGATGACGAGCTTTGAGCCGTCCAGCGAGCACGATGCCTTGACACCCGTCTGGTTCAGTCCGTCGAGCAGCGTGACCTTAACATCGGTGCTTTCAAATGACCCGCCTTCGGGCAGCTCAAGCTCAATTTGCGAAACGTCGCCCTCGTCGCTACCCGTTGTCGCTTCCCAGGTCAGGCGGGTTGCGATGCCGCCGAGCACGCCGTTGCCGCCGTCTTCGTTTGACTTGGCGGTCGCCGAGGTGACGGCGAGTGAAGCGCCCGTCGCGTCCTCTGAGCTCGAGGCATCCTCGTAATCGGACCCGCTCGTGGGTGCCATGCCAAACCACTTCTCGTACAGTTTGTCATAGGCGCCGGAGCTCTTGATCTTGGCAAGGGCATCGTTGATGGCCTGTGTCAGCTCGGGGTTGTCTTTAGAGACGGCAATGCCAAACTGCTCGCCCGTCGGAACCTCTTTGATGATCTCCATACCGGTAAAGGAGTTCGAAACCATCCACTGCTCAACGGGAAGATCGCATACGACCGCCTGGCACTGACTACTCATGACGGCGGTGAAGGCTGCCGTCCAGTCGTCAAAGTTGACGGTGGTTGCCTGCGGCAGGTTCTCGATTGCCCACTCCTCGGATGTGGTGCCCGACTGCACGGCAATTTTGACGCCCGGTGCGTTGAGGCTGTCGACCGTGTCGTATCCAGTGTTCTTTGCAACTGCGACGCCCTGGTTGGAGTCGATATAGGGGTCGGTGAAGTCGACCTCTTCCTTGCGCTCGTCGGTAATCGTGATGTTGCATGCGCCGACATCGGTCTTTACACCCTGTTTGACCATGGGGATAATGCCGTCGAACTTTTGCGCCGGCAAGTAGTTGAGCTCCAGACCGAGCTCGTCCGCGATCATGCCCATGAGTTCATAGGTAAAGCCCTGGTCTTCGCCGGAATCGTTGACGTATTCAAACGGGGGTGTGGCCAAGTCACTTGCGACGGTGAACTTGCCATTCTCGACGAGTGTGTAGGTGCTCGAGGCGTTCTGGGAGGACGAACAGCCGCTCGCGCCGATGGTGGTGGCAAGGGCCACAACGATCGTCGCGAAGGCGCAGACGATGCGCCGGGTCAACTGGACATGTGCCGAGCGGTGGCGACGTTCGAAGTGTCGTTTCATCTGGAATCCTTTGCTTGGGCATGATGGGTCGGCATTGTGGGTCAATGAGGCGCATCAAGACATTTGGATAAAGAATAGCACCCAGATTTCCTTGTTTTTACACGGGGTGGACACTGTTGTCATTTATTGGCCCACAGCACAGTCCATGCAGTTTTTTAGAAGGCTGCAGTGCGCGCAAGGCCAGGTGGCATATTAGGATGGTTGATAATACAGAATGTTTCATCGTTTCTGCCGCGGGACGTCTTTTGCCCTTTAAGGCTGAATTTAGCGAGAGAGGTCTTTGTATGTCGAGTCCGACACAAGAGAAGCTAACTCTGATGCGCTATATAGAGTTGCTCGAGGAAGATGACCTTGTTGTTTCCAGACCGAGCGCTTCGTGCGACCAGCGCATTGAGTTTGCGACTGACGACTCGCGCCAGGTGCGTCCGGGCACGTTGTTTGTCTGCAAGGGCCGCGCGTTTAAGCGCGAGTACCTGCTTTCGGCAATCGCCGATGGCGCCGTGGCCTACGTTTCCGAGGTCGATTACGATGTTGATCTTCCCGCGGTGATTGTGAGTGATATTCGTCGCACGCTCGCCGTGGTGGCAGATGCCTTTTATGGGCACCCGTCGGGTAGGGTGAAGGTCTGCGCCTTTACAGGTACCAAGGGCAAGTCGACCTGTAGCTTTTATCTGCGCGGCATTCTCGCCAACGAGGCCAAGCTTACGGGCTGTCATCGACCCGCTCTTAATACGGGCATTGAGTTCGACGACGGCATCGAGACGGGTCCTTCCAAGCTGACGACTCCCGAATCCTTTCTGCTGCAGTCTCGCATCGCACATGCTGCGGAGGCGGGTGCCCCGTGGCTGGTTATGGAGGCATCGAGCCAGGGCCTCAAATACGAGCGCACGGGCAAGATCGCCTTTGAAGTCGGCGCCTTTACCAATATCGGCGAGGATCACATTTCGCCGATTGAGCATCCGACGCTCGAGGATTACTTTGCCAGCAAGCTCAAAATCTTCTCGCAGAGCCGTTTTGCCGTGGTCAATCTCGATATGGATAAGGTCGATCGTGTGCTCGAGGCGGCATCTCGTTGCGAGCGTACGGTGACGTTCTCCCTGACCGACGAGCGTGCCGACGTGCTTGCGCTGGCGATTCGTAATGGCGACTGCGGCGTGGTGGCAACGGTGCGCACGCCCCGCTTTACGCGCGACATTGTGATTCCCACGCCGGTTAAGTTCAATGTGTCCAACGCGCTTGCCGCTATTGCCTGCGCCGAGGCCCTGGGCATTTCCGAAGAGGGTATCGTCCATGGCTTTGAGGGCGTCTTCGTTCCCGGCCGCATGGAGCTCTATCCGTCCGTATCGGGCAAAATCTTGGGTATCGTCGATTTTGCACATAACGGCATGAGCCTCGAGACACTCCTGCGCGACTTGCGCGAGAACTATCCCGAGCGCGAGCTGGCGGTTGTATTTGGCGCTACGGGTGGTAAGGGTGTCGATCGACGCACCACGATGGGCATCGCCGCTGGCAAGTATGCCGACCGAATCGTGATTACCGAGGATGACCCCGGCCCCGAGGATGTCGAGGATATTTGCGCCGAGATCGCGCGCAACGTTCAGGCGCAGGGAAATGATAGCTGGCAAATCGTGACTGATCGCGTTGCCGCTATCGAGACTGCCGTGCGTGAGACCGTCCGTCCTGCCGTGGTCATCGTGACCGGTAAGGGCGAGGAAGAGCGTATGCTGCGCAAGAACGGACCCGAGCCTTGCGAGCGCGACGGTTCGATTCTCAAGCGCACCCTTGCGGCGTACGATGCCTAAGACCAGAAGCCCCTTCTACGTAAATGGAGTGACCATGTCCCACAATACCCTGCCGACCGTCGCTGAGCTTTCGGGCGAGATGCGCGAGCGTCTTGCCAAGGTTAAGTACGTCTTTACCGATCTGGACGCCACCATGCTCGCGCCCGGCTCGTGCGTGCTGCGCGACAACGACGGCAACCCCTCGACCAAGCTCGTCGAGGCTGTCGTGGCACTTGCCCGCGCCGGCATCCAGGTGGTCCCCACCTCGGGCCGCAACCGCACCATGATTCACGAGGATGCGCGCGTGCTCGGCCTCAACTCCTACATCGGCGAGATGGGTGGTCTGGTCATGTACGACCTCAAGGCCAACGATTGGGAGTACCTGACCGGCGATATGCCCTACGACCCCGCCTGCGGCCTCACGCCGCATCAGGTGATCGAGCAGACCGGCGTGTGCGAGAAGATTCTCGCCCGCTGGCCGCATAAGATCGAGTACCACAACGACATGTCGACTGGCTACAAGTACCGCGAGGTCACCGTCGGCATGCGCGGCGATGTGCCCGACGACGAGGTCCAGGCCATTCTTGATGAGGCTGGCTGCGGCCTGGTCTGGGCCTGCAACGGCCATCTGACCCATCTGTCCAAACCGACGACGCTCGAGCTCGAACGCGTCGAGGATGGCCGCGCCTTTAACATCAATCCCGCCGGTCTCAACAAGGGCGTTGCCATCGCACGTTTCTGCGAGCACCTGGGTATCGAGCGCGGGGAGACGCTGGCGCTCGGCGATTCCGAGTCCGACTTCTACATGGCTGACCACGTGGGTACGTTCTGCCTGGTCGAGAACGGTTTGACCAGCGCCGGCGCGCCCGAGTTCCTGGATGCTTGCGATAACGCCTACGTCACGCGCGGCAAGATTGTCGATGGCTGGGCGGCAACGGCAGAGCTGCTCGTCGCGGCCCGTTCGTAGTGCGGTCCTATCGCGCTGAGCCATATCTTTTCGAGAGAGAATCTGGTGAGGTAATGTCCGATATCGAGAATCTGGCTGGCGACACACGTCCCATTGGCGTATTCGACTCGGGTCTGGGCGGCCTGACGGTTGCACGCGCCATCGCAACGGCGTTGCCGCACGAGTCCGTCTACTACTTTGGCGACACCAAGCGCTGCCCCTACGGCACCCGCACCGAGGACGAGGTGCGCTCGTTTGCACTGCAGGCGGGCCGTTGGCTGTCGAAGCACGACGTCAAGATCATGGTCATCGCCTGCAATACGGCGACCGCTGCGGCCTTGCGTTTGGCCCAGCAGGTGCTCGACGTCCCCGTCATCGGTGTGATCGCACCGGGCGCACGCGCGGCAATCAACAGCACCCGCACGCGCCGGGTGGGCGTGCTCGCCACCAACCTCACCATTCGCTCAGGTGCTTACACGCGTGCCATTCAGGACCTGGATGCCGGCGTCGACGTATACGGCTGCCCTGCCTCGAGTTTTGTCGAGGTCGTTGAGCACGAGCTCGCCTCGGGTGCACATCTGCAGGAACAGTGGCTTGAGAACGAGGATATCTTCGATACGCCTGCCGTACGCGCGCTGGTCGGCGCCACGGTTGAACCGCTGCGCGACCACGGCATCGATACCGTGGTGCTCGGCTGTACGCATTTCCCGCTGCTCGTGGGGCCTATTCGCCATACGCTGGGTCCCGGAGTGCGCGTGGTGAGCTCCGCCGAGGAGACCACGCGCGAGCTGACCGATATTCTCACGCGCCGCGAGCAGCTGGCGGGCGACGCTGCCGAGCCGCAGCATCGTTTTGCAACGACGTCCGATAACATTGCCGAGTTTGCGGTGGCGGGCAGTTTTATCTTTGGCCAGCCGCTCAAGAGCATTGAGCATATCGATATCGACGAACTGAAATAGATATAAGGTCACCGACCAAGGGCTCACGTTCACCTTTTGCCGAAAGGATTTTTCCATGGAGTATATGCAGGTCAATCGCGCCAACGGCCGCGCTGCCGATGAGCTGCGCCCCATCAAGCTCACCCGCGGCGTCATGAAGCACGCCCACGGTTCGTGCCTGGCCGAGTTTGGCGATACGCGCGTGCTGTGCGCTGCCACCATCGAGGAGGGCGTGCCGAGCTGGCGCAAGGGCGCCAAGGCCGGTTGGGTAACGGCGGAGTACGCCATGCTGCCGGCATCGACCGGCAAGCGCTGCAAGCGCGAGCATGCCAACCGCAAGGGCCGCTCCATGGAGATCGAGCGCCTCATCGGTCGCAGCCTGCGTACCGTCGTCAACATGAAGGCACTCGGCGAGTACACCGTTACCGTCGACTGCGACGTGATTCAGGCAGACGGCGGCACGCGAACGGCGAGCATTACCGGCGCCTGGGTGGCACTGCACGACGCCCTTGCCATGTGGGTCGAGGCGGGTAAGCTCGAGCGCATCCCGCTCACGGGCCAGGTCGCCGCGATTTCCATGGGTGTTGTCGACGGCAACACCCTGCTCGACCTGGATTATTCCGAGGACAGTCACGCCGAGGTCGACATGAACCTTGTCGCCACCGATACCGGCGAGATGATCGAGCTCCAGGGCACTGGCGAGCAGGCGCCCTTCGACCGCAAGCGCCTCAATGCCCTGCTCGACCTGGGCGACAAGGGCATTGCCGAGCTCATCGAGCTCCAGCGCCAAGCCCTCGCCTAACCTGCCAAAAAGGGACAGGTTTGTTTTGGCAGGTTTTATCTGCGGAAACGCCGATAGATAAGGTTGATGCCACATGAAAGGGGAGACGCCGACGAACCGGTCCCTTTTACGTGACTTTGCTATACGGACAAGGAGGCCACTCATGGCACTTGAGAAGATCGACATCGACACTCTCGACCCGGCGGCGACCATCGTCGTGGCAACGGGCAACGCCCATAAGCTCACCGAGATCGAGGCCATTTTGGGCAAGGTTATGCCCGAGGTTCGCTTTGTGGCGCTCGGCCAGCTGGGCGATTTTGAGGACCCTGAGGAAAACGGCACGACGTTTTTGGAGAACGCCATCATCAAGGCCCAGGCTGCGGTGGAGGAGACGGGCCTTATGGCCATTGCCGACGATTCGGGCCTGGTCGTCGACGCGCTGGACGGTGAGCCCGGTGTGTATAGCGCGCGCTACGCGGGCGTTCACGGCGACGATGCCGCCAACAATGCCAAACTGCTCGTGAATCTGGAGGGCGTGGCCGACGAGGACCGCACTGCGCGCTTTATGAGTGTCGTCGCGCTCATCGACACGGACGGTTTGGTCACCTATGGTGAGGGCGCCTGCGAGGGCGTTATCGCACATGAGGGCCGCGGCGATCACGGCTTTGGCTACGACCCGCTGTTCCTGCCGGTCGACACGCCGGGCAAGACCATGGCCGAGCTGACGGCGGACGAGAAGAACGCCATCAGCCATCGATTCCATGCGCTCGAGCACCTATCCGCCAAACTGACGGGCGAGGAGTAGGCCGTGCGTGCGGTGGTGCAGCGCGTGCTCAACGCCGGCGTGACGGTCGACGGCGAGTGCGTGGGCAAAATTGGGCGCGGCTATCTGGTGCTGCTGGGCGTGGGCCACGGCGACACGCGCGCCGAGGCCGATAAGCTGTGGGGCAAGCTCCGGGGCTTGCGCATTAACGAGGACGAGAACGGCAAGACCAACCTGGCACTTGCCGATGTCGACGGCGAGGTTCTCGTGGTGTCGCAGTTCACGCTGTTCGCCGATTGCCGTCACGGCCGCCGTCCATCGTTTACGGATGCTGGCGCCCCCGATGTCGCCAACGAGCTCTACGAGTACTTCCTGACGCTCGTTCGCCAAGACGTCGAGCACGTAGCACATGGCATCTTCGGCGCCGACATGAAAGTCGATCTCGTCAACGACGGTCCATTCACCATCGTCTTGGACACCGATAGTCTGTAAGTAGTCAATTTGGGACCGGGCTTTTTTAGCTACTTGCGTATGGGGTTGATTTCCGATCTCAACCGAACACATTGAGCGAATAGGCCGTTCCCGCAGCT
>URKV01000065.1 GCA_900548565.1 uncultured Collinsella sp.
TCTACACGCGTAAGATCGTCGGCAGCGTCAGATGTGTATAAGAGACAGGTCATCTGCAAAAAGGACGGTACCACCGTCGACA
Organism: uncultured Collinsella sp.; assembly: GCA_900548565.1. GTDB lineage: Bacteria > Actinomycetota > Coriobacteriia > Coriobacteriales > Coriobacteriaceae > Collinsella. Next base: position 83 of record URKV01000065.1, read on the forward strand.
TTAACATCGGCGACAAGGCGGACGACCCGGTCTTTACCATCTCCGACCTGCTGATCCACCTCTCGAGCGAGCAGATGGCCAAGCCCGCCAAGGACGCCGTCGACGCCGAGATCCTCGACGTGATCGTGGGCGGCCGTCCCGTCAAGTTCGATGAGGACGACAAGGACGCCCCCAAGGAGCCCGTCAAGCAGATGTTCTTGGACATCCTCAAGGAGCAGTACGACGTCGAGGAGGAGGACTTCCTCTCCGCCGAGATCGAGGTCGTGCCCGCCGGTCCCGCCCGTGACATGGGCCTCGACCGCTCCATGATTCTGGGCTATGGCCACGACGATCGCGTCTGCGCCTATCCCTCCATGCTCGCCCAGATCGACGTCGCCAACGTGGAGCGCACGAGCATCACGCTCATCGTCGACAAGGAGGAGATTGGCTCCGTAGGCGCCACCGGCATGACGAGCCGCTTCTTCGAGAACACCGTCGCCGAAATCATGACGCTCGCCGGCGAGGATAGCCCGCTGGTTCTGCGCCGTGCACTCGCCCACAGCCGTATGCTCTCCTCTGACGTGTCCGCCGGCTTCGACCCGGGCTACGCCGGCAAGTTCGAGACCAAGAACGCAGCCTTTATGGGTCGCGGCCTGTGCTTTAACAAGTACACGGGCAGCCGCGGCAAGGGCGGCTCCAACGACGCCGACGCCGAGTACGTGGCCCTCGTCCGCGACATCATGGACGAGGCCGGCGTGGACTTCCAGACCTGCGAGCTCGGCCGCGTCAATGCAGGCGGCGGCGGCACCATCGCCTACATCATGGCCAAGTACGGTATGAACGTCATCGACTCCGGCGTTGCCGTCCTGTCCATGCACGCCCTGTGGGAGGTCGCCAACAAGGCCGACATCTACGAGGCCTACCGCGGCTACAAGGCCTTCCTCGAGCGCGCCTAACCAGCCCTTTATAACTTGCGGTGAAATACGGACTAAACTGGCCCATAAACAGCCCAAACAGACCGTATTCCACCGCAATTTCTTTTTTGGCAGAGGAGAGTTCATGCTGCAGGTCATCATTTCGCCCGCCAAGCAGATGCGCGCAGCCCAAGATGCTTTTGAAGTCCTGGGCATCCCACCCTTTGTGCGCGAGACGGCTCGCCTCCACCGCGCACTGCTAGATATCGAGCGGAATGAAGGCAGCGGCGGCCTGCAGGCGCTGTGGAACGTGAGTGACAAACTGCTGGGGCCTTGCCTCAACACCCTGCATGAGTTCGGGCCCATCCTGAAAAGCGGCGATCTCGACAATCCCGCACTCGCTCGCCACCTCTCCCCTGCCGTCATGTCCTATCACGGCATCCAATACCAAAGCATGGCGCCCGAGGTCATGGATACCGCGCAGCTCGCATGGCTGCAAGACCATCTGTGGATCCTCTCCGGCCTCTACGGGTGCGTTCGTCCCTTTCATGCCGTCGAACCGTATCGGCTGGAGATGGGCGCGAAGCTCGCCGTTGACGGTGCCCGAGACCTCTACGCATTTTGGAGCGATAAGCTCGCGCGGGCTATCGCCCCGGCAGGCTCAAACACCACGATCGTCAACCTCGCCAGCGTAGAGTATGCCAAAGCCGTTCTGCCCCACCTCGCGGGCGACGCCACGGCCGTCACGTGCCTCTTTGGCGAGGGTATCCGCAACGGGAAGCCCATCCAACGGTCGACCGCCAGCAAAAAGGCGCGCGGCTCCATGGTGCGGTGGATGGCAGAAAACAAGCTCGAGGATGCAAGCGAACTTACCGCATTCAACATCGGCTATCGGCACATCCCCGAGCTTTCAGACAAAAACACCCTGGTTTTCATGAACGCGCAGGCACAATAGGCCCGCCGTTTCCAAACACCCCGTTACTCCGCCAAGCCATCGGCCTTTGCAATCTCGCTCGTCGAGCCATCTTGGTAGGTAATCTTAACGTGCTCCACCTCGGATACCGCAGTGCCCGCCGGGGGCTCCAAGCGCCATTCCGTCAGCGCGATATCCATCGTCGTGGGCACATCCCCTTGATCTTTGAGCTTCACCATGAGTGTTTTGAGTGCCTCATCAAACGTCACGCGTTCGATTTCTTCGCCCGGAATAGACCCGCCGCTCAACTGCAGCTGCACAAACTCGTCGCGCGGATACCAATAGTCGCCGGGAGCTGCCACCGTGTTGCCGCCAGAGACCTTCATCGTCATAATCGGTAGGCTATCATCAGCCTCGAACTCCCATGCAGCGCCGCCGCGATCACCAAACGTCCAAATACAAAAGGCAATCACCAGCACGGCAAGCACCGCAAAACCAATCGCGACCAACCCATGGTGCGCACGGCTTTCCTCGGCCGATACATCCCATTGCGTCTCTCGATATAGATGCTTGTCTTCCATGTACGCCTCCCCACAGGCACGCTCGTTAGGCCAATCGTACCCATTCGAGCTATACTTGAGCCCATTACATAAACGGGGAGCTTGCAGGACAAGACGGCAGGCTGAGACTGGGCGCGCCCGCCCTGACCCGCAAACCTGATATGGGTAATGCCAACGAAGGGAGCCGTGCCAATGAGCACACAGACCGAGCCCAAGCTCGTCACGCAAATCGACTTCGCCCGTGCCGGGCAGATCACGCCGCAGATGAAGGAAGTCGCCGAGCGCGAGCATCGCGACCCCGAGTACATCCGCGAGCGCGTGGCCGACGGCCGCATCGCCATTCCCGCCAACATCGTGCACATCAAAAAAGGCATGCGCGCCTTTGGCGTCGGTGAGGGCCTGTCCACCAAGGTCAACGTGAACCTGGGTATCTCGGGCGACAAGGCCGATGCCGCCGAGGAATGGAAGAAGGTCAAGATCGCCGAGGACTTTGGCGCCGACGCCATCATGGACCTCTCCAACTCGGGCAAGACGCGCCAGTTCCGCCAGCAGCTCATCGACGAGACGCCGCTCATGGTAGGCACCGTCCCCATGTACGACGCCATCGGCTACATGGAAAAGCCGCTGGTCAAGCTTACCAAGGACGACCTGTTCGAAGTCGTGCGCGCGCATGCCGAGGACGGCGTGGACTTTATGACCATTCACTGCGGCATCAACAAGTCGGTCACCAAGACCTTTAAGGAGACCGGCCGCCTGATGAACATCGTGAGCCGCGGCGGCTCACTGCTGTTTGGCTGGATGGAGGTCACCGGTAACGAGAACCCGTTCTATGAGTTCTACGACGAGTTGCTCGAGATTTGCCACGAGTACGACGTGACGATTTCGCTCGGCGACTCCTGCCGCCCGGGCTGCCTCTACGACTCCAACGACGCCACCGAGACCGCTGAGATGATCGAGCTGGGCAAGCTGTGTAAGCGCGCTTGGGCCGCCGGCGTCCAGGTCATGGTCGAGGGCCCGGGTCACATGGCGCTCGACGAGATCGCCGCCAACATGAAGCTACAGAAGCGCCTGTGCCACAACGCCCCGTTCTATGTGCTCGGGCCGCTGGTGACCGATATCGGCGTGGGTTACGACCACATCACCGCTGCCATCGGCGGCGCCATCTCCGCCAGCTCCGGTGCCGACTTCCTGTGCTACGTGACACCGGCCGAGCACCTATGCCTGCCCAACGCCCAGGATGTGCTCGACGGCCTCATGGCCACCAAGATCGCCGCACACGCCGCCGACATCGCCAAAAAGGTGCCCCACGCCCGCGACATGGACGACAAGATGGGCCAGGCACGCCGCAAGCTCGACTGGGACGCCATGTGGAAGTGCGCGCTCGACCCGGTCACCGGCAAGAAGCGCTACGAGGAATCCCCCGCCGCCACCGAGGGCACTTGCACCATGTGTGGCAAGATGTGCGCCGTCCGAACCGTCAACAAGATCTTCGAGGGCACCACGATCGACCTCGGCATGGAGGACTAACCCTGTCGCCGCGGCCGCCTCTGGCGGCGAGCTGGTGCCTGTCAATTGTTAACGTGTGAACATTTGCTTGCATTTGCGTAAAGATTGCATCGCCCGCCCGGGTTCGACATAGAGTCGGCCCGGGCATCTTTATAATGCTGGCTTAAAGACCCATTTGATTCCGACCGAACAAGGGAGCGAACATGGATCGTAGTAAGGTACCTGCCGTCCTGTCCATCGCGGGATCCGATTCCAGCGGCGGCGCCGGCATTCAGGCCGACATCAAGACCATCACGGCGCACCGCCTGTATGCCGAGACAGCCATCACAGCCATAACCGCACAAAACACGCTCGGTGTCACCGCCGTGCAGAACATCTCCCCGGATATTGTCGCGGCGCAAATCGATGCCGTTTTTGACGATATTCGACCCAACGCCGTCAAGATTGGCATGGTTTCCTCTGCCGAGATTATCGATGTTATCGCCGACCGCCTGAGCGCTTGGAACGCGACAAACGTTGTCGTCGACCCCGTCATGGTCGCCACCTCGGGCGCGCGGCTGATTGCCGAAGATGCCGCCGAGGCGCTCACCCGCCGCCTGTTCCCGCTAGCGACGGTTATCACGCCCAATATTCCCGAGGCCATGGCTCTGCTCGACTACGAGGTCGACTCCGAGCGCACGCAGCAAAATGCTGCCATGCTCCTCACCCGCCGCTTTGGTTGCGCATCCCTCGTTAAGGGTGGGCATCTTGTCAACGAGGCCAACGATGTACTGGCCGAACCCGCGCCACTCGATGACGAGGGCAACCATCTGGGAGATCCACTCACCACGTGGTTCCGCCACAAGCGTATCGATACCAATAACACACACGGCACCGGCTGCACGCTCTCGTCCGCCATTGCCTGCGCGCTGGCCCAGGGTATGGATCTTGCCGATGCCGTCAACGCCGGCAAGGCCTACCTGACAGGCGCTCTGGCCGCCGGCCTGAACATGGGCAAAGGCTCCGGCCCTGTCAACCACATGTGGCAGTATTAAGATTCGCAGCCCAAAACCACCGCAAAGGGGACAGGCACCTTTGCGGTGGCTTGGGGTCGCGCTACTCTCCGAGCATCTCTTGGAGCTTGGCTGCCACGGCGTGGCCCAGGCTCTCGTGGCTTTCGGGCATCATGTGCAGATAATCGATATCGCCCGGCTCGGCAAAATCAGCGGCATTCAAAAAGTCGCAGCCAAACTGTTTAGCAGCATACGCATAGTATTCGGCAAAATGCTCCGAGGCCTCGACGGAGCGCTCGTCAAAGTCGGTCATGTACACATCGGCGATCTGCGGTTTAATCTTGATAGGCGCCATCAGCAGAATACGCGGGCAGGGCGCGGCTTCGGTCCAGGGAAACGCGCGGACGGTGCGAATCAGCGCCATGGCACCGTCAGCGATATCGGCAGCCCCCACGCTAAAGACCGTCTTGCAGTCGTTGGTGCCCAGCATAATCACGATCGCATCCAACGGCTTATGAGTCTCGAGCAGCATCGGCAACGCGCGGATGCCGTTGAGATTAGTGTCCAGATGGCACATGTCGTCACGCACCGTCGTGCGGCCGTTGAGGCCTTCCTCAATCACGTGCCAGCCCTCGCCCAGGTCGCGCTGGGCCACGCCGCACCAGCGCACATCGTGCGCATAGCGTACCGCGGTGCCGTCGCGCATGCCCGCCGGATCATAGCCGTAGGTATTGCTGTCGCCAAAGCACAGAACGTTTTTCATCGTAAGCCCTTCCTCTAGTAAAAAGAAAAAGTCGGCGGGAGCAGTCTCTCCCGCCGAATCGACCTATCTGTCAGCACATACCGATTACAGGTACTTGCGCCAATCGTCATCGTCTTCATCGTCCTCGGCGGCAGCCTGGGCCTGCTCGGCGGCGCGGGCAGCCGCAGCGCGAGCGGCAACCTGGGCATAGGACTCCTCGTTGCGCTCGGGGAAGTTTGCCAGCACATGCTCGAACTTGGCAAAATCTTCGTCCCAGCGCGTAGAGGGCACGGCAAAAAAGACCTGCTTGACCTTAAAGTCGCCCGATGCGAGCTCCTTGCGGAAGAGCTCGGCCACGGCCTCGGCGTCAAAGCCGTTGTTGTCGCAGCCCCAAGCGCCCAGCACGAGCTTCTCGCGACCCAGCTCGTCGCAGATGGCAAGCACAAAGCGGATGCGATCGCGCAGGGCGTCCAGCAGGGCATCGTCACCCACACGATACTCCTGGCGAGCGCGCTTGGCGTTGGGCGCGGCGGCCACGATCACGTCGGCATACGCATGCACGTGGTTGCGGTCGAAGCGCACCGCAGGCACCACCAGCGCACGGTTGCGGTAAAGCTCGCAGTTGATGTTGCGGCGACGGTTCTCGCCGTACCATTTGCGCTGTTTATCGAGCACGTTGTACAGGTACGAATCGGCACAGAGCGTGGCCTCCTGACCCAGATAGCCCTGGATGTAGCCGCCGCCCGGGTTGGTGAACGAGGCAAAGTCGAGCACGGCCATGTCGCAGAACTGCGCATAGCCTCGGCCGTTATCCAGAATGGCCTGCGTGGCAGAGGCGTCGAGCACGGTGACCTCGGGCAGGACCGGAGCGGGCTCCTCGGCGGCAGGCGCGGACTCGGTCTCCGTGGCCTCCTCTGCGTGTGCAGGCTCGGCCGTAACCTCGGTCTCGGCGGACGCAACCTCAGCGGTCTCGGCCTCGGCGGCCTCAGACTCCTCGGCAACCTGTTCCTCGACAGCGTCGGCCGCTTGGGCCTTGGCCTTCATCGCCGCGACAAAACCGGCAGGCATACCATCGAACTCGCACACGCCGGCAAGCGAACGCTCGATATCCTTGGCGCACGCTTCGGACACAGTTGCCACGTGACGCTCGGCGGCCTTGGCACGGGCCTCGCGCTTGGGATTGGGCTGACCCGCTCGGTTGGACCTGCGGTTACGGTTCCTGTTGTCGACGTCTGCCATACATGGTCACCTTTCCTGTCGCTGCCGCTATCGGCTTTTCCCATCCATGATACCCCGCCGAGTACAAAAAGACGGCCCCGAAGGACCGCCTTTCGCATCGATTTACACGCACGGCAAGCACCGCCGCAATTCGCCACTAGTCGCGACGGCCAAGGATGTTCAGGATGCGCAGGAACACGTTGATAATGTCCACGAACAGATTGGACGCCATGAGCACGGCGTTGGGCAGCGTAGGCGGCACCGTCGTGGCAACATAGGTGTCGTAGCCAATAAAGCCGGCGAACACCACGATTACGATCAGATCGGTGATGGTCTGCGAGACGCCCATGAACATCAGCACGATCTCAACCAGAATAGTGGCGAGCAGAATGCCAAAACCGATGCCATATACGCGCTGGAAAAACTTGGGGAACGTCACGCCCAAGGCGCCAAAGACAAAGGTGATGGCGGCCGTGGCGATAAAGGCAGTGTTGATGGTGGGCAGGTCGTAGTTGGCAAGGCCAAACGACGCGGTCAGGCCAAAGGTGCTCGCAAAGATTACGTAGCCCACAAGGGACAGGCCCACGGACTGCTTACTGGCGGCGGCCGACATCATGACCATGCCGACGATGGTCAAAATAAACGAGCCAAAGACCAGCGGCAGGGCGGCGCCGCTCATCATCATGCGCGCAAACGACATGGTGCTCGTAAAGTAGGCGCCGGCGCCCATGGCGCAAAAGCCCAAGAAGATCAGGGCAGACATGGCGAGATTGTACGCGCGCGGCGACATCTCCTTGGCGCGGCTTGCGCCGGTCTCGATGGGGCCGTTCTGATAGCCCTGGATATCGTTCATAGGTTCGTCCTTTCAAAAAGTGCCGTGAAAGACGGCGCAGCAGGTGACAAGATTCCTGTCATTGTACCCGAATGCCGTACGTCCTTACCCACGGCGCTCGCCCTCGAGCGTACGGTCGAATGCCCACACCCACCAACGCATCAGATGGGCCTGCGAACCATCTGGTCGTTCGCGCGTCTGGTCCTCCAGATACAACTCGGTCGCGTGCCCGCCAAAACGCACCTTATAGGTTGCCGTACGGATGCCGTGAACCGTCAGGCCAAACCCAGTGGTCGAGACAATCTCGTCAATCGTAAAGCAACGACCGTCGACCCAGCAGACGGTGACCGGCACGACCTGTCCGCCCGCGAGGATGCGAGCCACGACGTCCACATACTGCTTGTGCACGCGCCGAGTTTTGCCATCTGTCTGTCGATATTCCATGCCTCCTATTATCGAACGCATGTTTGCATGTTGTAAAGCGAACAGACTGTGGTTTTGGAGTGTCGTAGTAATCGCACGTGTCCGCATGGCGTGTTAGCAAAAAGAACACCCGCGGTCAACAGGGCTAATATTCAATTTTAGTGCCAAAAAGTTCACTTCTCCCATCAGAACTCGGTAAAGAAACCCACAGGAGGTGATACGATTTATCATGTTTTTGTAACGTGTCTGCAAACTTCGAGAAAGCCCATATATGGACGTAACGTTCTCAACCTTCCTCGGCCAAATTGTGTCGAACCCAGTCCTTGCCGTCACCGTGATCCTCGCGTTGGGCGCCATCTTCGTCAATGGATGGACCGACGCGCCCAACGCCATCGCGACCTGCGTCACTACGCGTTGCATGCCCGCCCGCGCCGCCATTCTCATGAGCGCCGCATTCAACTTCCTCGGCGTGCTCATCATGACGCACTTTAACGCGAGCGTCGCCAACACCATCTCACATATCGTCGACTTTGGCGGAAACAGCACCATGGCGCTCGCGTGCCTCTGCGCGGCACTGTTCTCCATCGTCGTCTACGGCGCCACAGCGTCGCGTTTTGGTATCCCCACCTCGCAAAGCCACAGCCTTATCGCCGGCCTGACCGGTGCCGCTATCGCCCTCGGCGGCGCGAGCAGCGTCAACGTCCACGAATGGATGAAGGTCATCTACGGCCTGGCGCTCTCCATCGGTCTGGGCTTTGTCATGGGCTGGATCCTGTGCAAACTCGTCTCGATTCTGTTTGCCGCCGCCAACAGGCGACGTGCCAACGTCTTCTTTAAATACGCTCAGATCGCGAGTGCCGCGGCCATGAGCTTTATGCACGGCGCGCAGGATGGACAGAAGTTCATCGGCGTGCTCTTTTTAGGCGTGGCCTTCGCCAGCGGCCAGACGAGCGTCGGCGATGCCGGCATCCCCATCTGGATTATGCTGCTGTGCTCGGCCACTATGGGTATCGGCACCAGCGTGGGCGGCGAGCGCATCATCAAGTCCGTCGGCCAGAGCATGGTCAAGCTCGAAAAGTACCAGGGCTTCTCCGCCGACCTGGCGGGCGCCGCAAACCTGCTGCTTGCTACCCTTACCGGCATCCCCGTGTCCTCCACCCACATCAAGACCTGCGCCATCATGGGCGTCGGTGCCGTCAAGCGCCTTTCGGCCATCAACTTCGGTGTCGTCAAGGACATGATGTTCACCTGGTTCTTCACCTTCCCCGCCTGCGGACTCATCAGCTTTGTCATGGCCAAGCTGTTCATGATGTTCCTCTAGTCAAACCGAACGTCCATCCGGACTGCATTACCTCGCCCGCCCGTCTTCGCCTCGAAAGGACCCACCCATGGCAAAGAAACCCGATTCGTTCTACTTTGATAACTACGTTGCCTGCGCCGACCTCGCCGTTCAGGCAGCCGAGCTGCTCACCAAGATTTTTGAGAACTTTGACCCTGCGCAGATCCACGACATGCTCGATAAGATGCATGCGATTGAGCATGCGGCAGACAAAAAGCACCACGAGCTCGAAGACGCCCTGCTCACTGCCTTTATCACCCCGCTTGAGCGCGAGGATCTGGACCTGATGAGCTGCTCGCTCGACACCGTGCTCGACCGCATCGAGGGCGTCGTGCAGCGCGTCTACTTCACCAACATCCAGAGCATCCACCCCGATGCCATCGTCATCGCCCACAAGGTGACCGATGCCTGCCGCGCCATGAAGGACCTGATGGTCGAGCTGCCCAACTACCGCAAGTCCAAGACCCTGCGCGAGCTGTCTCTTATACACATCTGACGCTGCC
>URKV01000066.1 GCA_900548565.1 uncultured Collinsella sp.
TCTACACGCGTAAGATCGTCGGCAGCGTCAGATGTGTATAAGAGACAGCCATATGGGCGGCGTCGGACCTGGCTTGCGCACTTCCGCTTTGGACAGCGTCGGTGCCCGTGCTGATGGGCGAGGCCGAGTAGCCCGCGCGGTCGACAGCGGTGCAGATGTCGTCGGGGGAGACCTGCGCAGGGTCGTAGTCCACCAGCATAGAGCCGGCGAGCAGATTGACCGCGACGCTTTGGACGCCGTCGAGCTTGCTCACGGCACGGTCCACGTGCGCCTGGCAGGCGGCGCATGTCATGCCGCCCACATCGAACTTATCTTGAGCCATGGCTTCTCCTTTCTGTGGCGTAGTGTCGGAAATGTTAACCATCCGATACTATACACCCATACCCCCTGGGGGTGTCCAGTGGAGATTGAAATGTATGACATTCTGGTATTGGTCGAGGTGATAGCCAGGTCGGCGGACCGTAGCCGGTCTAATGTCTCAATCTGTAACAACTAGACCCGTTTTTGTCGAGTAACTGTTACAGATCGAGACATTACATCGAGCCACAACTTAACGTCTCAACCTGTAACGCCTAAGGACCGTTTTTCCTGCTAGATGTTACAGATCGAGACAAACCGTCCGCGGTCAACTCAAATGTCTTGATTTGTAACATCTAGAGAGGTTTTTGACCCCTTACTGTTACAGATCGAGACAATTGCCGGGGAGGGGTCCCGTCACGGCAAGACGCCCGCCGCCTAGATACAGAACCCGGGGATCACACAGGTTAGCTTGCTTGGCTTTTCCGCAGGCGTTGCGTACGTAAAGACGTCGCCGTCGTGCCCCACGCGGTTCATATAGAGCGTGCCTTCGCTCTCCGATGTGTCGGGGCTCACCGTGCGCTCCCACCAACAGGTGTCCTTGCCCTTCCACTGGCGGACCATCGTCTCGTTCGTGGAATACGAGCTCACCTTGAGCTCGCGGAAGAGCTGATACTCCCTGCCCTCGCCGTTGTAGATGTCTGCCAGGTAGTGATAGCCCTCGGTAAACGAATCGGGCGGTTGCGTACCGCACAGCTCGACCATGGCGGGCAGCCAAAGGGTTGCGGGCAACTCGCTCAGGCACGATGCGCTGTTGGCGGCGCCCACATTGTTCGAGACCTTCTTGACCCCTTTAATGAGTGCGCGCAACTCGTTGGGCAGCAGCTTAAGGCCGTCGCCGTTGAGCCATTCCCGCAGCTCGCAATCTGCCCAGCCGGCGCTCGGCGGTTCAGCCGCAGCGTTGCGCTCGGCAATACCCGCGTCGAACATAAACGTCAGTCCGGCCTTGCCCGTCCCGTCCAGAAGCTCATCGTGGCGGATGCCCACAAGCTGCGCGCCAACCTGCAGCCCGTTGGTGAGCGTGACACGCTTGGTACACGGATAGGGGATATGCCCATCGGCATCGAGCAGATGATAGCGCCTGGCAATCTCGCGTGCCTCGCTACGGGTCTCGGTGGCCTTAATCTTGAGCGAAATCTCCTGCAGCTGATCCCAAGTGTAGTCGTCAAGTGAACTGCGGATGCCGTCCAGGTAGTCGGGGATGCCAAAGCCATGGGTTGCCGCCCCGATAACGCCTAGCCCCGCAACGGCTGCGACAACGCCACCGATAATAAAGCGGCGGCGGGTCATGGCATCGTGCCGGGCCTGCTCCAGGATCTCTCTCGCGCGCTCGCCGGCGACGTCGACCTTAAGGTGTGTACCGGAGTCGATGTCGATTGCGGCGTCACTGCCCGCGCCTTCGCGGCCCTCGGATTCGGCATTGGTGAGGTATGCCGAGAGCACCTCGAGCATCTGCTGCTCGGTGGGACGATCGCACTGCTCGACTGAGAGACCCTTCATGATGATTTGGACGAGCGCTTCATCGCCCTCGCAGCGCGGCTCGAGCGGTGCCGGCTTGGTCTTGGTCTTTACGAGATAGAACGAGCCGGTTGCAGCGGCGTCCGTCGACTCAAAGTCAAACGGTTTGCGACCGCTGTAGAGCTGGTACAGAATGCTCGAAAGCGCATAGACGTCGATTGCCGGCGAACGGCGAAGGGCCGCGATGCCTTCGATATCCTGCGTGAGCATCTCGGGCGCGGCGTATGCGGGCGTGGCAAAGCGCCAGATGTCGGCGCGCCGGGTGATCGTGTCGTCGCCGAGAGCCATGGTCGCGGAGCCCATGTCGATGAGGCAGGGGTCAAAGGAGCAATCGGCAATCTGCTGCTCGAGCGTTCGGCTGGTGGTGCGGAACATAATATTGGCAGGCGAAAGGTCGCGATGGATGACCGGGTTCACGAGGCCTTGGGTCATCAAGAGCGCACGAAGCACGGCGTTTCCGACGGCGGCGACCATCTGGGTGGTCAGCCCGCCCGAGGCGTCGTGAGGAAGCAGGGGCAGCGCCTGCTTGAGCGAGGTTCCCTCGACCCACTCCATGAGGATGAGCGGGTCATCCTCGCACGATCCGTAGCCATAGACGCGCGGAAATCCGCGCAGGTGCGAGACGGTACACAGATGACGGTACTCCTCGAACAGCGCGGCGGTGTTGGCCAGGTGAGCGGCCGATTGCTCGGCGGAGCGGTCGGGGGCTTGGCCGGAAAGGACGGCGTTGTCCTTGAGTAGCTTGACGGCAAAGACCTCGCCGCTCGTGTTGGTCGCGCGCAGCACGTGCCCGATGTTGCCGTTGTTGCGGTGGGCCGTCTGGAGAATAAGCGTCATAAACCGACGCTTGGCCTCGTCCTCGGCGCTGGGGTCGACCGCCACGGCGGTGTCGAACGTGTCAAGACGGATGAGTTTGTCGCCATAGGCGCTATCGGTAGTATCCATGGCGTTCCTTTGTCTGGCATGGGTTGCCGCGCGTGTACGTGAGCAGTTCGGATATCGGTAAAGTACCATGATAGCCGCACTGCCCACGTATACCGCTGAGTATTGTCGTTTACGATGCAGAAGGTAGCAGACGAAAGACGGACGGCGACCGTCTTTCGATCGCCGTCCGTGCTAGTCCACAATGACGAGAAATGTTGTGTAGAGACCCAGATGGAGCCTGTCGCTGTTTTCGATTTCCACCGGGGGATAGATCTTGCCGGGCTCGCGTTGGTCGCGCGGCGGCTCAATCACAATATCGCCGTCGCCTGCACCCGATTCGAGTACCGTGCCGTTGGTCGATCCAAGGCCCTGGGCGTACCAGTGCTCACCCTCAAGCCAAATGCGAAGATGCTCGCGCGATGCGTCGGCGCCCACATCGGTGATGCTGGGCGAGGTTTTGGGCAAAGAACCAATTACGGTGCCGTGCGGATCGCGTGTGAGGGGATGGATTTGCATGTCGGCGCAGTTGTCGGCATGGGTTCTGAGCAGACCGAGGTTGGGGGCGACGGTGCGCGGCTGCTCCAGGCTGCTCATAAAGCCACGTCCGACGGTAGTTTCGGTGGTGCCAAAGTGCTCGCCCGTCTTGCTGTCGCAAAAGCGCTCGACGGTGGCCACGCCCTGAACGGGATCGGCGAGCGCCCCCGTTGCCACAAAGAGCATAAGGTAAAGCGTGCTTTTCTCGCGCACGGCATTGCCGTCAAAGTTGTCGATGCGATTGAGGGCATTTGCATATAGGCGGCTGTCCAGCTTGTAGCTGGCGAGAGCCGACATCATTTCGTTGGCGGCCGGACCGCGATAGTGCTCGGCGATTGCCCGATAGGCGGACTCGCCGCCGCCGAGCTTGCTGCAGATTGCCGCGGAAAGGTTGAGCGTGGTGACGGTAAAGTCGCTGTAGATGGAGGGCGCGCACTGGTCAGGCTTGCGATGGACGATGTAACGGGTGAGATACGAGCGGTTGGAAGAGCATTTCTCGAGCAGGGTACTGCCGAGATAAGAGTTTCCATTGATAAGCATTCGGGCGATCTCGAGATGTTTAAGACCGCCGAACGAGCGAATATCGTTATAGAGGACCGAGCAAGGCGTCTCTGCTGCCACGGATACCTCCTTTGATTGCTTCCTAGCCAATATGGCGATAGGAATTAATGGCCCCCGGTGGGCGACGTATTAAATGGCCGCGCAATATATAGCGTAACCAAAGCAACATTATAGGTCACATGTTCGAAATTGCAGGAAGACTGAGAGATTTGGTTTGGACTGGACGGAAATCCCCCCTCTGTCTTGATCTATAACAATTAGGACCCGGTTTTGTCCCGCAGCTGTTACAGATTGAGACAATCGGCCAGGCCCACCTCGTCCGCCCCGTCATCTGTGGTTTACGTGGGGGCATGCGAAGCACGGGTATACTAACCGGCGGCGAATCTGCTCCATCGCTTAGAGCCGCTGCGTCTGGACGGCGCGTGATAGGGCTGCCAAAGCGATCGCCAGCGTGCTGAGCAACGTCCTCTCTGTGCGCACCCGTTTTTGTATGTATTAGCGCACTACCAAGCACGCCCGCGCGGCCGCATGCCGCACTCATGACGCGTGCAGATAAGGAACAACAACATATGCGTAATTCTGTATCCGACGTCACCGACGCCGAGATTTTTGACGAGACCCGCGAGGCTATGGCCCAGGCTGCCTTCGATGCCGCCGATGAGGCCAACGCCGCCCAGGCCGTCGAGTCTGCTACCGAGAGCCTGCCCGCCTTTGACGAGCTGGGACTTTCGGACGAGATGCTCCGTGCTATCGAGAACCTGGGCTACACGGCGCCGACGCCCGTGCAGGCCGGTTCGATCCCCGTGGTGCTCGAGGGCCGCGACTTGCTTGCCGCCGCTCAGACCGGCACCGGCAAGACGGCCGCTTTTTTGCTGCCGACCATGAACAATCTGGAACACATCGCTCCTCCCAAACCCGTGCGCGAGCGCGGCAGCCGTAACCGCCGTCGCGGTGCTAAAAAGCCCGAGGGCAACGGCCGTGGCCCCGTGATGCTCGTCATCACCCCTACGCGCGAGCTTGCCCAGCAAATCGACGAGGTCGCGAGCAAGATCGCCGACGTCACCGGCCATGTCGCCGTGACCGTCGTGGGCGGCGTGAGCTACAAGCCGCAGACCGCGGCCCTCAAGTACGGTTGCGACATCCTGGTCGCCACGCCGGGCCGTTTGGTCGACCTAATCGAGCAGGGCGCCTGCCACCTGGACGAGGTCAAGGTGCTGGTGCTCGACGAGGCCGACCGCATGCTCGACATGGGCTTTTTGCCCGCCGTCCGCCGCATCGTGCGCGAGACGCCGGCCGAGCGTCAGACGCTGCTGTTCTCGGCCACGCTCGACGAGGAGGCCGTGGGCGAGATCACCGACCTGGTGAGCGACCCGGCTCGCGTGGAGATCGCACCGGCCACGTCGACCGCCGACACCGTCGATCAGTTTGTGTTCCCGGTGTCCATCGAGGCCAAGAATAACCTGCTGCCCGAGTTCCTCAAAAAGGAAGGCCCGGAGCGCACTATCGTTTTTATGCGCACCAAGCACCGCGCCGACAGCTGCTGCCGTCGCCTGGAGCGCAAGGGTATCAAGGCCGCCGCGATTCACGGCAACCGCAGCCAGGCCCAGCGCGAGCGTGCCCTTTCGGCCTTCCGCGACGGTACCGTCGACGTGCTGGTGGCAACCGATGTTCTCGCCCGCGGCATCGACATTAGCGACGTGCGCTACGTCGTGAACTTTGACGTGCCGGCCGAGCCGACCGACTACATCCACCGTATTGGCCGTACGGGCCGTGCCGGTGAGCTGGGCTGGGCCATCACGTTTGTGACCGAGCAGGACGTCGACGAGTTCTACGAGATCGAGAAGCTCATGGACAAGACGGCCGATATTTACGAAGCCGGCGACCTGCACGTGGGTCCCAACCCGCCCGCCGTTGACCCCGAGCGCGATCCTGCCGCCTTTAAGGTGAAGAAGAAGACCAAGCGCGGCAAGTCCAAGAGCAAGAAGAAGCTTGAGCAGGCGCGTCGCGACGGCAAGCGCAACGGCGATGACTACGGCGATGTGGCCGGTCGTTCCAACCGCGGTCGCGACGAGCGTCGCGGCGACGGCGAGCGTCCGAGCCATCCCAAGCGCGGCGGCAAGGCCCGCGTGCGCGAGGGCGTTCAGGCTCGCGTGGACGAGGCCGTGGAGAGCGTGGCCCGCGAGGTGGCTGCCGAGGAGCGCGGCGGTGCTGTCGAGCAGACCCCGCGCGGCAACCGTGCCGAGCGCCGTGCCAAGCAGTTCCAGGGCGAGGCACATCGCCGCCGCCGCGAGGACGAGGATCGCGGTGGCCGTCGTCGTGTCGAGCGCGAGGACGAGGGCCGCGGTTCGCGTAGCGGCAAGCGTGGTGCGGGCGACCGTCGTCGTTCCGGTCGCGATGACGAGCGCGGTGGCCGTGATGAGCGTCGTGGCGGCGAGGGCCGTGGTGAGCGTGGTGCCCGCGGCGGTGAGTCCCGTGGCGGCAAGCGCTTTGAAGAGCGCGGTAGCCGCGGCGGCGAGCGTCGCGAGGGTGCTCGCGGCAATGGCGGCCGCGGCGGCGCTGGTCGTTCGAATGAGTCGCGCGATCGTCGTGACCCGCGTGCCAGCCGCGATCGTCGCGATGACTGGCGCAACTACGACGATACCCGCGAGGAGCGTCGTGGCGGCAACCAGGCCGGCTCCCGCGGCGGCCGTGCCGGCGGTCGCGATAATCGTGGCAGCTATGGCAATAGTCGTGGCGGCAAGCGCGGCGGCAGCTCCCGTCGCCCCGGTGACGGCGGCGGCAAGCGCAAGTAACATACGCGTCGCGCGGTAAGGCGAGATGAGTTTGGGTCCCGAGCAGACGATGCTCGGGGCCCTTTTTTGTGCAAAGAGGTCAGGTTAATCTGCACCAACGTCTTGAAGTTGCGGTGGAATACGGACTGTTTTGGCCTTTTGAGCGGCTTTTCAGTCCCTATTTCACCGCAACTCACGATTGGTGCAAACAAACCTGTCCACGATGCACCAGAGTGAGGAGTGTCCCCAAGTGCCGCATTGTGGGTAACGCGTTTTATCAAATATGGCATTTATCTGCGGTAATGTTCGTTTTCACCGCTGAGGGTCGCATTTTATACCGCCTGCCGAACTGCGTGGAGACCTAACAACTTTTTAGGTCAGTGTTGTGCGTGTAGCAATTTCGCCCGGCCTCGCCTCCGGGCTGCCATGTGAGAGGGGATCTTATGGCTCGACTGCATGTAATGGAACGCAGCCACGCTCAGGCCGTCATGGACGACCTGCACGATGCGCTCGGACGTCGTCTGGCGGTGAGTTCGCTCGCCCCGTGTCCCGTCGAGTTTACGGCGGCGCTCGTCAACCTGTGCTCCACCCAGAGCTGCGGCAAGTGCACTCCCTGCCGTGTGGGCCTGAGCGCGCTAAGCGACCTGCTCGCCGATGTGCTCGAAGGGCGTGCCGATGAGTCTACGCTCAATCTGATCGAGCGTACGGCCCGCACCATCTACCTTTCGAGTGACTGCGCCATCGGTTACGAGGCCGGCGCCATGGCACTCACGGCTATTCGTGGCTTTCGCGACGATTTTGAGCACCACATCCGCGAGCACTCCTGCGGCTTTGACCGCGAGGCTCGCGTCCCGTGTGTCTCGGGCTGCCCGGCGCACGTCGACATTCCTGGTTACATCTCGCTCGTCGAGGCAGGCCGTTATGCCGACGCCGTCAAGGTCATCCGCAAGAACAACCCGCTACCGCTCGTCTGTGGCCTGGTGTGCGAGCATCCCTGCGAGATGCATTGCCGCCGTGGCATGGTCGACGATCCCATGAATATCCTCGCCCTCAAGCGTTTTGCCGTTGAGCACAGTGACCTCAACGACCACAAGCCGCATGTGGCGGACAACACCGGTAAGCGCGTCGCCGTGATAGGCGGCGGCCCGGCCGGCCTTTCCTGTGCCTACTACCTGGCCGTGATGGGTCACAAGGTGACCATTTTTGAGCAGCGCCATCACTTGGGCGGCATGCTGCGCTACGGCATCCCCAGCTATCGTCTGCCGCGCGAGCGCCTGCAGGCCGAGATCGACTGGATCTTGAGCGCCGGAATCGACGTTGAGCTCGACCACTCCGTCAACGGCGAGGAGCTCGCCCGTCTGCGCGACGAGTTCGATGCCGTCTACCTGGCCATCGGTGCCCACATTGACAAGAAGCTCGGCCTTCCGGGTGAAGAGGCGCCCGGCGTGGAATCGGCCGTCAAGATGCTGCGCGCCATCGGCGATGACGAACTGCCCGACCTGAGCGGCCAGCGCGTGTGCGTCATTGGCGGCGGCAACGTGGCCATGGACGTGGCGCGCTCTGCTGTGCGCTGCGGTGCCGAAAAGGTGAGCATCGTCTACCGCCGTCGCATCTGCGATATGACGGCCCAGGACGCCGAGATCGCCGGTGCCCAGGCCGAGGGCTGCGAGGTACTGGAGTTGACGGCCCCGCTCGCCATCGAGACGGGCGAGGACGGTCGCGTGAACGGCTTGCGCGTGCAACCGCAGATTATCGGCGAGCCCCGTCGCGGTCGTCCGGCTCCGCGTGCCGCTGCCACGCCCGAGCGCGTCATCCCCTGCGAGCGCGTGTTTGTTGCCATTGGCCAGGATATCGATTCCAAGCCGTTTGAGGACATGGGCATCGCCTGCAAGTGGGGTCGCGTCGTCACCGATTCGGACGGCGCCGTGCCCAACTTCGATGGCCTCTTTAGCGGCGGCGACTGCCAGACCGGCCCCGCCACCGTCATCCGTGCCATCAACGCCGGCCGCGTGGCTTCGGCAAACATCGACCGCTACCTGGGCTTTGACCACAAGATCAAGCTCGACGTGGAGCTGCCGACCGTCCAGTTTAAGGGCAAGCATGAGTGCGGCCGCTGCGAGCTGGGCGAGCGCGAGGCCGGCGAGCGCATTCACGATTGGAATCTGGTCGAACAGGGCCTTACCGAGGAGGAGGCACGCCAAGAGGCGAGTCGCTGCCTGCGTTGCGACCACTTTGGCTTTGGCGCGTTCCGCGGAGGGAGGAACCTGGAATGGTAGAGCTCAACAACCCCACTGTCAGCGATAACACCGAAAGCGGAGCACTCAATATGGTCAAGCTCACTATCGATAATTGCGAGGTCGTGGTACCCGAGCACACCACGATCCTGGACGCGGCCAAGTCCGTCGGCATCCAGATTCCCACCCTGTGCTACCTGCGCGATCTGAACGAGATCGGCGGCTGCCGCGTGTGCGTGGTCGAGGTTGAGGGCTGCGACCAGCTGGTTGCCGCCTGCAACAACTACGTGCTCGATGGTATGGTGGTCCACACCAACAGCCCCAAGGCCCGCGAGGCGCGCCGCACCAACGTGCAGCTGCTGCTTTCGCAGCACGATTCACGCTGCACGAGCTGTGTGCGCAGCGGTAACTGCAACCTGCAGACCATTGCCAACGACCTGGGCATTTTCTATCTGCCGTATCAAAGGCATTTGGCGGGCGAGGGCTGGGATTTCGATTTCCCCATCATCCGCGAAAACGACAAGTGCATTAAATGCATGCGCTGCATCAAGGTGTGCGAGAGCGTACAGGGCCTAGGGATTTGGGACCTGACCAACCGCGCCACGCATACCGCCGTGGGCACCCGCGGGCGCGTGCCGATTGGCAAGACCGATTGTGTCGCGTGCGGCCAGTGCATCACGCATTGCCCGACGGGCGCCCTGCGCGAGCGTGACGATACTGAGACCGTGTTCGATGCTCTCGCCGATCCCGACAAAATCGTGCTGGTGCAGATTGCGCCGGCCGTGCGTAGCGCCTGGGGCGAGGAGCTCGGCATTCCGCGCGAGGAGGCAACCGTCGAGCGTCTGGCTTGCGCGCTGCGCCGTGTGGGCTTTGAGTACGTGTTCGATACCGATTTCTCGGCCGACCTCACCATTATGGAGGAGGGCTCCGAGCTGCTCGAGCGCCTGGGCGCCGCCGCTAAGGGTGAGGGCTGTCTCTTATACACATCTGACGCTGCCGACGATCTTACGCGTGTAGAT
>URKV01000067.1 GCA_900548565.1 uncultured Collinsella sp.
GCCTCCGCCACCGCTCGAGCTATCGGAACTCGAAGCCAGCTCGCGGATGGTCTCGTGGTACACGTCGTTGAACGAATCGAGCGGAGACTCGTTGCCGTAGTGATGGTAATACCACCAGTAGCAGGGGTAGTTGTCGTAGAAATCGTCGCTGTTGCGCAGGTCCGCAGGCACGGCCTCGGCCAGCTGTCGCAGCACTTCTTTCGAAACGCCCAGGGCAACGCCCATCACCAGCAGCTTGTTCCACAAGATCAGGTCGCCGGGGACGGCCTCCTTCAGTCGCGTAAAGTCCTCGAGCCAATGCTTGAGCGCCTTGCAGCGAGCCGCCACCTCGGCGCCCTCCGGCGTGTAACGGCGGAAGGTGCAGCTCAGGACAAAGCCCACAATCGTGACGGGGATCGAGATCATAGCGGCACCGACGTTGGCGTCCGCAAAGTCGGTATAGAACAGAGAGCCCAAAATGCCAAAGACAATGATGATGCCGAGAACCAAGCCGGCAACCAGGGCGACGGTGCCGTCCGAGGCGATAAGCTCGCGCGCCTCCAGCTTGCCCTTAACCGTGCTCTGATAGTCCTCGAGCTTGTCGCCAACAGATGTGGTGCGCTCGCTAGCGTACTCCTCCAGCTCGCTAAACGTGCGCGAACGGACTCCGTCCTTATCGGGCTTAACGCCAGCGAAGAAGACCTTGAGCACGTCGCGATCGATGCCGTCCTTCTTGGCAGCCTCCCAGGCCTCGTCGGTCACTGTGATGCGATACGTCTGCTCCTCTTTTTCGCGACGGAGCAGACCCTTCTTCTTGGTCTCGGTCGCTTCTTCCAGCTTGATCACGCGGTCGTCGGTCAGCTTCATCAGTGTGGCGATATATGCCTGATCGGGCACGTCGTTCCAGCTCATGAGAGCTGCAAGCACCGCGGGATGGTCGGCAGAGGGCACATCGCGGAAGTACTCGTCCTGAAAGAGCGGCTTGGGCTTGGGCCTGCGCAGCTTGAGCATCACGATCACACCGGTATAGGCAACCGCCACAACAACACACACCACGGCAATCGCGCTGGCAACCGCACGCGCGTGCTCACGGCGGGCGTTAGCTTCGTCTGCCCATTCCTTTTCTTCGCTCAGGATCGTTGACATGCGCTCTTCGCCCGAGGCGGCAAGCTGCGGTACCCAGTCACTGGGGAAGGCGATGCGTGCCTCAGCGAATTCGCCCTGATGCACGCAGGGAATGGTATAGGTGACCATGGGTTCGTCCGCATCGAGTGACACGTCGCCCGTCAGCGGGCCGTGGCCCCATGCGCGGAAGTTATCGCCCTTGACGGCCGTCGTCCCCGCGGCGGCGTTTGCGAAGTAGACTTCCATCTCGACATCGTCGGAGTCCGCAGACCAGCCGTCGCCCACAAACTTCCAGTAGAGCTCGGCGGTATCGGGCCAGTTCATAACCGCACCGGTCATGGTGTAGCTCACGTAAAAGATCGCGCTGTCGCCGCTCTCGTGAGGGCTGAATACCTTGATCTTTACGCCGCCGTCGGACTGTTCCACCGTATAGACGCCGTCGTCGCCTTTGTTTGCATAGTCGACCCTGTTAAACGCGGTGTCGTCTTCCTCGACGCTCAGCACATTGACGCCCGCCGCGCCTCCCTGCTGATTGGTGCCCGCATTGATCTCCCAAAACACGCCGTTGATGTCGTCATCGAAATCAAACTGGCGTCCCTCGACAACGGTTAGCGAGCCGTCGGCCTCGACCGTGGCACCGATATAGGTTTGGGTCATGGAGTAGCCGTCGGCGTGCGCGGCGGCAGGCAGCAACAACAACGCAAGCGCAACGAGTACGCAGACGGAAGCAAATCGCGCAAACAGGCGGCGCTGCCGGCTGACTTTGGCGGCGAGGGTGTTCATAGGCACATCCTTTATCTGTGGTATCAACAGCGTTATTGTCCCACGTTTGCGAGCGTACGACACGACCGTCTAGGTAAGCGGGGCGTCAATTGGGACAAAAGTCACGCCCGCGCCCGGCACCTGGGGACGTTCCTTATCTGCCGGCAATCTGGGACACTCCTTGGCATAGCCCGCTCCGGCAATAGACACCACTTCATAGCTCCGTCACAGGTGTAGCGGCTTTGTGTGGGCGCGGCGTGAGCCGATTAAGCCGGCGAGCGAGGGGCATAAAGCAGTTGAGCGAAAACGGTTTGCCCCTTTGCCGTTCGCTTGAGGATCATGTCCCCCTTTTCCGCGGAAACCCCGGCAGTTGCGAAGAGCTGCCGGGGTTTCTGTCGTTTGAGGGGTTGGCTGGCGGGCGCGATCGAGCTGTCGAGTCGGTGCCTCCCCCACCTCCCGCGCTATACTCGTCCGCATGGATATCAACGCACGCAACATAGCAACACACTCCGCGGATGCACCGGCAACGGCAGAGCCCACCCCCGTCGTGGGCCGTTTTGCCCCGTCACCCTCGGGCCGCATGCACCTGGGCAACGTATTCAGCTGCCTGTGCTCGTGGCTTTCGGCCCGCAGCCAGGGCGGCAGCATCGTGTTGCGCATCGAGGACCTAGACGATCGCTGCAAGCGCCCGGAACTTGCCGCTCAACTGATTGACGACCTGGCCTGGCTAGGGCTTGAGTGGGACGAAGGCCCCTACTACCAGCACGATCGCCTTGACCTGTACGAGAGCGCCTTGCACCAGCTACAAGACGCCGGCCTCACCTATCCCTGCTTTTGCACGCGCGCCGAGCTCCACGCCGCGAGCGCGCCGCATGCCAGCGACGGCACGCCCATCTACCGCGGCGCCTGCAGAGGCCTTTCTGCCGAGGAGGTTACCCGTCGCAGCATCCTGCGCGCTCCGGCCACGCGCCTGCGCGTGCCTGCCGTCGACGACCTCGCAGACGATGTGATCGAATTCGTGGACCGCACGTATGGTGCCCAATGTGAGGCGCTCGCCACCGAGTGCGGCGACTTTTTGGTGCGCCGCAGCGATGGTGTTTTTGCCTATCAGCTGGCCGTGGTGGTCGACGACGCTGCCATGGGCGTCACCGAGGTCGTGCGCGGATGCGATCTGCTGGGCTCCACGCCCCGCCAAATCTACCTGCAGCATCTGCTGGGACTGCCCACACCGCGCTACGCACATATTCCGCTGCTCATGTCACCGGACGGCCGCCGCCTATCCAAGCGAGACCGCGATCTGGACCTGGGCGAGCTACGCGCACGCTTTGGCACGCCCGGGGCGCTGCTGGGATGGCTCGCCGGGCAAACAGGCATCGCGCCAGACACCACGCCGCGCTCTGCCGAACAGCTGGTCGAGCACTTTAGCTGGGACGTCATCCGCGCACACCGGGAGAACATCGTTATGGATGAAAGGACAGGCATGCAACAGACGGCAACTCGCCCTGACGACCACCTCGATAGCGACATTGCCAAAGCATCAACAACTCATCTTTCACCAGAGGGGTTCGATGCGTTTTGCGAAATACTTGACTCCCCCACGCCAGAAGCTACGAAAACGTTACTCGAGCGCAAGTCAGCTTGGGAGTAAATCCCTTAGCGAATCGGTTTTGGTTCGCTACGAAGCTCATGCGTCCGCACCCCTACGCAACATCCCAGGGCTGGAGTTCGTCGCCTAGGCGAACGATGCAGTCGTAGAGCACGGTATGGCGCTCGGCCGGGTTGGCATCTCGATGAAAATGCCCGTAGTACCAGCGCTTGTAGTCCAAGCGGTCTTCCAGCTCATCGAAAAATGCCGTAAGCCGATCAACGGCGGGGCAATTCCAGCCGGGCGCCGGATAGAGCGTGGGCGAAAGCATGCGCGTAGAGCAGGTGTGGGTGATTACGTAGTCGACCTTCCAACCCACGCTGCCGAGCTTTGCCCGTGCCTCCTCAAAGTTGCGCTCGTCCGGCAACTCCTGCGGCCACCAGCTGGAATACGGAATGCGGTATTCCTTGTCCACGCTCGTGGCGCCGCCCATGGTAAGGATCGTTGAGCCGTCGAGTTCAAAAACCTCGCCGCGCGTCAGGCGCCGTATGGGAGAGGTATCCGACAGGCGCTGCGTCAGCCCACCGTGCCACAGCTCCATGGGACGCTCCGCCCAGTGATCGAAGCGCTCGTGGTTGCCGTCGACGAACAGCACGGTATAGGGGCGCGACTCCAGCCAGGCGATATCGGTGCACTCCTCGGCAGAAAAATCCCAGGGAAAGCCAAAGTCGCCGGCGACGATGAGATAGTCGTCACTCGTCAGACTATCCCCAAGATCCCAGTCGCGCAGCTTTTGTATGTCGACCCCACCGTGAATGTCACCCGTCACATAGACCGTCATCGAATCACCACTTCCCTGTAAGTCGCTAGCCCACATTCCGCACGATCACTAAGCCAACCGTTCCAGCCCTTCCATCCCTTAGGGCTTACCCTTCGTTCTTCCATCCAAACGGGTCAAGCACCCAAAAAACCAGATCGAGCACGCCGCCGGTCATCATGGCGCCGGCAAGGGCCATGCAAACGTGCAGAGAGCTGGCACTTCGAAGCACGTCGAATGGCCCCCGAACAGCCAGCAGCGCGACCGCTGCGCCGGCAAGGCACAGCGCGAGGCACGGCCCCGCGTCCTTGCCGCACTTCTTTGCGAGATGCTTGGTTTTGTCACTCATCAATATCGAACTCCTTAGAGGGTCGTTGCTTGAATTCGCGCCGCCGCGGCAGAGCAGGACGGCAGGTTAAGTGTCACATGCCGTGCGGACACAAATGCCGATCGCCGTCACTTGCCTACCGTTCACAAAAAGCAGTCCGATTTATTTCCCCGAGGATCTTGATCTCTTCCTCGGTCAGTGAGATCCTTCGATCAAGCTTCCTGGATAGGGGCTGGAAGATGAGACGGATGTCTCTAGGCACAACACCATAACGCCCGATCACCGTTATGGCTTTCGTCTAGAGCTGGGAGACCAGCTTTTTTGTTAGCGATGCTCCCTTTCAATCTCCAGCACTCCAAGAGCGCAGGCCTGTTGTTTTGACTACTTTAGACGAAAGGGTTTCGCTATGAGCACCGACATTATTGTTCGATTTACCGACAGCTACGTGCAAAAGCTTGGGGATATAAAAAAGGTCGTCGGCTTGATGTCCCCCAAATCTCTTATCCAAATAATTGATACGCTCGACCTCGATGCCAACCCTCGCAACTCTCGCTTGGGATCGGTAACCGATGCCATTCAGGCCTCTATCCGCGCGGATGAACTTTCCCCTGCGCAGAAACTATTCCCTTTTAAGTCAAAGGGAATTTTGCTCGCATCTTCGAGCTATGAGCCCCTTGAGCGTGGACGTTATCGTTTGAGCTTCACTCCCCACGATGAGGTCGAGGGGATTCTCGACGGCGGACATAACACCCTCGCCATCGGCAGCTACATTCTCAGTGAAGCAGAACTTGCGCTCGGTAATCGACCCCCCAAAAAGAGCGAAGTTTCAATCTGGGACTCATTCAAACAGACATGGACAATTCGTCGAGCCGACATTGAAGAATACCTGTCGCTCCTCCGTGAAGACAAAACAGCCCTCAAAGAGCAAGGCATAAGCACTCTCAACTTCTCGATTCCCGTTGAATTGCTCGTTCCCACCGACCCCAGCGATGCGCTCTGCGTTGAAAACTTCCGCACGTCGCTTTTAGAAATCTGCGATGCCCGCAACAATAACGCCCAGCTCACACAGGGCACCAAAGGCAATCAGGAAGGTCTTTTTGATTCCTTTAAAGCCCTCTTTGTCGAAAAGTACCCTGAATTTGCAGGCAACATCAGCTGGAAGACTAACGACGGCAAGCCCATTGAATCAAGAAAGCTTGTCGCGCTCTCCTGGATCCCGCTATCGCTCATCTCAAGTACCGTCACCTCTGGCGATATCGAAGCGCCGCAACCTCCTCTAGTCTATAGCGGTAAGGAAAAATGCCAGGAGAAGTTTTTGCAACTGATGAGAGATGATCGAGTAACCAGAGCCTCTGGCTCGGCGCGCCGCGAACTCAAGAATCCGCAAGTTCTTAGCGCACTCAAAGTGGCTACGGACCTCCCCGGTCTATACGATGAAATCTATTCGCGCTTCCCCAAGTACTACAACAAAACCGGAAGCTACGGAAAAATCGGCGCCGTCAAGAGCCTTAAAAACAGTCGTGATGAATACCGAACCCCCTTCTTTAAAAACGAGGCTGGTAACCCTGTACCCGAGGGCTTTATCTACCCCCTAGTCTGCGGCCTCCGTGCATTGATGGAAGCAGATGATCAGGGGAAGGTGTATTGGAAAACCGATCCTCACAAGTTTCTCGATAGCCCCGCATTTGAAAACGTCGTTGCCCAGTACAGCGGCGTCATCCAACAATCAGATTACGATCCGCAAAAGGTCGGCAAAGGCGCTATGAGCTACACCGCCGCAGAGAACTCCATGAAGCTCGCAGTTCTTATGGGCTAGCGGCCTTGA
The DNA here is from genome assembly GCA_900548565.1 of uncultured Collinsella sp. Lineage (GTDB taxonomy): Bacteria > Actinomycetota > Coriobacteriia > Coriobacteriales > Coriobacteriaceae > Collinsella. The sequence continues at coordinate 6,422 of URKV01000067.1, forward strand.
AGGAGCGCCATATAGGCAAACGGAAGTGTCGAGCAGAAAGGCACCCTCCTTCATATTTAATCGAGCGGACAGCACTTTAGCACTTGAGTGCTGCCCGCCTGGTTCGCCGAACAAACTTAAACTGCATCGGCACAACGCATCGTTCCGATATATATTTTTTAGCCCTTAAACACCATATCGTTGTGATATTCAATAAACTCCGCCCTAAGACTTGATTGTTTGGGCAGTGTAATTCGCTCACCGTTATAACGCCATAGGTACTCATCTTCGGGCGCCTCGTGCCCAACCATGCTAGACACTATAATCTTCAAATCCTTCGTTATGGTTATAAGCCCTTGGTCAAATGCCCTATCGTGAAGAGCATTCAAAAGCAATCCGTTGTCTGGCGCAAGCCTCTCAGTTTTGGGATCGGACGCCTTCCATGGCTTGATGTGGCTTGCTACCAGTAATTTCTGATTCGATAGACCCGTTAAACAGCAATGCGAGTTGTAATTAACGAGCAATGTATTACGAAAGAACTGCTGATTAACGCGGGTTGAGATAATCACATCACGATCTCGTCCTTCCGGCAAGCTAGCTCCAATTGCGTCTTGCAGATCGTCGCTCATCACATCGCCCGAATCAAGTTGATCAAGCTGGCCAAAGAAAGCATCAGCCGCTTCCTCAATCAACTCGTCGCCACCCGATGAGTACTCCGCCCATACCATCTTGTCCATCTTGCTGGCATTAACCATTCCCACCTTGCCGCGCGCACGACGTCGTTCATCAAACGAAGCGAGGTTCCATATCTTCAAGGAAACCGCTGTCGGCGTTCTACCGATGGCGCGAGCTAACGTCTGCACGTCCTCACCTTTGTCATCAATCAACCTTGCCGGCAGAGCAAGGTACAAAAACAACGCCGTCAGGGTTTCTTCCCTCGACCAGTTTTTTCTTCGCTCCGCCATATCGACCATCTCGCCTGCACGTCATTTGCCCAGCGAGACCAAGATAACCCAAAGTACCCGATTCAAAACTGTCCCGGACGATTCCCCACCGCCACCCAAAAACTCATCCAACGTTAATCTTGGCTCAAGAATCGCTTAATCTATAACCTGCACTATAGAGTTCGACCAAGGGCGGGGCGGCGCCGCGCAACGCAGACCGCCGAACGCAACGCTCGCGCCCGGGCAAATCGCCCGGCGTCGCGCCCATCGAACGAAAGGACAGGTCATGGACGACCTCGAAAAAGTTGAAACCATCCGCACCAAGTGCAACGTGAGCTACACCGATGCCAAGGCCGCGCTCGACGCCGCCGACGGCAACGTTTTGGACGCCATCATTTGGCTCGAGTCGCAAGGCAAGACCCAGACCACGTCGGCGCACGCCGCCACCGAGTCCGCGCCGGTCGACGAACCCTCGGCCGAGATGGTCGCCGCGCAGGCCGCCTACGAGAAGTCGAGCGAAAAGACCGACTTCTCCAAGAAGATGGACAGCGTGTGGGAGTACCTCAAAAAGCTCTTCCGCCTGAGCCTGGACACCAAGTTTATCGCCACGCGCCGCGATGCGATCATCCTCAACATCCCCATCCTGATCCCCATCATCGCCCTGTTTGCCTGGGGCGCCACGATATGGCTGATGCTGATCGGCCTGTTCTTTGGCATGCGTTACCGCATCGATAGCGACGGCGACGTGCCCGGCAGCATCAACAACCTTATGGATCACGCCGCCGACGCCGCGGACGACATCAAGCAAAATCTGAACGACGACAAGTAATCGCAAACGGGGGCACGCATGGCACGGATCCTGATCGTAGAGGACGAGGAGAAAATCGCCCGCTTTGTGACGCTCGAGCTGGAGCACGAGGGCTACCAGGTGGAACACGCCGCCGATGGCCGCACCGCCGTGGACCTGGCGCTGGAGCGCAACTACGATCTTATTCTGCTCGATGTGCTGTTGCCGCAGCTCAACGGCATGGAGGTCCTGCGGCGCGTCCGCAAGCACAAGGATGTGCCGGTGATAATGGTCACCGCGCGCGATGCCGTGATGGACAAGGTGGCCGGGCTCGATGCCGGCGCCGACGATTACCTGACCAAGCCGTTTGCGATTGAGGAGCTGTTCGCACGGATCCGCGTGGCGTTGAAGCGCTCGGAGGCCGTGCGGGCGGCTTCGGGCGTTGGCGGCATCGGGACGGGCGCGGTAGGCGGCACGGGTGTCGGCGCCGGTGCGATACCCCCGGTCAGCGACTCGGCCCAGGCTTCCGCCTCGCCCTCCCCCGCTACGCTCACCGTTGGCTCGGTTGTGCTCGATCCCGACCGCCGCGAAGTCACGGTCGGAGGCTCGCCCATCGCGCTCACGGCCCGCGAGTTCGACGTTCTCGCCCTGCTTATGGCGCATGCCAAAACCGTGCTCACGCGCGAGCGCATCGCGCACGAGGCGCTGGGCTACGAATACGTGGGCGACACCAACAACGTCGACGTGCACATCGCGCATCTACGCGCCAAGATCGAGGACGCCGGCGGCGCCCGCATCATCCAGACCGTGCGCGGGGTGGGCTATGTCTGCCGCGCGTAACGCCGAGGCCAAGCGCGTCACCTCCATCGCCCGCGCCATCAACTGGAGCTATATGTGGCGCCGCCTGATGAGCTACGTTTGGCTCGACCTGCTGCTAGTAGTGATTGTGGCGGCGATCCTTGTCTATGGATACAACCAGACGCTGCCCAACGGCGCGTTTACCGCAGGATGGATCCCCAGCGCCACCGTTCGCGGCATGACGCTGACGCCCGCGCGCGGCTGGGACCTGACAACGCTCACCTATACCGTCGAGCTTGCGCGTACCACCAAGACTTTCCCCCTCGCGCAGGACCTCGTCACACTATGGCCTCTCTACCTTGTCGTTGTGGGTTGGCAGGTCATCAGCGTGCTCAACATGCTCGGCGGCGCCCGCCGCGTGCGCCGCACCATGGCGCCGCTCAACGATCTGGCCCTGCGCGTGGACGAACTCGGCCGCATGCAACTCGCCGGCGGCAAAATGGAAACGCTGGAGCAGGCCATCGAGCGCGCAAGCGTCGACTCGCCGAGCGTCACTACCGGCGACGCCGACCTGGCAAGCATCGAGGTCGCACTCAACCGTCTGCTGCGTCAGATGCAAGAGGCCAAGCTGCAGCAGATGCGCTTTGTCAACGACGCGAGCCACGAGCTGCGCACGCCCATCGCGGTGATTCAGGGCTACGTGAACATGCTCGACCGCTGGGGTAAGGACTGTCTCTTATACACATCTCCGAGCCCACGAGACTCCTGAGCATCTCG
>URKV01000068.1 GCA_900548565.1 uncultured Collinsella sp.
TGCTCAGGAGTCTCGTGGGCTCGGAGATGTGTATAAGAGACAGTGATAGAGCCGTCGGCCGCGCGTCCGCAGTCGCGCTTGGTCTCGGTCTCGTGGAGTGGGCCGATGCCCAGGTAATCGACCAAACTCATGTCGGCGGTCTTGACGTACTCGAGCATTTCCTCGCAGCGGGCCGAAAGGCCCACGATGGCATCGGGGCCCAGCAGCTTGCGACAGACCTCGACGGGAATATCGCTCTGACCCACGTGCACGCCGTCGACAGCAATACCCTGCTCGCGCGCGGCAAGCACACAGTCCAGACGGTCGTCGATGAGCAAGGCGACCTGACCGGTCTTGCCGGCCCGTGCGATTGCCTGCGCGGCGTCGCCGGTCAGCGCGATGATCTCGCGGGCACTTGCCACCTTGGAGCGCACCTGGATGCAGGTAAAGCCGGCGTCGAGTGCCTGGGCCACCACATCGCCCACGGGGCGTCCGAGGGTGTTTTCGGGGCCGAGCACCAGATAGGCCGAGATATCAAGGTTGTCGCGGATGCTCATCGTGCTTCCTCCTGCTTTTTGATTTGTGCTTCCATGCGCTCGAGTTTGCCGGTCATGGTGTCGGTAAATCCGGGTCGAATATCGGCTTTGAGCGCGACTTCGGTGCGGATGCCCTTGCTCGCCAACACAAAGGTCGCGTCGCGCACGACCTGCATGACCTCGTCCCAGTCGCCCTCGATCTCGGTGAACATCGAGGTGGTGCGGTTGGGAAGACCGCTCTCGCGAATGACGCGCACGACCTCGGCGACCTCGGCGGACAGCTCATCGCCGGTGCCGCATGGGGCGATGGCCACGGCGACGAGCGTGTTCATGCCGGCATTGGTTGCGGGCTCGGACATGGCTTATGCCTCCTCGAGCTCGAGTTGGTTATCGGCGATGTCCTGGGCGGTTGCGCGATAGAGCTCGTCGATAAAGGCGACCTTAAAGCTTGCCGGGGCATCGGCGACAGCGGCGGCACGCGTGCCGGCAACGTTGTAGACGGCGGTGCTACAGATGGCTGCCGTAAACGGATCGGCAGCGCAGGCGTACACAGCCAGCACACCGCCCTGCGAACAACCGCAGCCGGTGATCTTGGACATGAGCGGGCTGCCGCCGTAGGACTTGGCTACCGTCGTGCCGTCGGTGATCAGGTCGACTTCGCCCGAGACCACTACGGCGCCGCCGGTGTAGCGAGCGAGCGCCACAGCGGCATCGCGGGCGGCGTCGACCGTGTCGGTGGTATCGACACCGCGCACGCGGCTCAGATCGGCTGCCTCGCCCTCAAGACCCCACAGGCCGGCGAGCGCGATGATCTCGGAGGCGTTGCCGCGCACGATGGCGGGCTTGTACTGCTTGAGTTCGTTTACCAGCTGGGTACGCAGGCTACCGATGCCCAGACCCACCGGATCGAGCACCCAGGGCTTGCCGGCGTCGTGTGCCGCCTTGGCCGCGCGGGGAATCGTCTGTTCGTAGATGGGGAAGAGCGTGCCCATGTTGAGATAGATGGCGCCGCCGCCGGCAACGAGCGCCTCGCCCTCGTCGGGCAGATAGACCATGGCGGCCGAACCGCCCACGGCGAGCTGCGCGTTGGCGACAAAGTCGATCGTCACCGTGTTGGTGATGGAGCCGGCCATCGGATTGGTGGCGCGAATCTCCTCCACGGCCTTGACCATATGTTGCTTAAGCTGTTCCGAATCAATCACTGCACATGCCTCCTTGGCATAGAAAAGGGGCGCTGTGCATAGACAGCGCCCCTGTAAAGGCGGCGTGCTCCCTACGCCAGCATTAACTGACAGGTTCAAAGGATTGGGCCCTATGCCCTCTCAGCCTTGTGGTTTGCACCGCCGGCACTCCCGCATCGAATCTGTTGTTCCCTATACTAGCGCACCTGCCAAAAAGGGACAGATTTATTTTGGCAGGTGGCGACAGGGGCGCTGCATTTTCCCAGATAAAACCTGCCAAAATAAACCTGTCCCTTATTGGCAGGTCGTTACAATAGACGGGATAAAGAATGACCGAGGGGACCTTATGATCAAACTTGTGCTGACCGATATGGACGATACGCTGATTCCTGCTGGACACGATGGCGCCAGCGACTGCGCCATCGAGGGCATTCATGCCATGCAGGCGGCGGGCCTGCATTTTGGCCCGGTTTCGGGTCGCCAGCCGTCCGCGATGAGCTGGATGTTCCGCAATCGCTCCGAGTGCTTCTCGACCGGTGCGTTTTGCAACGGCCAGGTGATGTTTGTCGATGGCGAGGCGGTTGCCTCGCGCGCAACTGATAACGATGCCCTTATGCGCCTGGCCGACTACCTGGAGCAAGAGACCGACGATACCTATTTGAAGGTCTACCGTCTGGGTGATGACTTTTGGGACAACGACGCCTATTGCGTGACAAGCGATCCCGAGCGTGTGCGTCGCGCCATGGAGTCGGGCGGCAACGCATGGCTCAAAGGCGAAGAGGCTCCGTGCCGTCCCGTTGTCGATGATGCCCCGGTATACAAGGCGAATATCTGGAGCGCCCGCTCGCGTGAGGAGCTCGCGGAGCTACGTGAGCGCGTTGCCGCTGAGGTACCGGAGCTCTCACTCGTGTTTCCCAACAACCGCGTGCGCCTGTTCGACGTTCTTCCGACCGGCTGGGACAAGGGCTGTGCTGCGCTGGAGCTGGCGCGCGCTTTGGGCCTGACGCCCGACGAGGTGGCCGTATTCGGCGATTCCGATAACGATTTGCCCATGATCGATGCCGTTCCCAATTCCGTTGCAGTCGCCAATGCCAATGAGGCCGTCACGGCTGCCGCGCGCTGGCATATCGGCGCCGCGGCAGATGATGCGGTCGCCGGGGCTCTGCATCAGATTGCCGCCTGCGCCGCGACGGGGGAGATGCCGCCGTTTATGCGTCAGGAGGGTGCAGCCGACGCGAATTTCGCGAACAGCTAAGGAGACAGCCATGAAGCTCCAGCAGCTCAGATATGTCGTCAAAGTTGCCGAATGCGGCAGCATTACCGAGGCCTCGCGCCGTCTCTTTGTGTCGCAGCCTTCGATTACCGCGTCGATTCGCGATCTCGAAAACGAGATGGGTGTGCACATCTTTGAGCGCACCAACAAGGGCGTCATTGTGTCCGAGGAAGGCGAGACCTTCTTGGGCTACGCGCGCCAGGTGCTCGACCAGGCCGACCTGCTCGAGGGCAGGTACAAAGGCACGTCCGAGCAGGTGCCGCATTTTAGTGTGAGCTGTCAGCATTATTCCTTTGCCGTTAACGCGTTTGTTGACGTGATCCGCGAGTTCGATGCCGCGCGTTACGACTTTACCCTGCGCGAGGAACAGACTCACGAGATTATCGAGGACGTCGCGCATATGAAAAGTGAACTGGGCATCCTGTATCTGTCGGAGCACAATCGCGAGGTCATCGAGCGCATGCTGGCGGCCAACGAGCTCGTATTCGAAGGACTCTTCTGCGCTACGCCGCATGTCTTTGTGTGCTCCGACCATCCGCTGGCGGACCACGCCAGCGTGACGCTCGAAGATCTCGAGGACTACCCGTTCCTGTCCTATGAGCAGGGCAGCTATAACTCGTTTTATTATTCCGAGGAACTGACCTCGACCTTTGAGCGTCGCAAGAATATCCGCGTGCGCGACCGTGCGACGTTGTTCAATCTGGCCATGGGCCTTAACGGCTACACGGTTTGTTCGGGCGTGATCAGCCATGAACTTAACGGCCCCGGCATTATCTCCATTCCGCTCGATGTAGACGAGTACATGGAGATCGGCATCATCACGCGCAAGAACACGACACTTACGCGCTACGGGCAGGCCTATATCGAAGCGATTCGTCAGCACATCTAGACTGCTGCGTTCTGCACGGGTCAAATCTCTTTATGGCAGTCCAAACTGATATAGGAAGCATCTATATCAAACTGTTATAAACATATATTTTACGATGTCCATATGAGCGCTCATACTCTGTCCCAGTAAAGCAACCAATGCAAAGGGAGATATCTATGAGCACTTCGATTCAACCGAACGCGCCGTTTCGCGCCGATATCGTCGGCAGCTTTCTTCGTCCGCAGGCTGTAAAGGACGCCCGTGCCGCCTATGTCGCGGGTAAACTCGACGCTTCCGGCCTTAAGGCCGTCGAGGACGATGCCATTCGCGATTTGGTGGCCAAGCAGAAGGCCGCCGGCCTGCAGGTGATCACCGATGGCGAGTTCCGCCGCAGCTACTGGCACCTCGATTTTATGTGGGGCCTCAACGGCATTGAGCGCCGCACCTCACGCACGGGTTATATGTTCCATGATGAGGAGACGACGGCCGACACCGCCGTGGTTACTGGTCCCATTAGCGGCGAGAACCACCCGTTCGTCGAGCATTTTAAGTTCGTCAAGGCGCTTGAGGGGGAGGGCCAGGTCGCACGCCAGACCATTCCGGCGCCGATCCAGACGTTCTCTGAGGTCACGCTCGATCGCTGCGACGGCCAGCAGGAGAGCCTGCGCGCTGTCTATAAGACCGATGAGGAACTTGCCGACGCCATTGCGGCCGCTTATCGCACGGTGATCGCCGACCTGTACGCAGCAGGCTGCCGCAACATCCAATTTGATGACTGCACCTGGGGCATCTATTGCGATACCGACTTTGTGTCCAAGACCGGCATGAGCCCGGTTGACCTGCAAAAGGTGAGCGAGCTGGGCGTGGCGCTCAACAATGCCGCCATCGCGGGCAAGCCCGACGATCTGGTTATCAACACGCACGTGTGCCGCGGCAACTATCACTCCACGTATGCCTTCGAGGGTGGTTACGATCCCATTGCGCCGTACCTGTTCGCACATGAGAACGTCGACGCGTTCTACCTTGAGTTCGATACGCCACGCGCCGGTGGCTTTGAGCCGCTCAAGTACGTTGCTCCCGGCAAGAAGGTCGTGCTGGGCCTGGTGACCACCAAGGCGGCAGAGCTCGAGAACGAGGATGTTATCGTCGAGCGCATCCGCGAGGCGGCAAAGTACGTGCCGCTCGAGAACCTGTATCTGTCTCCGCAGTGTGGCTTTGCCAGCTGCGAGATTGGCAATAAGCTGACCGAGGACGAGCAGTGGGCAAAGATTGCGCTGGTCGGGCGTATTGCCGAGCGCGTTTGGAAATAGCGCTAGCGTTTGCAGGTGGCGGCGCGTGCGAGGTACTGCATATCGCGTACAATGGTTCGGATCGTATCGTTCGGGCAGGTTATCCGATATGCCTGATCGCCCTTCCATTCGAAAGGACTTCCATGTCCCAGTCTTCGACGCCCGCCGTCACCGATGCCATCTACGATGCATCGTCGCTCGGCCGCCCGCGCATGTTTGTGTTGGGTTTGCAACACATGTTTGCGATGTTCGGAGCCACGGTGCTCGTGCCCGTGCTCACCGGCCTTTCCGTTTCGACGACGCTTCTGTTCGCCGGCATCGGCACACTGCTGTTTCATTTTCTATCGCGCGGTAAGGTGCCCGCGTTCCTGGGCTCGTCGTTTGCCTTTATCGCGGGTTATGCCGCCATTGCACCCAACGGCGAGGCCGAGCTTTTGCCCTACGCTTGTCTGGGCGTTGCCTGCGCCGGCCTGCTCTATCCGGTGCTGGCAGCGCTGTTCCGCGCCTTTGGCGCCAAGCGCGTCATGCGCTTCTTCCCGCCGGTGGTGACCGGTCCCATCGTCATTTCCATCGGCCTGATCTTGGCAAGCTCTGCTATCGCCAACTGCCAGACCAATTGGCTTGTTGCCGTTGTCGCTGTGGCCGTGATCGTCAGCTGCAATATTTGGGGGCGCGGCATGGTCAAGATCGTGCCGATTTTGCTGGGCGTTGTGGTGAGCTATGCCGTTGCGGCCGCGCTGGGCGAGGTCGACTTCTCTGGCGTCGCAGCCGCCCCCTGGGTTGGCTTGCCCGTCGTGTGGGACAACACCGTGTTTGCGCTCTTTGGACCGCAGTTCGATAGCGGTCTTGCCACGACGGCCATCATCACCATCATGCCGCTGTCCTTTGCAACTATGATCGAGCATATCGGCGATATCTCCGCCATTGGCTCTACCTGCGAACGCAATTACATTGCCGATCCCGGTCTGCACCGTACCCTGCTCGGCGATGGCCTGGCGACCATCTTGGCATCGCTCTTTGGCGCCCCCGCCAATACGACGTATGGCGAGAACACCGGCGTGCTTGCCTTGACGCGTGTGTTCGACCCGCGTGTGATTCGCATTGCCGCCTGCTGCGCCATTGTGCTTTCGTTCTGCCCCAAGTTTGCTGCGGTGATTGCCGCCATGCCGGCATGCGTTATCGGTGGCGTGTCGCTTGTGCTCTACGGCATGATCAGTGCCGTGGGCGTTCGCAACCTTATCGAGAACCAGGTTGATTTCCAGAACAACCGCAACGTGCTGGTGGCGGCTCTGGTGCTCGTGCTTTCGCTCGGCATTGCCTACAGTACCACCGGCGCCATCGTGCTGGAGCTGGGCGGCGTGACGATTTCGCTTTCCGGCCTTGCCGTGGGCTCGCTGGTGGGTATCGTGCTCAACGCGATTCTGCCCGGCAATGATTTTGAGTTCGATGTCTCGGAACTCGAGGAGACTGTCAAGTAGTAGTTGTGTTCAGCTAAATCAAAAAATGGCGCCCATGCGTACGCGTGGGCGCCATTTTTAATGCGTCAGTATCCAGTGTATGGCGTGGGCCATGCGCAGGTCGGTCTGGGCAAAGTGATTGCCGGGGTTGAGTGCCAGCGTTGTTGGGATGCCTCGCTCGATGAGTAGCTCTTCCATTGCGCGCGTGTCGTCGAGCACGTGCCTCATCATACGGTTGGGTGTCTTGGTCTCTTTTTTGCCGAGTGACAGGTAGACGGCGTCGGGCGTAACTGCCATCGCGTGCTCGTGCGCATAGTCGATAAAGCCGGGAAACCACAGCGACCCCGATGCACTCGCCGCGCGCTCAAAGACATCTGTTTGCCAAAGTGCCCACAGTGCAAAAAGACCCGCCAACGAGTAGCCGGCAACGCCGCGCCAGGTGGGCGGTTGCGGGAGCGATGATTCGGCCTCTGGGATTATCTGCTTCAACAACTCGTCAAGAAAACCAGCGGCCTGTCCACCAAAGGGCTCGGCATCGCGCACGGTTCCGTCGCATCCCCAGGGGCTCAGCTCGCGATTCCAGTTGAGGCTGCCAATGCCGACAAGCGTGAAGGGCGGGCAGTTGAGCTCTCGGCAGCGTTCATAAACCTCCGTGCCGTCGCCCATGACCACGGGAAGATAGATGACTGGTGCGCTTTCGGCATGCTGTGCATGAACGGTTATCTGCTTTTGATGCGCTTCCATGACGGGCTTCTCTCGGCGTTGTGATATCGACGGCCCCCATTGTCGCACGCCGGCTCATGCAGGTTGCGCTAGACCAAAGACAATCTCGTGCATACCCTGCGGACGCATATGGAAAACGCCACCGCCGGAGGGGAGCTCGGCGGTGGCGTTGTTAAACGGTGCTGGGACTCGGGGCCTTCGCGGGAGCTGCCATGTGCGCAGAGGCGTCTAAGAGCGCTTGCGGCTCGCCATGGTGCCTGCGGCGATAGCGGCTGTTCCCGCAAGGACGGTTGCCACGATGGCCGCACCCGAGGTGTCGCCGGTTGCCGCGAGCACGCCGGTAGTCTTGGCTTTCGTGATTGAAGCCGCAACGGCCTTGGTCGGCTTTGAGCACTCAGGCTTGGGGTTCTGCTTGGACTCCGCGGGCTTGCTTTCTGCGGGCTTGGTCTCGTCGGGCTTGGGGTCTTCCGGCTTGGCTACCTCGGGAGGTGCGATGACCATGCTCTTGGCGACAGCTTCGTTATAGGGGGAGTCGATCACAGCGTCGCCCGTGCCGATGGCTTGGCCTGCCTCGTAGATGCCGTCACGGAGCTTGCGATAGTCAATGACCTTGCCGCCTTCGGGCGTCTGGATGGCGGCGTTCTCAATCTTGATGGTGCCGATTGTCTTGCCGTCAGCGCTCATGGCACGGGCAAAGATTGCCGCTGTATCTCCTTCGGCCGTTACCTTGCTGCGGATGATCGAGATGACTGCGGGTGTGACGCCCTCGCTGGTCTGGGCGATGATGCCGATGTTCTCGCCTTGGGGCTCGGGGCTCGTCTCACCATCTTGGTTTTCGCTGTAGGGGATGGGGCCGTCGCCGTTCTCGACATAGCGGGCTATGGCCTTGACAACGGAGTCGCTGATGTAGATGTGGCCACCCTCCTCGTTGGGTCGATCGTTTCTGGTGGAGAATGCAGCCGAAACCTCGCCTTCCGCAAACGCGTCCACGGTGGAGCCGTTCTTGACGACGATATCTTCTTGGTAGGTGAAGAGGGCAATGGCGTCACCGTATCTGCCTTTACTTGCGCGGACTGTCACGTTTGCATGATCGAGTGTGATGCCCTTGTGGGCATAGACGCCATATTCAACACCGTTTGCGTTGAGGGAGGCGTTTGTGGCTGCGAGGCTGCCCTTGGCCTCGACGGCGGCGTCTTTCTCGGAGCTCGCCTTGACCTGGCTGCCGTCCGAGATATTGATGTTGCCGCCGCTCCAAATGGCCTCACCATCGGCTGAGCTTGCCTCGACTGTGCCGCCACCCTTGATGGTGAGGTTCTTGTCGGTTCCGATACCCTTGTCCTTGGTAGCCCTGGCGGTGACGGCCCCGCTGTCGTCAATCGTGATATTGCCGTTTGCCCTGATGCCATCCGATACGCCCGTGGCGTTGACGTTGCCCGAACCTTTGATAGCGAGATCGCCCTCGGCGTCGATGGCATCAAACCCAGCGCTCGTGGCGTTGACGGATCCGGCTCCGTCGATGTTGATATTACCCGTGGAGAGGATAGCGTCCTCAGTAGATGTCACGCTGAGCGTGCTGCCCGCGTCGCCTTGGATATTGAGCTCGGCGTTCTCATTCTTGCCATGAGAAGCCTTGATGCCTTCGATCCAGTCGGCAGTGACGATGTTGTTTCCCGAGTAATTCACGTTGAGCTTGCCTGCGGCCTGGATCTCGCCGCCGTTATAGTTGTTGAGCTTCAAGTCGTCGGCGCCGTCCCACGACCAGGTGCCGGTCTCGTCGCCCGCCGCAGTGCCGGCGTTGTATTTGGTTTCGCCGACCTTGACCCATTCCGCCGCGAGCGAGACGCTCGGCATGAGCAGCGAGCTCACCGTGAGCGCGCACACGGCGCCTACGACGATGCGGCGCGTCACGCGGCGCCAGCTGCCGTGCGCGAGTCCTATGCGACGGCGAACGTCGGGTTCGGCAACATGGGTTCCGGCGGTAGTGTCATTGCGTTTGGGGGTCGTGAACAAGGCTGCCATGGTTGCTCCCGTTCTCATAGGGCCTATACGGCTAGATTCAGCGTATCTGCTGGATGTTGCCGGCGGTAGTGCCGTTTGGAGGGCAAAATGGCCAAAATGGGGGAGAAATAGGCCGCACGCCGGCGCAGGGACCGGCGCTAAAAGAAAAGCGCGGGGCCGCATGGCGACTCCGCGCTTTATTGTTCAGCTTTTGCAGCCTTGCCCTTACGCTACGAAGAAGTAGACGGGGAAGGCAAGGGCTGCGATCCACCCGTCCTGTGCGAAAAAGTGTTTACGAGCGCTTGCGGCTCACCACCTGTCTCTTATACACATCTCCGAGCCCACGAGACTCCTGAGCATCTCG
>URKV01000069.1 GCA_900548565.1 uncultured Collinsella sp.
TACGAGGTGCTCAGGAGTCTCGTGGGCTCGGAGATGTGTATAAGAGACAGGTGCACGACTTTGGCGGTAGTGACGATCCGGGCAAGCTCGAGGAGGAGCGTCGCTTGGCCTACGTCGCCATCACGCGTGCTCGCAAGCGCCTGTTCCTGACCTATGCGGCCACGCGTCGCACCTACGGCTCGACCTCTGCCAACCCGCGCTCGCGCTTCCTCAACGAGATTCCGTTTGAGGATATCGAGTTTGGCGGCATCGGTTCTGCCGGTTTTGAGGGCACGGGCTGGGAGAAGCGCGGCGACCGTCACGGCACCTTTGGCTCGGGCATGGGCTCGGATATGTACGGCGGCAAGGTGTTTGGCTCGCATACGCGCTCGACCGGCGGTTCCGGTTCGCGCGGCGGATCGAGCTTCGACGACTTCTTTGGCGGCAGTAGCTACGGAACCGAGCGCCATCGTGGGGTCTCGCCCGACGCCGGCCGTGTTGCCTCGACCTTTGGCTCGGGCGCGCCGCGCGTCAAAAAGCCGTCGTCCAAGGTGTCCCCGACGGTGGAGCGCAAGGTCGATCGTGCCAGCGCATCGCAGGACTTTGCCGTGGGCGATACCGTGAGCCATAAGACCTTTGGCACGGGTACCGTGATCTCGGTCGCTGGAGACATGATCGAGGTTCAATTCGAAAAGACCGGCCAGACCAAAAAGCTAATGAAAGGTTTTGCACCGATCGTCAAGCTGTCGTGATCCCGGCGGACCTGGGCGGGCGTATGGGGCAACATCGCCTGCTCGGGCAGTCCTGCGCAAGACGGAGAGCACATTAAGTGCTCTCCCTTGCGTGCGGAACTCGCGATCGATGTTGCCCCATACGCCCGCCCAGGTCCTTGGGTAACATTGCTTGCGAACGCCGCTCCGCTCGTCCGCTTTTTGATTTGGAGAACCGGGTGGGCTGATATGTAGATACGAGTAGGGGCTCCTCCGTTGATGAACGGGGGAGCCCCTTGTTTCGTTTTGGTTGTTGTTGTGACCTAGAGGTGGCTGATGATCAGTTCCATCTTGCCTTCGAGGTCGATGGAGCTGACGGTGCTCGGGGCCAGCAGGTGGCTTCCCTTGTGGACGGGGTCGCCGCAGACGGTGCCTTCGCCGTCGATGACCGACAGGCACATGAAGGGCCAGCGCTGGTCGAGGGTCTTGCTGCCGTTGACGCGCACGCGATCGACGGTGTAGCAGGGGTTGGACTCGAGCTCGGTCACGCCGTCCACCTCGGGCGCGGTCACCGTGCCGTCGGTCGGAGCCTGAGCATCAAAGTCGATGCAGTCGAGGCTCTGCTCAATGTGCAGCGGGCGCAGCTTTCCGTCGGTGCCGGGACGGTCGTAGTCGTACAGGCGATATGTCACGTCGCTCGACTGCTGCGTCTCCAGAATCAGCGTGCCGGTCTTGATGGCGTGAACGGTGCCGGAGTCGATCTGGAAAAAGTCTCCCTTGTGAATCGGCAGCACGTTGAGCATCTCGTCCCAACGGCCCCCCTCGATCATCTGCGCGGCCTCGGCGCGGTCGTGCGCGCGCTGGCCGACGATGATCGTGGCACCGGGCTCGCAGTCCAGTACATACCAGCACTCGGTTTTGCCCAGGCTGCCGTTCTCGTGCTTGGCGGCGTACTCGTCGTTGGGATGAATCTGGATCGAAAGGTCGTCCTTGGCGTCCAGAATCTTGATGAGCAGCGGGAACTCCTTGCCCTCGCAGTTGCCAAAGAGCTCGCGGTGCTCGGCCCACAGCCACGACAGCGTGTGGCCGGCGTACGGTCCCTCCGCAATCTGGCAGTCGCCGTTGGGATGGGCCGAGATGGCCCAGCACTCACCGATGGGCCCCTCGGGAATGCCGTAACCAAATACGGTTTCGAGCTGGCGGCCGCCCCAGATTTTCTCGTGGAAGATCGGCGTCAGTTTAATCAAATCGGACATGTGCATACTCCCATAAGGTTGTGCGGGTGCCGCGTAAGACAGCTCAAAACGAGCACCCACCGGATTACAAAACTAGGCCAGCGTTACGTTGTGCAGCTCAAAGCGGTCGCCCACATTGTGCGAGATAGAATATTCAAACGCGGTGCCGCTATCCAAGAAGCCAATCTGGTTGAGTTCGAGCAGGGGAGAGCCGGGTTTGGTATCCAGGCGCTCGGCTTCTTCCTCGGTTGCCGCCACGGCGCGGATGGTGCGATGGAAGCTCGAAATCTTCAGCCCGCATTGCTCGCGGATAAAGCCGTAGACCGATCCGTACAGGTCCTTCTTTTTAAGGCCCGGAATCAGCTCGAGCGGCATGTAGGTATACTCGATAACGATGGGCTTCTCGTCGGCCTGACGCACGCGCACGATGTGATAGGCAAAGTCATCCTCGGCAATTCCCAGCTGGGCTGCGATGTCCGCTGGTGGATTAACGATCGAGAAATCGTAGACCACCGAGGTCACCTTCTCCCCGCGGTGCTCATACGAAAAACCCTGGGCACGGTCGTTTTTGCCCTGGAAAAACGCCTGGCCGGGAAGCCCCGCCGTGCCCTTAACGTAGGTACCCGATCCACGCCGGCTGGTAATAAGACCTTCTTCGGTGATTTGTTCAAGAGCTCGTTTGACGGTGATTTTTGAAACGCTATAGAGCTCGCAGAACTCAACGACGGTGGGAAGCTTGTCGCCCGGTTTAAGAGCGCCATCCTCAATACTTTGACGAATATCTGCAGCTATCGCCTCGTATTTGGGAATCAAGGAACCTCCTTTCCAACTTGATTGAGAATAAAAGAAAGTATAGTCAACACCTAAGTATCTCTATTGAGTTATTGAAAAGTTCGAGGAAGATAAAATTAAAAGTCGCCCCGCTTGAAAAATTAGAGCGTTTTAAATGATAAACATCTGAGTAGTGTCGTGTTGAGAAATGATCGGTCCGAGGACGGGGCCGAACCGATATAACACCCAGCGAACCGAATCTCGTACTCTGCGCTTCCCCAGATAAAACCTGCCAAAACAAACCTGTCCTTTTTGGTAGGTTTTTGCCTTGGGAGCGGTACCATACAGGCAATGTTTAAACGAGAAAGGCGGGCTCCCATGGAACCTAAGCAGTATTACATCGGCATCGACGTCGGCGGCACCTCGGTCAAGGAGGGTCTGTTCGATGAGGACGGAAACCTGCTTGCCAAGGCTAGCGTGCCCACGCCTCCCATCGTTGACGCTGCGGGCTTTGCCGCGGTGACCGAGGCTATCGACCAGGTGGTCGCCAAGGCCCAGATTCCGCGTGCCTTTGTGTCGGGCATTGGCCTGGCCGTTCCGTGCCCCATCCCGGCATCGGGCGATGCCAAGGTCAAGGCGAACATCGCCATCAACCTGCCCGAGCTCAAGATCGCCATCCAGGAGCACTGCCCCGACGCGGTCGTTAAGTACGAGAACGACGCCAACGCTGCTGCTATGGGCGAGGCCTGGCTCGGCTCTGCCAAGGGCGTACAGAACGTCGTGATGGTTACCATTGGTACCGGCGTGGGCGGCGGCGTTATCGTTAACGGCGACGTGGTATCGGGCGTTGTGGGTGCTGGCGGCGAGATTGGCCACATGTGCCTGAACCCGGCCGAGGAGCGCACCTGCGGCTGCGGCGGCCATGGCCACCTGGAGCAGTATTCCAGCGCCACCGGCGTGGTGAGCAACTACCTTGCCGAGTGCAAGAAGGCAGGCGTCGAGCCCATCGAGCTGACCGGCCCCTCCGATTCCAAGGACGTGTTCCAGGCTTGTCGCGAGGGCGACAAGCTCGCGCTGGCCGCGGCCGATACCATGGCCGACTATCTCGGCCGCGCACTGGCGCTTATTGCCAACGTGGTTGATCCCGAGATGTTCCTCATCGGCGGCGGCGCCTCCGCCTCGGCCGATGTCTACCTCGACAAGGTTCGCGAGCACTTTAAGCAGTACGCGCTTTCCGCCTCGCGCGAGACGCCCATTAAGGTCGCTTCGCTCGGAAACGACGCCGGCATCATCGGTGCCGCCTACGTAGCCCTGCGCGCTGCCGGCAAATAGCTGGTGCAAGGGGGTCAGGTTACTTTGCACCAACATGGTGCAAAAGGGACAGCCTTGGTCCCCGTGCCTGCGCCCCAAAATATGCCGTGGCCCTTCCGTCTGCGAAGGCTCGGCATCGGCGTGCTACCATAGCTACGTCCAAGTACACATATCAAGTGGAGGATATCCATGGCAAACGTTCTTGTCTTTGGTCACCAGAACCCCGATAACGACGCCATCATGAGCGCCGTCGTCCTGTCCCAGTTGCTCAACCAGGTTGAGTATGCCGGCAACACCTACGAGGCCTGCGCCCTTGGTCAGCTTCCGGCCGAGTCCGCCAAGCTGCTCGCCGACGCTGGCATTGCCGAGCCCCGCGTGATTGATTCCGTCGAGGCCGGTCAGCTCGTCGTCCTCACCGACCACAACGAGTCTGCCCAGTCCGTCGCCGGCCTTAAGGACGCCACGGTCTTTGGCGTCGTCGACCATCACCGCATCGGCGACTTCGAGACCGCCGGTCCGCTGCACTACATCTGCCTGCCCTGGGGCTCCAGCTGCACCATCGTCACCAAGCTTGCCGGCGTGCTCGGCGTTGAGCTTTCCGACGTCCAGGCCAAGCTGCTGCTCTCGGCCATGATGACCGACACGCTCATGCTCAAGAGCCCCACCACCACCGATGTCGACCGCGCCGTCGCCGCCAAGCTCGGCGAGCAGGTGGGCGTCGACCCGGTCAAGTTTGGCATGGAGGTCTTCCTCACCCGTCCGTCCGGCTCCTTCACCGCAGCCGAGATGGTCGGCAACGACATCAAGATGTTCGAGCCCGCCGGCAAGAAGCTGCTCATCGGCCAGTACGAGACCGTCGACAAGAGCCGCGCGCTCGGCATGATCGACGAGATTCGCGAGGCCATGCGCGCCTACGCCGCCGAGAAGGGCGCTGACGGCATTGTCCTGTGCATCACTGACATCATGGAGGAGGGCTCGCAGGTCCTGCTCGAGGGCGAGACCGAGGCTGCTCAGAAGGGCCTGGGCATTGCCGACGAGCACGACGGCGTCTGGATGCCGGGCGTCCTCTCCCGTAAGAAGCAGGTCGCTGCCCCCATCATGGCCGCCTGCTAGGTTTAGTTGACCAAATGCCACGACCGGATCGCGGACGCCCCGCGCTCCGGTCGTTTTTTGTGCGCGGCGCCGCGTCGTCTCTTGGACAGGCGTGCCCGCGCCGTTGAGCAAATAATGTTCAACCTGTGGTTCCGCTTTTCGGCCACGCTTGCGCGCTTGTCGTGCAGGGTAGGCTAGATGCAAGCGTAATACGTTAGAGCGCGGCGCCGCCACTTGGGCGGGCCGTGCTTTTTTAAGACGGGAGCCTTCCCGTGAAAGGAGCCGCCCATGGCAGCACCCGAGCAGCTGTTCAACGTTCGCGAGCGCAAGCGTTTTGAGCGCCATGACATTTGGGAGCGCATCGCCGAGAACGGCACGATTTCCGCCGCCGTCATGGTCTTCGCCGCTATCGCCGCCGTCATTTGCGCCAATTCCGATGCCTACGAGGCCATCCATCACTTTTTGGAGACCCCGCTGTATGTGGGTCTGGGCAACCTTACGGCCGGTCTCACCGTTGAACTATTCGTCAACGACTTCCTCATGGCGATTTTCTTTTTGCTGGTGGGCATTGAGCTTAAGTACGAGATGACGGTCGGCGAGCTCAAAAACCCGCGCCAGGCTATGCTTCCCATGCTGGCGGCCGTGGGCGGCGTCGTCGTTCCCGCCTGCATCTATCTGATCTTTAACCATGCCGGCGCGCACAACGGCTGGGCCATTCCCATGGCAACCGATATTGCCTTTGCGCTGGGCGTGCTGTCGCTTTTGGGCAATCGCGTGCCCAACGGCGTGCGCGTGTTCTTCTCGACGCTTGCCATCGCCGACGACCTCATCTCCATCGCCGCCATCGCCATCTTCTACGGTCAGAGCCCCAATCCGTTTTGGTTGGGCGCCGCCGCGCTTGTGACCTGCGCGCTCGTGTGGCTCAACAAGACGCAGCATTACCGCCTTGCCCCGTATTCGGTACTGGGTCTGCTGTTGTGGTTCTGCATGTTCAAGAGTGGCGTACACGCTACGCTTGCTGGCGTCATCCTGGCCTTCACCATTCCGGCCAAGTGCGGCGTTAAGCTCGATAGCCTCACCGATTGGCTGGGCGAGTGCCTGCCGCTGCTCGATGACCGCTACGATGACGAGGCACACATCCTGGGCCAGCATGACTTTACCGTCTCGACTACCAAGGTCGAGCGCGTCATGCACCGCGTGACCCCGCCACTCATTCGCATGGAGCGTCTGATCTCCACGCCGGTCAACTTTGTGATCCTGCCGATCTTTGCGTTCGTCAACGCACAGGTTCGCCTAGTGGGCGTGGACATGAGCACGCTGCTCACCGACCCGGTGACGCTCGGCGTGTACTTTGGCATGCTGCTGGGTAAGCCGATCGGTATCTTTGGCATGACGTTTGCCCTGGTTAAGCTTAGGGCCTGCGAGCTGCCGCGCAACGTTAACTGGCACATGATTGCCGGTGTGGGCATTCTGGGCGGTATCGGCTTTACGATGTCGGTCCTCATCAGCGGCCTTGCCTTCCCGACGGCCCAGTTTGAGGTTCTGGCCGCCAAGGCCGCTATTCTCGCCGGCTCTGTCACCGCGGCCGTACTTGGCATGATCTACATGAGTGTGATCTGCAAGCACCCGGCGCCCAAGGACGAGTAAGAGCACATACAAGTTTGAAAACGCCGCCTGTGAACACCATCACAGGCGGCGTTTTAGTCATTCGGGACGTTCTTAAATGACTAGGTTTATTCCACGGTGCCGTAGACGGCGCCCCAGCCGTGGGCGGCAAGGGCCGAGTTGAGCTGGTCGCAAAGCGATTGGCGGTCGTAGTAGCCGGGCGGTAGCAGGTTGACGATTTCCATGAGATCGGGCACCAGGTCCAAGATTTCGGCCTGTACGATCAGATCCAGGCGGTCGATGGCGTGGCGGTCGTAAAACAGCCCGTCGACCAGGCGCTGCAGGTCGCCGAATTCCTCGGCCTGGAACGATCCGTACTCCATAGTGCCTCCTTGGGCGCTCCACGCCGGCATGCGCGGCGATTCGTAATTCATTGCGATGAACTTAATCTATCACGGCTTCATAACGTTGCGACGGTGGCGGTCTATACTTAGAAGAATTGCAACGTACCGCTTCGTGAAAGGTCGCACCCATGCAGACGATCTACCAGAAGATGGAAACCACCGAACTCGATGCCGCCATCGAGGCGCTCAAGGCCGAGGTCGCCGAGGTCAAGGCCAAGGGCCTGGCGCTCGACATGGCCCGCGGCAAGCCGTCGCCCTCCCAGGTGGACATCTCTCGACCCATGCTCGATATCCTCAATGCCGATGCCGATCTGCACGACGGCAACGTCGACTGTTCCAATTACGGCTGCTTTGAGGGTATTCCTTCGGCACGCAAGTTGGCAGGGGAGTTCCTGGGCTGCCCCGCCGAGCAGACGCTCGTGCTGGGTTCGTCGAGCCTTTTGATCGAGCACGATATCGCCGGCATGTTCTGGCGCTGTGACTCGTGCGGCAGCGAGCCCTGGGACGCCTACGAGGCCGCGCACGACGGCAAGAAGGTCAAGTTCCTGTGCCCCGTTCCCGGCTACGATCGCCACTTTGGCATCACCGCCGACTTGGGCATCGAGAACGTCCCCGTTGCGATGACCGACAACGGCCCCGACATGGACGAGATCGAGCGCCTCGTTGCCGCTGACGACTCCATTAAGGGTATCTGGTGCGTGCCCAAGTATTCCAACCCCACGGGCATCACCTTTAGCGAGGACACTGTGCGCCGTCTGGTCGAGATGCCCACGGCCGCGCCCGATTTCCGCATCTTCTGGGACAACGCCTACTGCGTGCACGACCTGTACGACGAGACCGACGAGCTCGCCAATATCTTCGACCTCGCTCGCGCGGCGGGCACCGAGGATCGCGTGGTGGCCTTCGCCTCGACGTCCAAGATCACCTTCCCGGGCGCCGGCATCGGCTTTATCGGTGCGAGCCCCGCGGTCATCGCCGAGTTCTCAAAGCGCCTGAAGGCCGGCCTCATCAGCGCCGACAAGCTCAACCAGCTGCGTCACGTGCGCTTCCTTCCCACCATCGAGGCGGTCAAGGAGCACATGAAAAAGCATGCCGAGTTCTTGCGCCCGCGCTTTGAGGCCGTTGAGCGCAAGCTCACCGAGGGCTTGGGCGACACGGGCTGTGCTACCTGGACGCACCCCCGCGGCGGCTACTTTGTAAGCTTCGATGGTCCCGAGGGCTCGGCCCAAAAGGTCGCTGCGCTTTGTGCTGACCTGGGCGTCAAGCTCACGCCGGCTGGTGCTACCTGGCCTTATGGCAAGGATCCGCGCGACACCAACATCCGCATCGCGCCGAGCTATCCCACGGTCGAGGACCTGGAGGCCGCGCTCGATGTTCTGGTGCTGGCTGTGAAGCTGGTCGCTGCCGAGCTTGCTCGTGCCGAGCGCGCCTAACGCGTAGGACCCCGCAAGTCCGCGCCCAGTACTATCCGCACTTTCGATACGTAAAGGAGCGTATACATGGATTTGGGTATTTCCACTAACCCCACGCCGGAGCTCTACACCATCAAGGTGGCCGGCGAGATTGATATCTCTAACGCCGATAGCCTGCGTAATGCCATCGACTTGGCACTCGAGCAGCCCACCGAGGCCGTTGAGCTCGACTTTGCCCAGGTGAGCTATATCGACTCGACGGGCATTGGCGTGCTTGTGGGCGCCGCTCATCATGCAGCCGATCACGGTAAGCGTTTTGGCTGCGTCAATGTGCAGCCCCAGGTGATGCGCGTGGTTCAGCTGCTGGGCGTCGACCAGGAGATTTCGATCACGGCGGCATAATCTTTGCCCCCAAAAGGGCGTGCCGTTTGGCATATGTTTGTGATGCGCTCGGACGTTTTGGCGTCCGGGCGCTATACTTGACCGAATGAATAGACGAGTTCCGGCCGAATGGCGCGGTGCGGGCTCGACTCACATCGAGCCTTGGAGGTATGTGTGTTTGGTATTGGAGAGGGTGAGCTCGCGATCATCGTGGTCTTTGGCTTTTTGCTGTTTGGCCCGGACAAGCTCCCACAGATGGGCCGCACGATCGGCCGTGCCATCCGTCAGTTCCGCGAGACGCAGGAAAAGATGACGGCCGTTGTTCAGTCCGAGATTATCGATCCGGTGAGTGAGGCCGCTTCGGCTCCGGTCAAGCCCAAGAAGGCTGCCGTCGATGACGATTCCGATGCGGACGAGGATGCCGCCGAGGCGGCAGCGCCCGCCAAGAAGGAGACCTTTGCCGAGCGCCGT
>URKV01000070.1 GCA_900548565.1 uncultured Collinsella sp.
GCATAGCGAGTGCCTCGAGCACGCCGCCGCCGACCGACGTCGCCTTATCTGAAATGTAGTTGATATAGCTGGCATCGCCGCGCGGATCGACATCGGCGCATTTAAAGCCCTCGGTCACCTGCACGCCGTTCGCCAAAAGCCCGCGCAGGCAGCCATCGATCTGCGTGCACATGGGCGTATCGCTCGCGTAGCCAATCACGTCTCCGGCGCTCACGATGTCGCCGATTGCGTGGTCGGACCGAAACACGCCGGCGGCGGGGCTGTGGATAACGCGCTCCCTGCCGTATCCGCCGATCATGCCCGGCACACCCGTGTTGGGCTGGGGCGAACCTTGGGTAATGACACGGCCCAGGAAATGCCCGCGCATGGTTTCGACCACGGCGTCGCAGTCAACCGGCGCGGTGAAGCCCGGTCCCACGGCAATAACGGCAGGTGCCATGTCGCGCGTGGTACCCAGGTTGCGCTTGGCCAGAATCGCGTCGACCACAGCCGCGGGTTTAAGCTCATCGAGCATCTTGGCCTGAGGGTCCACCACCACGGCGACATCCCCCGCTTGGGTAATCTCGAGCGCCTCAGCCGGCGTCTGCGCCAAGCGGGCGCGAATGCCCTCGACCTCGACCTCGCCCAAGCGAATGGCCTCGCAAAAACTGATTGTGCGACGGATGCACGTGGGAACCGCGATATCGGCCATGACGACCGACACGCCGGTGCGCACCAAACGGGCAGCGACACCCGTGGCGATATCGCCGGCGCCGCGAACATAAACGAGCATTCCCGGGGCACCTCCCTGTGCTACGGTTTGAGCAGAGCAAAAAGCGGTTCGACCGCTACTCTGATGATTATTTATTATCACAGTATTATACGGCGGTGAACAGATGGAAACGGTTAGCGGCAATCTTGCCTCGGCGCTCAGGATCGAGCCGGGCATTACCGCGATTATCGGCAGCGGCGGCAAGTCGACGTTGCTCAAAACGCTGGGTCTTGAGCTCATGCGCGCTGGCGGCCGCGTGCTCCTCTGCACCACCACGCATATGCTTCCCGTTGCCGGCGTGCCATGGGACGGGTCGAATCGTCGCCTGGACGCCGCGCCTTGGAAGCCGGGCGCCTCGCATGTCCCCGGTTGCACCTGCGAGGCATGCGCGGGCATGAGCCGCGGAAGTATCTGCCAGGCGGGTGTTTTGGACCCGGAGACGGGCAAACTCTCCTCCCCTGCCGAGCCGCTCGACCAGCTGACGCAGCGCTTTGACTACGTCCTGGCCGAGGCGGACGGCAGCAAGCGGCTCCCGCTCAAGGCGCATGCCCCGTGGGAGCCGGTCGTTCCCGCCGGCACGGCCAACGTCATCTGGCTCGTCGGCGCCTCGGGGCTCAGCAAGCCCATCAACGAAGCCGTCCACCGCCCCGAGCTCTTTTGCGAGCGTTGCGGCTGCGAGCTCACCGACATCGCCACGCCCGAGCGCGTCGCCCAGGTGCTCAATGCCGAGATGCAAGAGATGAAGCTCAGCACCGCACGCGTCATGCTCAACCAAGTCGACACGCTTGCCGACCCCACGATGGCCGACCGCTTCGAGGCAGCCCTCGGCCGACCCGTCGTCGCCAGCAGCCTCAAATAGCCGGCCCCATCTCGTCAGTTGCGGTGAAATACGGACTGTTTGGCCGCCTAACGGCCGCAAACAGTCCGTATTTCACCGCAACTGCGGAGGGGACACGGCATCTTTGCTGCTAGCGGGGCACGTAGCGACCGGGCTGGGCTCCGGTGGGCTCGCCATCGCGCGCCACCAGCACACCGTTGACGTAGACGGCCTTGGCGCGGCCATGCGCCTCAAAGCCCTCGAGCGGCGTGTAGTCCACGGCCTGATGCTGCGTCGCCGCGCTAATGGTCCAGCGTGCCTGGGGATCCCACACGCACACGTCGGCATCGGAGCCCTCGGCAAGACAGCCCTTGCGCGGATACATGCCAAAGACGCGCGCCGGGTTCTCGCTCATCAAGCGGCAGAGGTCCTCGGGTCCCAGCTGTCCCTCAAAGCTCGTAGCGATCGCGACGGGACGATGCTCCACACCGGGTCCGCCGTTGGGAATCGCGCGGAAGTCGTCGCGCCCGCGGTCCTTTTGCCCGTGCAGGTTAAAGCTGCAGTGGTCGGTCGCGATCGTATCGATCTCGCCGGCCACAAGCGCCTCGCGCAGTGCCGCACGGTCACCGGCATGGCGCAGCGGCGGGCTCATCACGTACTTGGCGCCCGCAAAGCCGTCCTCGCCCTGCTCCAGATAGCAGGTGTCGTCGAGCATCAGATACTGGGGGCAGGTCTCGACATAGATATTCTTCTGCCCGCGCGCTTTGGCAGCACGGATGGCCTCGAGCCCCAGCTTGGTCGAAAGGTGCACCACGTTGACCGGAGCGTCCCCGGCCAAGTGCGCCAGATACAGCAGGCGGCTCACGGCCTCACCCTCGCACACGTCCGGACGGCTGAGCGCATGCCCCTCGGGCCCATGAATCCCCTGCTCGTACACGCGCTTCTGCAGCTCATTCACCAGCGTACCGTTCTCGCAATGCACGCACAGTATGCCGCCAATACGCTTGAGCTCCTCGAGCACCTCGAGCGTCTCGGCATCGTCCAGGCGCAGATGATCGTAGGCAAAGTAGGTCTTGAACGACGATACGCCCGCCTCGCGCATGGCCGAAAGATCGGCGCGGTTGCGCTCGTTCCACTCGGCGAGTGCCATATGAAAGGCGTAGTTAGCCGTGCAGGTTCCGTCGGCGCGGCAATGCCACTCGGCCAAGGCATCGGGCATGGTCACGCCGCGATCGGCCGTCGCGTAGTCCACGATGGTCGTCGTGCCGCCGCAGGCAGCCGCACGCGTACCGGTCTCAAAGCTATCTGCCGTCCAATCCATGCCAGTCCAGCACTGCATGTGTGTGTGGCCGTCGATAAAGCCGGGAAACACCCAACAGCCCGCGGCATCCTCGACGGTATCGCCCGCGCCCGGCTCAATCGCCGCGGCAATCCGCACAATCTTGTCGCCCTCCATGGCAAGATCGGCGCGGCGAAGCCCCTGGGGCGTCACGAGCGCGCCGTTTTTGATGATGATCATGTTGCTCCTTATTGATTAATACAGTTGGCCACGCGATCAAAATACGAGCAGGCCGCGATATGCTCCGCTATGCGTCGCTGTCCCTTGACGGTATCGACGTCCCACAGCTCGTAGGCACGCGCCTCGACCAGCGCAACGTCGACGCGACCTTTGAGAATCGAGCCCCCGCCGTCCTTGCCCTCAAGACACATAAGTGCATCGAACAGTTCCGCCGGAAAGAGCACCGGGCTCGAAGGCTCACCGTTGCACGCAAGACGCACCGGATGCTTGCGGCCACGCTCATCAAACGCGCGAACCATGGCCTCAAAAGAGTCCGCGCTCACAAGCGGCTGGTCGCCCGGCAAAAAGAGGCAGCCTTTCCAGTTGCGTTCGACTCCCCATGAAAGGCCCGCGCGGACGCTATCCCTGCGCAGCTCGCCATCGTGCAGCACGCACGGGCAATGCTTGTCCTCGCAAATCTGGGCGACCTCGGGCCAACGCGTCGAAACCACGACGTCAAAGCCCCGGGGAACCGAATCGATGGTCCGGGCAATCAGCGGCTCGCCATAGATATCGGCAAGCATCTTGTTAGAGCCAAACCGCTTGCCCTCGCCCGATGCCATAATGACGCATCCAAGTTTCATGGTGATACCTCCCCTGAAACCATCGTACCCATAACTCGCGCCGCGGGCATCCACATCGAAAGCGCTTATCCCGCACGCCCGCGATGCAAAAAAGGGGCACCCCGCCGGTTGGCAGAGCGCCCCCTTTACATGGCTTACCTCAACCCGGCTTTAGGCCTGGAACCAACGGGCGGTGTTGCGCTCGTCGAGGGCCTTGAGGGTAGCGGCGGGATCGGCAACCTTCTGCAGGAACATCATGGCTGCGATGGCGTACGGCTTGTAGCTGGCCTCCTTGTACATGCCCACACGGTGCATGTCGAAGACGTCGGCGTTGACCTCGCCGTGCTCGCAGGAGACACCGGAGATGTCGGCAGGCAGCGGGTGCATAAAGATGGTGTCCTGGCCGTTGGCAGTCTTCTCCATGAGCTCGGTCGTGGAGCACCAGTCCTGATGGGTGGCGTTCTGGGCGAGCAGTTCCTTCTCGAGCGCAGCGATGCCAGCGTCGTCGCCCTCGGCGTACAGATTGGTACGCTTCTCCATGGCGGCAAACGGAGCCCAGCTCTTGGGGATCACGATGTCGGCGCCCTCGAAGGCCTCGGCCATGGTGTTGACCTGCTTAAAGGTAGTGCCGGACTCGGCGGCATAGCCCTTGGCGCGCTCGACGACCTCGGGCATGAGGTCGTAGCCCTCGGGGTGGGCCAGGGTGACGTCCATGCCAAAGCGGGGCAGCAGGCTGATCAGCGACTGCGGGCAGGACAGCGGCTTGCCGTAAGAGGGCGAATAGGCCCAGGTAACGGCAACCTTCTTGCCCTTGAGGTTCTCAAGGCCGCCAAACTCGTTGATGAGGTAGAGCATGTCGGCAGAGGACTGCGTGGGGTGATCGGAGTCGGACTGCAGGGAGATGAGCGTGGGACGGTGATCCAGAACGCCGTCCTCGTAAGCCTGCTGGACAGACTCGGAGACCTCGGCCATGTAGGCGTCGCCCTTGCCGATGTACATGTCGTCGCGGATGCCGATGACGTCGGCCATGAAGGAGATCATGGTAGCGGTCTCGCGGACGGTCTCGCCGTGAGCGATCTGGGACTTCTTCTCGTCCAGGTCCTGCAGCTCAAGGCCGAGCAGGTTGGCGGCCTTAGAGAAAGAGAAACGCGTACGGGTGGAGTTGTCGCGGAACAGGGAGACGGCCAGGCCCGAGTCGAAGATCTTGGACGAAACGTTGTTCTCACGCAGCTCGCGCAGGGCGTCGGCGACGATGTAGAGAGCCTTGAGCTCATCGGTGGTCTTGTCCCAGGTGTGCAGGAAGTCGCTGCCGTACATACCCTTAAAATCGAGGCCGTTCAGCTGCTCGACGAGCTCGGTAAACTTAGCGTCCATGGAAATGTCCTTTCTAAAGATGAAACAATCGCAATGAGTAGATGTGCTCCGGCATGCGCGTGTGGCTATAACATGCAGAGCACCATGACGAGGACCCGCTACCGTTGAGGAAGCATGGGAGATAACGACCGCGGGCCCCAAGTCAACAGGGGGTGCCGGGGACACGAGCGGCCCCCGGCTCAACAAGATCGAGGAATGGGACTAGTCGATCTTGTTGTTGGTCAGACCGGCGCGGAACACGGTGGCGTCGCCATCGGCCTGGCTCGGATCGTAGAGGTTCAGGGCAGCCACATACATGGCGGCAGCGGTGACCAGGTCGTCCTTGTAGGTGACCTCGTTGGGAGCGTGAGCCTGAGACTCGGCACCCGGGCCAAAGCCCACGCAGGGGATGCCGTAGCGGCCCTGGATGGAGACGCAGTTCGTGGAGAAGGTCCACTTGTCGCACAGCGGGCGACCGGTGCGCTTGTCCATGCTGGGCTCGCAGCCGATGCGCTCGTCACCAAACATGGCCTTGTGGGCGTCGACGAGGGCCTTGACGTGCGGAGCGGTCTCCTTGTTGATCCACGTGGGGAAGTAAGCCTCGGTCTCGTAGACCTCGCCGGTCCAGGACGGACGATCGTACATGTACATGGAGACCTTCACGTCGTCGCCGTACTTCTTGGCGGCCGGCAGGTTGCGGATCTCGTCCAGGCAGGACTCCCAGGTCTCGCCGGCGGTCATGCGACGGTCGATGGAGATGGCGCAGGAATCGGCCACGGCGCAGCGGCTGGGGCTGGTGTAGAAGATCTGGCTGACGGTGCAGGTGCCGCGGCCCAGGAAGCGGGCATCCTCGAAGTGCTCGGGGTTGTACTTGGGGTCGAGCATCTTGACGAGGCCCTTGATGTCGGTCGACTCGTCGCAGCCGTTGTTGTTGAGGGCGCGGACGTCGGCGATGATGTCGGCCATCTTGTAGATGGCGTTGTCGCCGCGGTCGGGAGCGGAGCCGTGGCAGGAGGTACCGTGAACGTCGACGCGGATCTCCATGCGGCCGCGGTGACCGCGGTAGATGCCGCCGTCGGTGGGCTCGGTGGAAATGACGAACTCGGGCTTAATGCCGTCCTTGTTGTAGATGTACTGCCAGCACATGCCGTCGCAGTCCTCTTCCTGGACGGTGCCGACGACCATGATCTTGTAGCCCTCGGGGATGAGGCCCATGTCCTTCATCATCTTGGCAGCGTAGGTAGCAGAAGCCATGCCACCCTCCTGGTCGGAGCCACCGCGGCCGTAGATGATCTCGTCGGTCTCGTAACCCTCATAGGGATCGGCATCCCAGTTATCGATGTTGCCGATGCCGACGGTGTCGATGTGAGAGTCGATGGCGATAATCTTGTCGCCCTCGCCCATAAAGCCCATAACGTTGCCCAGGCCGTCGACCTTGACCTCGTCATAGCCAAGGCTCTCCATCTCGGCCTTGATGCAAGCGACAACCTCACCCTCCTCGCAGGACTCAGAGGGATGGCTGATCATAGCGCGCAGGAAGCGAGTCATATCAGCACGATGGGACTCAGCAGCAGCCTTGATAGCGTCGAAATCGAGTTCTTTAGCCATTGTTCATAACCTTTCAAACTAAGGAATCTACCTGTGAGGTGGCGGAGCGATACCTATTTACTCCGCCCCAACGATTAGCAAGTGGGGTATTCGCCTTCCCAGACGATGCGACGGTACTGATCCGGATCGGTGTCACCTTCCGTGGAGAAGCAGAGCACGGAGCTCGTCTTATCCAGGCCGATGAGCTCTTTGAGCTCGGCGTACTCAGGATCGAGCATGAGGGTCTCGACCAGGCCAGTGGTCACCGCGCCGGACTCGCCGGAGATGACGCGCGGGTCGCCCTTCTCGGGAGCGCCCAGGGTGCGCATGCCGCGAGCGGTGACCCAGTCGGGGCAGGACACGAAGGCGGTGACGTGGTTGCGCAGGATATCCCAGCCCAGAATGTTGGGCTCGCCGCAGCACAGACCGGCCATGATGGAGGGCATGTCGCCGTCCACGATGCGCGGATCGCCGTCGCCGGCGGCAGCGCCCTTGTACAGACAGGCGGCAGGCGCGCACTCAGCCACGACGAAGGTGGGCGGGTTATCGGGATACAGGTTGGTGAAGTAGCCCACCACGGCGCCGGCGAGCGAACCCACGCCAGCCTGGACAAACACGTGCGTCGGGCGGTTGATGGCCATCTCACGCAGCTGCTCGGCAGCCTCGGAGGCCATGGTGCCGTAACCCTCCATGATCCAGGACGGGATCTTCTCGTAGCCCTCCCAGGCGGTGTCCTGAACGATGACGCCGCGCTCGCAGGCATCGGCCTCGGCGGCGGCCATGCGCACGCACTCGTCGTAGTTGACCTCTTCGATGGTCACCGTGGCGCCCTCGGCGGCGATGTTATCGAAGCGGGGCTTGGTGGAACCCTTGGGCATGTGCACGACAGCCTTCTGGCCCAGCTTGTTGGCAGCCCATGCCACGCCGCGGCCATGGTTGCCGTCAGTGGCGGTAAAGAAGGTGGCCTGGCCAAAGTCCTCGGCCAGCTGATCGGAGGTCAGGTAATCGAAGGTGCAGTCGGCAACGTCCTTGCCGGTCTCGTCGGCAATGTAGTTGGCCATGGCAAACGAGCCGCCCAGAACCTTAAAGGCGTTGAGGCCAAAACGATAGCTCTCGTCCTTAACGCACAGGTTGGAAAGGCCCAGGCGCGCAGCCTGACCATCCAGGCGGGCAAGCGGAGTGACGGTGTACTGGGGGAACGACTGGTGGAAGGCGCGGGCCTTCTTCACGTGGTCGAGGCTCATGATTCCCAAGTGCTTGTCATCGCTCTTGGGCATCGTGTTGCCCGCCCACTGGATCTTATCGGCCATACGGTGAACTCCTTAAGTCCTCTCTTGCCGGCCCCCGCATACGCGTTTCAGCCCGATCCCATTCACACGGCTGAACTTTTATGTGGATGCCAAACAAAAAGTTTGTTAGTAATGTTCTATCACACTTTTTGATTGGCATACCTAACGAATTGTTTGTTGCCGTAATCGGTACTTTTTCGCCGCCGAACGGTCATGAATTGCCTTGTTGATGGATTTGTTTGCGGTCAAGTGTGGTTTATGGCAAAGTGTGCCCAAACTAATTTTTAGGAAGGCACCCATGACCCCCGCACAGATTGAGTTTTACAAGCGCCTCGCACACGGTCTGGCGCTCCAATTTGGCCCCAACTGCGAAGTCGTCGTCCACGATCTGGAGACCGAGGACGTGGACCACTCCATCGTAGTGATCGAAAACGGCCACGTCAGCGGGCGCAAACTGGGTGACGGCCCCAGCCATATTGTGTTTGAGTCCATGCACGAGGGCACCACCGACGTGCACGACCGCGAGCCATACCTCACCAAAACCACCGATGGCAAGCTGCTCAAGTCCTCGACCATCTTTATCCGCAACGACGAGGGCAAGCCCGTCGGCATTTTGGGCATCAACTTTGACATTACGCTTATGAAGGCTTTTGAGCGTTCGCTCGACGCCTTTACCGGCACCGGCGGCACGGGCTATACCGAGCCCGAGCCCATTACCAAGAACATCGGCGACCTGCTCGAGGACCTGCTGCACGAGTGCGAGCAGTTTGTGGGCAAGCCCGCGGCACTCATGACCAAAGACGAGCGCATTCGTGCCATTGGCTACCTCGACCGTCGCGGTGCCTTCCTCATTTCCAAGTCGAGCGAGCGCGCCTGCGAGTTCTTTGGCATCTCCAAGTACAGCTTCTATAGCTACCTCAATGAGGCCAAGGCGGCGGCCGGCGACAAGTAGGCACTCGCCTGGATTGCCCCTCCCCTTTTGGGTGCGAGTTCTGGAAAGCACGAATCCAAGACCGGGCCGCTTGGGAAGTTCCATATAATCGATGTCATTAGTATTTCGAAAGGATGGAACAGAATGGCGTTGAGCAAGGCATCATGCACCGGTCGCGGATTGATTCCGGCAATTGGTGGACATGTGCACCGCATGTTCGATGAGGGTGAAGACGACCTGTTTTCGCTAAGCCTTGACGACGTGATGGACTGTCTCTTATACACATCTGACGCTGCCGACGATCTTACGCGTGTAGAT
>URKV01000071.1 GCA_900548565.1 uncultured Collinsella sp.
TCTACACGCGTAAGATCGTCGGCAGCGTCAGATGTGTATAAGAGACAGGATTCAGGGCTACGTGAACATGCTCGACCGCTGGGGTAAGGACGACCCGGACGTGCTGGCGGAATCCATCGCGTCCCTTAAAGCCGAAAGCGAGCACATGCAAGAGCTTGTGGAGCAGCTGCTGTTTTTGGCGCGCGGCGATGCCGGGCGCACGGTCCTGCGGCGCGCGCATACCAACTTGGCTGCACTGGTCAGCGAGGTATGCGAAGAATCGCAGATGATCGATACCGAGCACACGTATCGGCTGGCTTCTGATGCTGCGCTTGCCAGCGACCCGCGCTGCGATGCGCCCGTCGACGTGGCGCTCGTGAAGCAGGCTCTGCGCGTGATCGTGCAAAACGCCGCCAAGTACTCGGATGCGGGAACGACCGTCACATTTGGCATAACGCCGGATGCGGGCGCGGGCACGATCGACATAAGTGTTGAGGACGAGGGCATCGGCATGAACCAGGAATCCGCAGCTCACGCGTTTGAACGGTTCTACCGCGCCGACAACGCACGCGATGCCGGCGCGCAGGGCTCGGGTCTGGGGCTTGCCATTGCCAAGTGGATCGTCGATAGCCATGGCGGCGTCATTGGCGTGACCTCAGTCGAGGGCGTCGGCAGCCGCTTTACGATTCGCCTGCCACGATAGGAAGCCCCTCGGCATAAATAAAGGGATAGGGCCACGCGACCCTATCCCTTTTTGCCAGCTATGGCAGCTTGTGCGCTACTCGCGGCACAGGTGCACGGCGAAACCGGCGAACTCGCGCTTAAAGTACACGAGCTTGGTACCACCGTCGGGCAGCAGCGCGCGCGACTCTTCGTTGACCTCGAGCCCGCGCTCGGCAAACCACTTCTCAGCTGCATCGATGTCGTTAACGGCAAAGCCGATGTGGCCCTTGGTGCCACGACCGTTCTGCTTCATGATCTCGACCAGCGAATCGTTGAAGTACGAAACCGGGGTCTCGATGACGGGCAGGCCCATCATCGTCGAGAACAGCTCCGCGATCTCCAGGGCGTCTGCCGGGTCGGTGGCGTTAATGCCCACATGGGCAACGCGCATACCAAAGAGCTCTACCGGGTTGGCGTTCTGCTCACTCATGCAGTCAGCGCCTACTGAGCCATGACGTCGAGAACGGCCTTCTCGGCGGCAACGCGGTTCATGCCGGTCATGAAGGGCACGCCACTCACGTACGGGCAGGTGAGGCCCTCGGGGGCAACGGTGGTGGCGATCAGCAGGTCAGCGCCCTCGTCGCAGTAATCCTTGGCCTCGGAGATGGCGCACTGCACGATCTCGTACTTGTCGGCATAACCGTTGGCGTCGAGCAGAGTAGCGACCTTCTGGGCAACGAGCGTGGAAGTAGCAGCGCCAGCACCGCAAGCCAAAACGATCTTCTTCATAGGTAATGTCTCCCTTCATGGTTTACTTTAGGTAAGTGTACCGCAGCGAGCGATGGCACTCGGCCTCGATGAGCTTTTATGCCAGTTTGCTTGCGCGCTGCGTATAATACATCTAGTACGTGTTGTCATACCGCTCGCTTTATGAGCGACTAAGGACCCTAATATGCCCGATTCCCGCACCCTCTGGACCGCCGTCGTTATCATCTGCATCGCCGTGTCGGTGTTCTTTAGCGTCAAAAAACGCACCACGTTTAAACGCCTGCAGCAATTGATGGCCGCCAAGCAGTGGGACGAGTTCGATCGTTTGCTCGACGGCAAACTCACCAGCATGCTGTACCCACGCTACAACCGCGACTACCTGCGCCTGAACTCCTATCTGCTGCGCGAGGACCACGAGCGCGCCAGCGAGATGTTCGACCTGCTGCTGGGACTCAACCTGCCCAAGATGCAGCGCGTCGACCTGGTCATTAAGGCCTTTAACTACTACGTTGGCCAGGAGGACCGCAAAAAGGCCAAGGAGTTGCTGCACGAAATCAAGGGCTTTGAGGGCGGTCAGGCCGAGGCAGTCGCACACGAATGCCAGCTGATGTACGACACGATGATCCTCAAGCGCCACAACGACATTCCCGAGCTGGAGCGCATGCTCGAGGATGTCGGCGACGACCCGGTCAAGCGCTGCCGCCTGGAGTACCTGCTGGCCCTGCAGTATCAAAACAAGGGCGACGAGGCAAAGTTCCAAGAGTTCCTGGAGAAGTCGGGCCAACACTCGATGGCCGTCAACGCGTAACGGACGGCTTGTGCTAGACTTCTAGTCTCACGGGGGCGTGGCGGAATTGGCATACGCAGGAGACTTAAAATCTCTCGCCGCAAGGATTGTGGGTTCGAGTCCCACCGCCCCTACCATATGGAGCTTTCGAGCCCGTGTCCCCAAGGGATGCGGGCTCGTTTCTTTTACACGCCGGCGGGGCTCTAAGTTGCGGTGGAATAGTTCCTGTTTTGGCAGTTTATCAGCCCATTTAGGAACTATTCCACCGCAACTTAGGTTGGTATTTACACATTTTCCGATGGAAAAACGTGGCTGTCTCGCACATTTTCCGATGGAAAAACGTGGTTGTCTCGCACATTTTCCGATGGAAACGACCAAATGGCCTTATACTAGCCGAGAGGGTTGGGAGGCAATATGCAGCGACAGCTTATGAGTGAACTTATCGCTTGGAAATCAAGGGCGAATCGCAAACCTCTCTTGCTTAGGGGAGCCCGCCAGACAGGAAAGACTTGGCTTCTTAACGAATTCGCAAGCCAGCAGTATCGAAACGTCATTCGTTTTGACTTTATGCTCGAGCCGAGCACACGCTCGCTGTTCGATGGGGACCTCGACCCCAAGCGCATCATCTCCCAGATAGAACTCCTACGTGGCCAAACCGTAACGCCGGCAGACACGCTCATCATCTTCGACGAGATCCAAGAGGCGCCACGCGGGATCACCTCACTCAAGTACTTCAACGAACTTGCACCCGAATACCACATCGTGGCAGCCGGTTCCTATATGGGCCTCGCGCTCCGACGCGAAAACGAGTCATTTCCCGTCGGCAAAATCGACCAGCTCACCATGCGTCCCATGGGGTTTGCCGAGTTCGTTCGTGCCGTCGACGGCAACCCGCTCGCCGATGCCATCCTTGCCGCAGACATGAACCTTCTGGCAAACGTTACCGAAAAGCTCGAGCGCTTGCTCAAGGAATACCTTGTTGTCGGCGGTATGCCCGAAGTTGTCTCCGCTTTCGCCGAGACACGCGACTTCATCGAAGCCCGAAGGCTTCAGCAGCAAATCATCGAGGCTTACGAATCCGATTTTGGCAAACATGCACCCGCCCGCATCGTCGAGCGCATGAGGTTGGTTTGGAAATCCCTTCCCGGCCAGCTTGCAAAGGAGAACAAGAAGTTTGTCTATGGCGCCCTTCGTCCCGGAGCGCGCGCACGCGATTTCGAGGAAAGCCTCCAGTGGCTCACGGACTACGGAATCGTTCATAAGGTGCCACGTGTCTCCGCTCTAAAGGCGCCGCTCTCGAGCTATGAAGACCTCTCGGGCTTCAAACTGTTCTGCATCGACACCGGCATCCTCGGAGCGCTCTCCGGTCTCTCTCCGGCCATCGTTCTTAACGGATCCGCTGTTTTTACCGAGTTCAAAGGTTCGCTGACCGAACAATACGTCGCGCAGGAGCTTTTGCTCCAGGACAAAACTCCCGCGTATTGGTCCTCTACCTCCGGCAATGCCGAAACCGACTTTGCCATCGACCATGCGGGAACCGTGCTTCCGCTTGAGGTCAAGGCAGCAGAGAACCTTAAAGCGAAGAGTCTGAAAATAGCCTGCGAAAAATTCAAACTCGAGCGTTGCGTGAGGAGCTCCCTGGCGGCATATAGAGACGAGGGCATGCTCGTCAATATTCCGCTTTGGGAGATTGGGCAGATCGACAAGCTGGCATAGGCGCTGTGGGGACGCCCCGCAAGGACTGTCCCCAGGTGCCGGCAGAAAAGGAACGTCCCCAGGTGCCGACTGTTGAGTTGCGGTGGAATAGGGACTGTTTGGGGCCCGAAAGGGCGATTTTAGTCCGTATTTCACCGCAACTTATTTAGAGGGCGCTGAGAGTGGGGGTCCAGCCGATGGTGGGAGTCGCGCCGTCGAGAACCTCGTTGATGGTGGCGGCCATGCCAGCGAGGAGGCTGTTCTCGCTTACGGTGAGCGTATCGTAGCCACCGGCGCGCATGAGCTCGCGAATCACCACGGCGCCGGCCAGAATCACGCCCGCGCGCTTGGGCTGCACGCCCGGCAACGCGGCAATGCCTGCAACATCCAACGCAGACATGCGCTCGATAGCGGCCGAAATCTTCTCCATCGAAAGCTCGCGCAGGTGCACAAAGTTCGAGTCGTACGGCTCCAGTTCGTGGACCAGCGCCACGAGCGTGGTGACGGTACCACCCACCGCGACCAAGCGCTCGGCGCGCTCAAAGTCGACAGGCAGGCCCTCAAAATAGGCGGAGAACTGCTCGCCCGCCCACGCGGCGGCAACCGCAAGCTCGTTCGTCGACGGCGGCAGCGCAGAGAAAAACCGCTCGGTCACGCGACGGCAACCGATGTCCAGCGAGCGCGTTCCCTCCAGCGCAAAGACCCCGCGCTCCGGCGCGTACACGCCCGTCGCGAGCTCCGTGGAGCCGCCGCCCGAATCGGCGACGATAATGCGTTCACCGGCAAAGTCGTGCGCCACGCCAAAAAACGTCAGGCGTGCCTCGACCTCGCCCGGAATCACCTGTGGCTCAAGCCCCAGATCGCGCAGGCCGTCCAGCAGCAGCGCAGCGTTGGACGCATCGCGCGCGGCACTCGTGCACGTGGTGCAGACGCACGCGGCCCCAAAGGCACGCGCCTCGTCCACAAACATGCGGCATGCGGCGAGCACGCGCTCGACCGCCGCCTCGCAAAAGCGGCCCGTCGCGTCCACGCCCTCGCCCAGATCGGTAATCTCGGTATGCTTGGACGATTCCACGATCGCCCCGCCCTCGACCTGGGCCAACACCAGTCGCGACGACACCGTTCCCAGGTCGATCGCGGCTACCTTATAGCGTTTGCAATTTGTCATTGCGGGCTCCCCTCCGGGCGCTATTTGCCGTTGGACACGACCGTCTGGCCCTCGACACCGTTAAACCCAAACAGCATGTCGAGCGCCTGGATGTACCACGGCGCGTCCTTACCGACTTCTTCGATTTCCTTGGCAACTTCGCTGGCCTTCTTGGCGTTTGAAGACTTCTGGCTCGACGAAGGATCCGAATCGTCGTCCAGGCCCTGCACTTCAATCCTCTTCTCGCCTGGCATCACCAGGCCCAAGTCCTCGGATGCCGCATCCTTGATACCCTCCTCCGAGAGCAACTTGTCGACGCTTTTTTGCAGGTCGTCGTTATATTGCTCGCGAATCTCAACCTGCTTGGCCAAGATGTCGCTCGAGCGTTTTGCCACATACAGGTCGCGCACGGGGAAATACAGGCTCACGAGCGCCAGGGCAACGACAATGCCAACAAACAGCCCTCGCTGAGGACCGTGGGTAAAGTCGTAGATTGCCTTGACCACCGCGTTGTCGTTGGCGTAGTGCATAAAGTCCGAGCCCGAAAAACGGTTCGAGGGCCTGCTCGACCTATCGTGCGTTTGAGCCGACGAGCGCTGAGCATGCGACGAACGTGCCGGGCGCACTGGTCCATCTGTCGAAGTATTCACTTGAGCATTGGGGCGCGAGGTACTTGTCGGGCGTTGCATGGAGCGGTCGGCGCCGGCGTAGGCGGACCCACCGAGCTGCACCGTGCGCGCACGGCGAGGCGACGGCTCACGCGAACCGGCGGAATAGTACCTGTTGTCGTAAATCTGATCCATGTGCGCCTTGTGCGGTTGAGGTTTGTTTGCGCTAAGTATTCTAGTTATAGCACGAGCGTGCGCACCGCCTTCGCCAGCCTTTGCTCGACATAAAAAAGGCGCTGAGCCATATGGCCCAGCGCCCAATGGCGGCCATCAGAAGTGGAACGGAGCCGAGTCAACCCCGCCCCCGCGTACGCCACTTGTTTAGCGAATGTTGTAGAACGCGGCCTTGCCGGCGTAGCGCGCGCTGCCCTCGAGCTCGTCCTCGATGCGGATGAGCTGGTTGTACTTGGCGATACGGTCGCTGCGGCACGGGGCGCCCGACTTGATCTGGCCGGCGTTAACGCCCACGACCAGGTCGGCGATCGTGGAGTCCTCGGTCTCGCCGGAACGGTGGCTCACGATGCAAGCGTAGCCGGCCTCCTTGGCGGTTTCGATAGCCTCCAACGACTCGGTGAGCGTGCCGATCTGGTTGACCTTGACCAGGATCGCGTTGGCGGCGCCCAGCTCGATGCCCTTCTTAAGGCGCTCGGTGTTGGTGACGAACAGGTCGTCGCCCACCAGCTGCACCTTGTTGCCAATGCGACGGGTGAGCTCAACCCAGCCGTCCCAGTCCTCCTCGGCCATGCCGTCCTCGATGGAGATGATGGGATAGGTGTCGACGAGCTTCTCCCAGTAATCGACCATCTGGGCACTCGTGTACTCAACACCCTCGCCCTTGAGCTCGTACATGCCGGTCTCGGCGTTGTAGAACTCGGTGGACGCCGGATCCATGGCGTACATAAAGTCGACGCCGGGCTTAAAGCCAGCCTTCTCGACGGCCTTGGTGATGTACTCGAACGGCTCGGCATTGGTCTTAAGGTTGGGGGCAAAGCCGCCCTCGTCGCCCACGCCGCCGCCCAGGCCGGCCTCGTGCAGCACGCCCTTGAGGGTGTGGTAGACCTCGGCGCACCAACGCAGGCCCTCGGCAAAGCTCGGGGCGCTCACCGGCATGATCATGAACTCCTGGAAGTCGACGTTATTATCGGCATGCACGCCGCCGTTGAGAATGTTCATCATAGGTGTGGGCAGCAGGTGGGCGTTGACGCCACCCAGGTACTGGTACAGCGACAGGCCCGCCGACTCGGCAGCGGCGCGGGCGACGGCCAGCGACACGCCCAGAATGGCGTTGGCACCGAGCTTGGTCTTGTTGGGCGTACCGTCGGCGGCAATCAGTGCGGCGTCAATGGCACGCTGATCGAAGGCATCGAGGCCCACGACGGCGTTGGCGCACTCGTTGTTGACGTGCTCGACGGCCTGCGAAACGCCCTTGCCCAGGTAGCGACCCTTGTCGCCGTCGCGCAGTTCACATGCCTCAAAGGCGCCGGTCGAAGCGCCCGAAGGCACCATCGCGCGACCGAAGCTGCCATCCTCGAGCGCGACCTCCACCTCGACGGTGGGGTTGCCGCGGCTGTCGAGCACCTCACGACCGTAGACGTCCAAAATGTCACTCATGTTGTCTCCCTCTCACTTGGAAACGTAGTGGATGCAAGCGACCGGCTGACCGTGCACCGTCGGTGCGCCTCCGTAAGTTAGCCATGTCGCACTTTTTGCATTATGCCCTAAGTTAGCCGAGGGATACACTTGATTTTCGAGAAATTTAGCGGGAACGATGAGGCGTGTCAGCCCGTCGTTCCCGCAGTCTTACTCCCCTGCCTTTGCTGCGTCCCACAGGTCGTTGAGGCCGTGGGTCGAAAGCTCGGCAAGATCCACGTGAGCATCGGCCGCCATCTGCTCCATCGCGGCCCAGCGGCGGCGGAACTTTGCTGTGCTGGCACGCAGGGCGCTCTCGGCGTCAATCCCCTCCTTGCGCGCGACGTTGACCAGGGCAAAGAGCAGGTCGCCAAACTCCATCTCGCGCTCGGGCGAGCCAGGGGCCTCGGCCTCAAACTCGGCACGTTCCTCGGCGACCTCGTCCCACACGTCCTGGACCGTCTCCCACTCAAAGCCCACGGCAGCCGCCTTGCGCGACACCTTCTGAGCCTGCATCAACGCCGGCAGATGCGTGGGCACGCCATCGAGCAGACCCTCGGGCGCGGCCTCGCCCGCCGCCACGGCCTTGTCCTTGGCGGCTTTCTCGGCAAGCTTGACCTCGTCCCAAATCTTGAGTACCTCGTCGGAGCTGTCGGCATCCGCATCGCCAAACACGTGCGGATGACGGCGAATGAGCTTGGCGTCGATATCGTGCGCCACGTCGGCCAGCGTAAACTCGCCGGCGTCCGCCGCGATCTGCGCATGCAACACTACCTGCATGAGCACGTCGCCCAGCTCCTCGCGCAGGTGCGCCGCGTCGTCGGCCTCGATGCAGTCAAGCGCCTCGTAGGCCTCCTCGATCATGTTCTTGCCAATGCTGCGGTGCGTCTGCTCGCGGTCCCACGGGCAGCCGTCGGGCTGACGCAGACGCCAGATGGTCTGCACCAGATGCTGCAGCTCGGCCGATGCATCTACCAGCGTGGACAGGTCACGCGAACCCTCGGCATTTTGCTGAGCCATATGCTCGGCCATGGCTAGTCCTCCTCCATGATCACGTGGCGGAACGCGCCGCCCTCGTAGATGCCGTAGCTGTGCGTACCGTCCTTGGGGATGCTCACGCTGCCGGGGTTGAAGAGCCACAGACCAGGATGCTCCTCGCTCGCTTCGTTGACCTTGATGTGCGTGTGACCGTAGACGAGCGCGGAGCCCTCGGGCAGCGCGGGCGCGTGGTCGACGCTGTTGTGCATACCGGCGCCAAAAACGTGGCCGTGCGTCAGGAACAGCTCGCGGCCGTTCTCGTCGAATAACGTGGCATAGTCGGCCATGATGGGAAAGTCGAGCACCATCTGGTCGACCTCGGCGTCGCAGTTGCCGCGCACCGCGATGATGCGGTCGGCCAGGGCGTTGAGCAGCGGAATCACGCGCTTGGGAGCGTAGTCGCGCGGCAGGTCGTTACGCGGGCCGTGGTAGAGCAGGTCGCCCAGCAGCACAATGCGATCGGGCTGCTCGGACTCAATGGCGGCGACCAGGCGCTCGGTCCAGTATGCCGAGCCGTGGATGTCAGAAGCGATGAGGTATTTCATGGTGGTCCTTTCGGGTGGGGTTGATGGAGCTGGGCGTGGCGTGCCGCCGGCCGCGTTACTCAAATCGCAGTGCCGCGCTCTGGGCCGCCTGCATCACGCGTTGGAGCGGCACATTGTGCTCGCGGGCGAGACGGGCGCAGTCCTCGTACTCGGGAGC
>URKV01000072.1 GCA_900548565.1 uncultured Collinsella sp.
CCGCACCCAGAGCTGGGCGAGTAAATATCGCGCAAGCTTGATTCGCGAGCGCGTCATCGAGGCTGCCGGATACGGCCTGGTCCGGTTTACCGTGCCCATGCTGGGCGAGTACATCCGCGACCGCATTTTATGGCACGACTGATGCGACAAAGGGACAGTCCTC
This sequence comes from uncultured Collinsella sp., assembly GCA_900548565.1. Lineage (GTDB taxonomy): Bacteria > Actinomycetota > Coriobacteriia > Coriobacteriales > Coriobacteriaceae > Collinsella. Next base: position 164 of record URKV01000072.1, read on the forward strand.
TTGTCATATTCGATCAACTGAAAGGGGAGCGATGACGGTGTCGCAACAACCAAGTGCTATCGAGGTGCGTGGCGCGCGCGTCCACAACCTCAAGAACATCGATATCGATATTCCGCTGGGAAGGCTCGTGGGCATTGCCGGCGTATCGGGTTCGGGCAAGAGCTCGCTGGCGCTGGGAGTTCTTTATGCCGAGGGCTCGCGCCGTTACCTGGAGGCGCTCAGCACCTATACCCGCCGACGGCTCACCCAGGCCGAGCACGCCCAGGTGGACGAGGTGCTGCACGTGCCGGCGGCGCTCGCGCTGCACCAGCGCCCCAGTGTGCCAGGCGTGCGCTCGACCTTTGGCACCATGACCGAGCTTAACAACAGCCTGCGTCTGCTCTTTAGCCGCTGTGCCCATCACGTGTGCCCGCATTGTGGGGCGCGTGTGGAGCCGAGCCTTAACGTGGCTGCGGGCCTGTCGCTCACGTGTCCGACATGCGGTCGCGAGTTCTACGCGCCGAGTGCCGAGGACCTTGCCTTTAACAGCGGCGGCGCGTGTCCCACCTGCGGCGGCACCGGTGTCATGCGCGAGGTGGACGAGGCGAGCCTGGTGCCCGACGAGTCAAAGACCATCAACGAGGGCGCAGTGCTTCCCTGGGGCACGCTCATGTGGGACCTGATGAAACAGGTGGCCGGCGAGATGGGCGTGCGCACCGACGTGCCGTTTAACCAGCTCACACCTCAAGAGCGCGATATCGTGTTCCACGGCCCGGCGGTTAAGAAGCACATTCTCTACGTTCCCAAAAACGGCGAGGGCGCCACGCCGCTCGACTTTACCTATTACAACGCCGTCTATACGGTCGAGAATGCGCTCGCCAAGGTTAAGGACGATAAGGGCCTCAAACGCGTTGCGCGCTTTTTGCGCGAGGGCCCGTGCCGTGACTGTGGCGGCACGCGTCTCTCCGAGGCTGCGCGCCGGCCCCAGGTGCGCGGTATCAATCTGGCGCAGGCGGCGGCCATGACATTGGGCGAGGCGATTGAGTGGGTGCGCGGGGTGCCCGCATCCTTGCCGACCGAGATGCAGCCCATGGCGACGGATATCTGCGATTCGTTTTTGGGCGCGGCCCGTCGCCTGGTCGACCTGGGCCTCGATTACCTTTCGCTCGACCGCGCCGGTGCCACGCTGTCCACGGGCGAGCGCCAGCGCGTGCAGCTTGCCCGCGTGGTGCGCAACCGCTCGACGGGCGTGCTCTATGTGCTGGACGAGCCTTCGATTGGCCTGCATCCTGCTAACGTTGACGGCCTGGTAGGCGTGATGCGCGACCTGGTGGATGACGGCAACACCGTGGTTGTCGTTGACCACGATACACGCGTGCTGGCGGAAGCTGACTATCTGGTCGAGATGGGCCCCGTTGCCGGAGCAGGCGGCGGTCATGTAATCGCCGCCGGTACGGTGGGTGAGGTCGAACAATCGCAGGGCAGCCGCATCGCGCCGTTTTTGAGATTGGACTCCAAGCGCTTGCGTCCGCAGGTGACTGACGACGAAATGTTCGACCAGGGCCATATCCGCATGGCGACCGATGCCATCCATACCGTCAAACCGCTCGAAGTGGATATCCCGCGCGGCCGCCTTGTCGCGGTGACGGGCGTTTCGGGTTCGGGCAAGACGACGTTGGTGCTCGAGACGCTCATTCCGGCACTCAAGGCGCAAGCGGCCGGCGAGCGCCTGCCTGCCCACGTGCGCTGGGTCGATGCCGAGGGCATTGCGCGCGCCAACCTGATTGATGCCACGCCCATCGGCGCCAACGTGCGCTCGACGGTGGCGACCTATGCCGATATTCATGATGAGCTGCGCCGCGCCTTCGCCCGTACGCCCGAGGCCAAGGCTGCAGGGTATAAGGCGGGTGCCTTTAGCTACAACACCGGCGCCTTGCGTTGCCCCACGTGCGATGGCACGGGCTCGATATCGCTTGACGTGCAGTTTTTGCCCGATGTCGAGATCGTCTGTCCTGCATGCCGTGGCTCGCGTTATGCAGATGCGGCTTCGCATATCCATCGTGAGGGCAAGGACGGCAGCCTGCTTACGCTACCGCAGCTTATGGACATGAGTGTGGACGAGGCCCTCGACGCCACGGTAGGACTCAAGAAAGTCCAGGCGCGCTTGCAGACCCTGCACGACCTAGGTCTGGGCTACTTGACGCTTGGCGAGCCCACGCCGGCGCTTTCGGGCGGCGAGGCGCAGCGACTTAAGCTTGCGAGCGAGATGGGCCGCGTGCAGGACGATGCCGTATTCGTGTTCGACGAGCCCACCATCGGCCTGCATCCGCTCGATGTACAGGTGCTGCTGAGCGTGTTTGACGGCCTCGTTGCCAAGGGCGCCACGGTCATCGTGATCGAGCATGACCTCGACCTTATCCGTAACGCCGATTACGTGATCGACATGGGCCCAGGTGGTGGCGACGCAGGCGGGCAAATCGTCTGCGTCGGCACGCCGGGCGACATCGCAGCCTGCCCCAAGAGCGTTACCGGCCGCTATCTATAGACGATGCGACAAAGGGATTGTCCCTTTGTCGCATTGATGTCTATTTCACGCACTGAGCGGCGAGATAGTCACGGAAAAACGGCAATTCAAAAGCGACGATTCCGCGTCCGCGTTCTCCGATGATGCCGGCGTCTATCATGCGGCGTCGGTAGCGGGAGACCTGCTGTGGCGAACGCTTGAGGCGCTCGACGAGATCAGCGGTGGTGGACTCTTCCTCGTCATCGAGCATGGCGATGAGGAATCGCTTGTCCTCTGCAGTGAGTTCCCGATAGGTTGCCGCGAGGATTCGGTCGTCCATCTCGTCGCGCGCGATTTTGATTCCCAGGTCAAAGTCGCGTGACGAGATTTCCTTCGAATCGCTTGTGAGATCCCAGGCACGGTAGCCTACGAGTTGCAATAGGAAGGGAAAACCGGAGATCGAGCGAACAGCTCTATCGATTCCCTCAGCATCTGCCAGGCGATCGTTTTCCTGGATTGTGCGAATCAAGGCCTCGCGCACGTCATAGTCGGCAATGCGACCCAGATGATATTGTTGGGCGCGGCGAAGGAACGAGACCGTCTTGTGGTTCAGCAACGTCGAGACGTTGTTGGGAAGTCCCGCCATGAGCAGGGCGACGCGTTTTCCATCGGTCACAAAGTGCTGATACGTGGCCGCGAGCTGAATCATCTCGTCGAGCGTCGGATCGACCTCATCAACCGTGACGAGCAGTCCGGTGCCCGCCTCGTTGAGCTGGTCGATGATGTCGCTCATGCGATAGCGCCAGGTTGAGACATCATGAACGCGATTGACCTCGATGCTGCCGAATGGTGCAATTCCGAGACCGGTTACTTCGAAGTCGTTAGACGGGTCGATGAGATGGCCTGCAGCACGTTTCGCCCCGAACTCGATTTCCTCAAGCATTCCCGGGAGCGCGGTCGTCTTTACGGCAATCCAGCCGTGGGATTCCGCCCTTGTCGCGAGGGATGACATGAGAGCGGTTTTACCGGTTCCACGCGCGCCTGAGAAGATCGAGGTCAATTCCGGGCGCCTGCGCTGGCTCAAGAAGGCACGGTCCAAATCCCGAATAATCTGTTGTCTGCCGGCGAGATGGGCAGGAACCTCGCCAAAACTGGGGGTAAACGGGTTCTCGAGATATTCCACAAGGCTCTCCTTCCACACCGCCGTTTAACTTCATTTTATTCTAGTTAATTCTGATTAAAAGCGATGGTCCGTTATTTAGAGCATCAATTAGGTGTGTGTCATCGACATGGTGCTTGAATGTGACAAAGGGACTGCCCCTTTGTCACATTCCCGGAAAGCCTGTTTGGCGCAGGGCTTCGTAGAGGACGATGGCGGCGCTGTTGGAGAGGTTGAGTGCGCTGATGCGGTAGTCGTCCGGATTGACGAAGTTGCCGCAGATATCCTGCCGAAGGATGGCCTCATGGCCGTCCTCGGTATGCCCGAGCGATTCCTCGTGGGCTTCCCAGGCCTCGGCGTTGTCGAGCGAGTCGCAATCGCGCAGCATCGGGATGCGCTCGCAGCGCTCGGGCGCCGCGGCGAGCAGTGGCTCGGGAATGCCCGAGCTCTCGCTGCCAAAGACCAAGTAGTCGCCGTCGCGGTAGGTGCTTTGCGCATAGGTGCGGCGTGCCTTTTTGGTCAGCAGATGTAGGCGCTCGTCGGCGGGGGAGAGGCCGTTGCGCGCAAGGAAATCCTCCCAGCCGGCATAGGTCGTCACGTCCAAATTCTGCCAGTAGCCCAGGCCGGCGCGACGCACCGTCTTGTCGTCGAGCGAAAACCCCAGCGGCTCCACCAGATGCAGGCGGGCACCGGTAACCACGCAAGTACGGCCGATATTGCCCGTATTGGCCGGAATCTCGGGCGCATACAGCACAATGTTGAACATGAATCTCCTTGGCTCAGAACGAAAAACCACCACGAAGGGGACGGGCACCTTCGTGGTGGTTTGGCGGTTACGTAGCGGAAAAATGCCCGCTTGGATAAACCTAGGCGCGGTGCCAGTCAGTCAGGCAGGCATCGAGGGAGGCGATGAGCGCATCCTTGTCCATGTGACGGCCGATGATGCACAGGCTCGTCATGCGGTCGCCCGTCTCGTCGTCCCAAATCTGCATGATCTCGGGGTTCTCGTCGATGATCTTCTGCTTCTCGCCCTCGGGCGCCGAGTCGACAAACAGGCCGTTCTCCATCAGGCGCATCTGGTGGCCGGCCTGCTCAAACATGTAGCACATGTCCGGATTGCTGGCCTGCCACAGCGGACCCTTGACGCGGATGACCTCGTCGGGCCACTCCTGCTCAACAAAATCGGTGAACTTCTGCAGGTCAAACGGCTTGCGGCGTGAGTACACAAAGGTCTCGATGTCGTACTCGAGCACCTCGGGGTCGTCGTGCTCCTCGGGATGCTCCATGGCCTCGATCCAAGCGGCGGAGTTGTAGGCGCGCATAAAGTCGAAGCGGTCGGTGTCGAGCAGCTCCTCCATGGGAACCTCGCCGTTTTGCGCCTCGACGATCACGGCGTCCTTCTGCAGGCTGCGCACGATGGCCTTGAGCTCGGCGATCTGCTCGGGGCTCACGGTGTCGGTCTTGTTGAGGATCAGCGTGGAGCAGAACTCGATCTGCTGGATGAGCAGGCTCTCGATGTCGTCCTCGTCGATGTCCTCGGCCAGCAGGTCGCGACCGCCGTTGAACTCGTCGTACATGCGGGCGCAGTCGACCACGGCCACGATGTTGTCGAGCGCGAGCTTGGGCTCGCCGCCCACCTTGGCCTCGTCGCAGAAGCTCGAGATGGTGTAGGCGATGGGGATAGGCTCGCAGATACCCGAGGCCTCGATGATGATGTAGTCGAAGTTGCCCGAATCGGCGATGCCCTGCAGCTGGTTGGCCAGGTCATCCGAAAGTGTGCAGCAGATGCAGCCGTTGGTGAGCGGGATGAGGTCGTCGGTCTCGGAAAGGCCGCCGTCGGCGATGAGGCTGGCGTCGACGTTGATCTCGCCGATATCGTTGACGATCACGGCGGCGCGGATGCCGCCGTCGTTAGCGAGGATGTGGTTGAGCAGCGTGGTCTTGCCGGCACCGAGGTATCCGGTAAGCATGATGATCTTCACGGGTTTGTTGGGCATGTGCCCTCCTTTGTTAGACATGGCTTACAGTTGAATCTTATGCCAAACGCCTGCTCTTATACCCATGCGCCGGCAAATAACACAGGCTACTCCCAGGCTCCCCATACATCGGGGCAATAACCGACGGTGGCCTTTTTGCCGTTGCGCACGATGGGCTCGGCTAGAACCTGCTGGTTTTCGAGCAACTTGTCGAAGCGCTGGCTAGGGGTGAGGTGCTGGATGAGCGCGAGCGTCTCCTCGTCCTTGGCTTTGGGGTTGAGCAGCTTGTCGATGCCGCCGACCGCCTGCATCACGCTCGTGAGCTCGCCCTTGCTCATCTCCTTTTCCTTAAGGTCGATAAACTGCACCTTAATGCGGCGCTCCTTAAAATAGCGCTGGGCCTTCTTGGTGTCGAAGGACTTCTTGGTGCCAAAAATTTGCACGTTCATATAATGTTCCGCCGTTCTAACGAATGAAGTTGGTCCTGGCGCGATCGGCTTCGGGGGCTTCGATGCCGGCGACCTGTCCTGCCTCGATGCAACGCAGGAGCCAGGCCATGTTTTTGCCGATATTTCGCATGGTGGCCAGACCCTCGGCATCTCCATCGGCCTCGCCCGGCATGGCGCCAAAGACGTTGTTCCAATAGGTGGAGGCGACCACGGGCATCTGGTTGATGGTGAAGTATTTATTGAGTACATCGAAGGTGGTCGACGTGCCGCCGCGACGGGCGACGGCGACCGCGGCACCCGGCTTGTGCGCAAAGGCCTTGCTGCCAGCATAGAAGGCGCGGTCGAGGGCCGAAAGGATGCGTCCGCTGGGGTGCGCATAGTAGACGGGTGAGCCAAAGACAAAGCCATCTGCCTGCTCGGCGGCAACGATCAGCTCGTTCACCACGTCGTCGTCAAAGGTGCAGCGGCAATCGAGCTTGCCGCACTGGCCACAGCCAATGCAGTCGCGAATGGGCTTGGCGCCCAGCTGGAACACCTCGGTATCGATGCCCTCGGCATGCAATTGCTCGGCGACCTCGGCGAGCGCGCGGGCGGTGTTGCCGTTTGCCTTGGGGCTGCCATTGACCAAAAGAACCTTCATCACAAGCTCCCTCTGCTGTTGGTGACTTCTGCGGAGGATTATCGCACGAGAGAGCAGATGGCGTGGAGCGCGATGCGAAACGGCTTGTGTTTCACATCGCGCCCCACGACGCTAGTCCAGTTTGGTGCCCGGTACCTGCACCGCCTCTTTAATCAGCGCATTAAGTTCGTTCAAAATGGAAACGGGCTGTCGGTCGACGGCGTCAAGATGAAGCGTCGCCACGCGAAGGGGCGGTTGATATTCAAATGAGCCAAGGAGCACGGGCGACCCCAAGAACCGCTTGATTTCGTCTGCAACCGCGTCGGTCTCTTCGGGGTCAAGCTCGTCAAAGAGTGCCACGAACATCGGCCCGGTCGAGCGGAACAGACGACCCTTGCCGCGCGAGCACTCCATGAGGCAGGCGGCAGTTTCTGCTAAAACGCGATCGCCTGCATCAAAGCCATAACGGGCATTGACCTGGGCGATATCGTCAATTTTAATGGCGATCAAACCTGCCTTGCGCGCCACGCGACGCATTTCGCCAATGGCGTTGACCAGGGCGTGGATATCGCCCAGGCCGGTCACGGAATCGGTCGTATCTGCCAAGCTTCGGTTGGTAACAATGCCCACATACATGTTGGGCTCGGTATCGGTGCCGTCCAGGCGGTAGCCCGTGCAGTCGCAAAGCGCGTATTTTCCGGCGGTATTCATGACGCGATACTGCATGCAGTGGAAGTGCCACGTGCCGTTTACCACCATATCGAGCTCGGCGCGTACGTTGTCGCGGTCCTCGGGGTGAACACGGGCAAGCCATATACCAAGCGAGTTGTAGGGATGCTGGGAGGGTAGGTCAAAATCGCGCACGGCATTAACCGACCATTGCGATTCGCCGGTGTCGAGGTTAATGATGAACGGATAGCGCGTCTCGGAGCTCATGGAGATCGCTTGGAACACTCGGTCGTTGCAGGGGGGGGGTTGTTCGGTGACCGGGCGTTGCGGCACATCGCCTTCTTCCGGTTGTTGCACACGGTACATGAGCTTGTAGCGATACATTTTGCGGTCGGCGTCCTTTGTCATCTGGCGACGCGTATCGCCTGCAAGCGGGTCGACGCGCGAGCAGCCAAAACTAAAGCTGGCGATCATGGGCGCCTTGCCGTCCGATGTTGCCTCGATAAGATTGGCACGCGTCCGCTCCAGGCGCTGCTCGAGCTCGGCTTCGTCTGTCGTGGGGGATATAAGTACAAATTCGTCTCCACCGATACGGAACAGCAACTCATCGGGCTCCATTGTCTCGGTGAGTGCACGGCAGATGCTCAGGATGTAGCGATTGCCCTCGGTGTGGCCAAACTTATCGTTGCAATGCTTAAGGCGGTCGATATCGATATAGGCGCAGGTGAAGGGGGTGCCTTTGCGCCAGAGCTGATCGACATGGCGGTCGAGTCCGCCACGGTTGCCAAGATTGGTGAGCGAGTCGATATAGGCGCCGCGCTCAAGCAGCTCGCGTTCTTGCTGCAGGATGGCAAATGTCTTCTGTAGCTGCTCGCCGATGGCGCACAGCTCCGGGGGCAGCGCGGCAACATCGAGCTCGGTAGTTGAGGCCCCGTTCGCAAGTCGCTGAAGATGAGCGATGATGGATTGCTCGCCCAGGCGATACGACTCGTTCATGATGGATGACCTCCTTGGATGGAACAATGGTTTGTATCTTACTCCCAATTCGGTTTAGATTGGGGTATTAGTTAGCTCATGGGAACAAACGCTCCCTCGACGGTGGCGTTTGCGCACGAGCGTATTAGTTGTTGTCGCCACCATCGAGTAACGCCTCAAAATCCTTTGCCGGCATAGGGCGGTAATAGAGAAAGCCCTGAGCGTAGCGGGCGCCCATTTGGCGCAGCACGTTCGCCTGCTCATCGGTCTCGACGCCTTCGATCACAACGGGCAGATGGAGCAACTGCGCCATCTCGAGCATTGATGAAACGATTTGCGCGCTACGGCCTTGATCGCCGTCGGCGGGCACAAACGTGCGATCGAGCTTGATGACGTCGACGTTGACGTTCTTGAGCATCGCGAGCGTGGACTGGCCGGTGCCAAAATCGTCCATATAGGTCGAGAAGCCGCGGGTGTGCAGGTCGGCCGTTAGTTTATTCACGGCCTCGGACTCTCCCGTATAAGCTCTGTCTCTTATACACATCTGACGCTGCCGACGATCTTACGCGT
>URKV01000073.1 GCA_900548565.1 uncultured Collinsella sp.
GCTCGACACCCAAGAGCGCGTGCGCGACTTTTTGACCAATGCCGTCGCCAGCGGTCGTGCATCGCACGCCTACCTGTTTTTGGGCGCGCCCGGCGCGGGCAAGCTCGACGCCGCGTGGGCGCTCGCCCAAGCCTTCCTGTGCGAGCAGGATGGCTGCGGCTCATGCGATAGCTGCGTGCGCGTCGCCCGCCATACGCACCCCGACGTGCACTATTACACGCCCGAGAGCGCCACGGGCTACCTCATCGCCCAGACCCGCGAGCTGCTCGACGACGTGCCGCTGGCTCCCATCCGCGCCAAGGCCAAGGTCTACATCATCGACCGTGCCGAGCAGCTGCGCGCCAACACCGCCAACGCACTGCTCAAAACACTCGAGGAGCCGCCCGAGGGCGTCATGTTCATCTTGCTGGGCACCTCGGCAGACGTGATGCTGCCCACCATCGTGAGCCGCTGTCAGTGCGTGCCGTTTCGGCTGGTGTCGCCCACCGTGGCCGCGCAGGCCGTGAGTCGCGCGACGGGTCAGGATCTCGCACGCTGTCGCATGGCGGTCGCCGTGGCGGGGAGTCCCACGCGCGGCATCGAGTTCCTCAAGAGCGCCGAGCGCCAGGATGCTCGCCGCCAGATGGTCCGTGCCATCGATTCGCTCATCGCTGCCGATGAGGCCGATGTGCTCAGCCGCGCCAAGTCGCTCATCGTCGCCGTTAAGGCGCCGCTCGCCGAGGTCAAGTCCACGCAGGAAAAGGTGCTCGAGCAAAACGCCGATTACCTGTCGCGTGGAGCATTGAAGCAGCTTGAGGACCGCAACAAGCGCGAACTCAACGCGCGCGAGCGTTCGGGTATCATGGAAGCGCTGGCGAGCGCGCGGACGCTCATGCGCGACGTGCTGCTGACGCTTCAGGACGAGGCGGCCGACGTAGTGAACGAAGACGTGCGCGACACGATCGGGCGGCTTGCCGCCGCGACCAATGTTGCGGGTGCCACGCGGGCGCTCGAGGCAGTCGCGACCGCCGAGCGCAACATCGCCAGAAACGTTACTCCCCAGCTGGCCATCGAGGTCATGCTGTTCGATATCAGGAAGGCACTGAAATGCCGTTAGTCGTACCCGTTAAGTTTACCTACGCCTCGCGCGATCTGTGGTTCGATCCGCAGGATCTGGATATCCTCGAGGCCGATTATGCCATTTGCTCCACCGAGCGCGGAACCGAGATCGGCCTGGTCACGGCCGATCCCTTTGAGGTGCCGCAAGACGAGATCGGCCAGCCGCTCAAGCCCGTGCTGCGCGTGGCGAGCGACATCGACCTGCAGCTTGCTGACGACCTGGCCATCCAGGGCGACGAGGCCATGGTCGATTTCCGCCGTCTGGTCAAAGAGCTCGACCTCGAGATGAAGCCGGTCGGCGTCGAGTACCTGTTTGGCGGCGAGAAGGCCGTGTTCTACTTTGCGGCCGAGGAGCGCGTCGATTTTCGCCAGCTCGTCAAGGATCTGTCCTCGACGCTGCACATTCGCGTCGACATGCGCCAGATTGGCGTGCGCGACGAGACCCGCCTGGTGGGCGGCTATGCCCAGTGCGGACAGGAGCTCTGCTGCACGCGCTTTGGCGGACAGTTTGAGCCCGTCTCGATCCGCATGGCAAAAGAGCAGGACCTGCCGCTCAACTCGTCCAAGATCAGCGGCGTGTGCGGCCGCCTGATGTGCTGCCTGCGTTATGAGTTCGAGGCGTACAAGGACTTTAAGAGCCGTGCGCCCAAAAAGAAGACGCTCATCGATACGCCGCTTGGCAAGGCGCGTATCCAGGAATATGACACGCCGCGCGAGCAGCTGGTGCTGCGCCTGGAGAACGGCAAAGTCTTTAAGGTCAACCTGGCCGATATGACGTGCTCGGAGGGTTGCAAAAAGAAGGCCGCCGAGCAGGGCTGCAACTGCCGCCCCGACTGCGTGACGCGCGACGTGCTCGAGCGAATTGAGTCGCCCGAGATGCGCCTGGCGCTCATGGAGCTCGATCGCGAGAACGGCGTCGACGTGGGCGATGGCCTGTCGAGCGCCGACCGTCTGGCCGGCACGTCGATGCCCAAGCGCCGTCGTCGCGATGCCGAATCCGATGCTCGCGTCGGCCAGGGCCAGGGCGAGGGTCGTGGCCGCGGAAAGGGCCGTGGCAAGGCCGAGGTGCCCGAGGCCGAGGAGGCCGCCGGTGGCCGTCGTCGTCGCAAGCGCGCGGGCTCGGGCGATGCTACCGAGGCTGCAGCTGCGGGCAAGAACGCCTCTCGCGAGCGCGAGGTTCAGCAGCCCCAGCAGCAGAATCGCGGCGGCGGCATGAACCCCACACGTCGCCGCCGCCGTCATCTGTCGAGCGAGGAGCGCGAGGACGCCTTCCGCGCCGCAGCTGCTCGCGAGGCTGGTGCCGCTTCCAAGGGTGGTTCGGGTTCCGATACGCCTGCCGACAAGGGCGGCAAGTCGCGTGGCGAGGAGGAACGCGCGCCGCGTCCGCGCCGTCGCCATTCCTCGGGCGCGCAACAGAAGCCCTCAGTGCCCTCCGTGGCCGATCAGGTCTCGGATGGCGAGGTCAAGGTCACGCGCCGTCGTCCCGGAGATGGCGGGGGAGCGGCTGCCAAGGCTTCGCGTGGCGCCGCTCGTGACGAGCGCGAGCCGCGCGAGGATCGCGGTGGCGAGGGCTCGGCCGACCAGGGCCAAAAGCGCCGTCGCCGTCGCCGTTCCCGCAAGCCGCGCCAGGATGGTGGCGAGGGCTCGACCCCGTCTTCGTCCGCACCACAACCGCCTGCCGGCGAATAACGCCCGCGAGCGGATTTAGCCCGCCTTGCCCCGAGCGCATCGGGGTATCATAGCGCCGAATCAACAACCCTCCCTGCGACCGAACGTAGGGAGGGTTGTGTCTTGAAGAGCCATCTGAACATATTGAGCTGTCTGCAGGGTGCCGGTGCCCTACCGTTTGCGGACGAATTGCTACCGTTTGCCGAGCGGGTGGCACGCGAGGCGCTCGAGGCATTGTCGCCAACACGATGTGCCGGCTGCGAGCGCGCCGGTGCGCTTATTTGCCAAGACTGCCTGGCTGCGCTCACGCTCATCGACCCACGTCATAGCTGCACCCGATGCGGCGCCCCGTTTGGGGATTTGCTGTGCACTGAGTGTTCGGTCGAGGGCACGTCCTCGGCAATGACGGAGGCGCTCGACCGCTGCCTGGCGTGCGCCGTCTATGCGCATCCGCTGCCGCGCATCATTAAAGCGTACAAGGATGCGGGCGAGCGACGTCTGGCTCCGTATCTGGCGGAGCTGCTCTACGACACCGCCCTGCATGCCCAGGTCGTAGCGCCCGATCGCTACGGAGGTGTGCTGTCCGGTGCGGATGCGGTGGTGTTTGTGCCTGCGACGACGGCAGCGTTTCGGCGGCGTGGTTTTGATCATATGGAGGCTATTGCGCGCCCATTTTGCGAGCTGTCGGGTGTTCCCCTGCTCGATGCCCTCGTCAAGTACGGGCATGGCGACCAGCGCGAACTCGGTCGTGAGGAGCGCCGCGAGCGTGCCCAAGGCATGTACGAGACGGTTGAGGACGTGCACGGCCGCCGCTTGCTGCTTATCGATGACGTTATCACCACGGGCGCGACGATGGCAGCGGCTTCGGCGGAACTCAAGCGCGCCGGCGCCGTAGCGGTCGATGGCCTCGCTATCGCACGCGTTTGGTAGGGGTGGTTTTGTGGCAGTGAAGATTGAGCGGCGCAACGAGCCGACAGACGAACAGCTAGCGGCTTCCGTAATCCTAACGGGCGCCTCGGCGCTACGCATGATGCGCGCCGAACGCCGGCAGATGGGCTACATAAGCTGGAAGGACCTCGATCCCGATGAAGAGCGCCGTGTGCTGCGCACGTCGTCGCCCTCGACCGAGGACATCTATCTTCCCGACTTGGTGCGGATTGGGGCCGCAAGCGGCGAGGTGCAAGAAGATCTTTGCTTGCTGGTGGGATCTGCGGCGCAGCGCCGCCGCATGCCTGGCGTGGGCTGGTCCGTATGCTCCGGGTTGCCCGCCGGCTCGATTCTAGAGGTGGAACCGGGGGTGTACAGTCTATCTCCCGAGGCCCTTTGCGTAGCCGTCGCGCGCGAGGTCGGCTGCATCCAGGCATTTGCCCTGGCCCAGGAGCTGTGCTCTAAGATTTCGCTGAGTGACCGCGGGAAGTATCTGCCTCCCTACACCTCGCCCGTTACGAATAAACTTGCAAAGGACAAGGACCAGCCAGCAGACGTGGGCTACTTTGAGGTTGAGCCGGTGCTGACGCCCGATCGTCTGGCAGATTACCTCGCGGTATGCAAGGGGAATGCGGCCAAACAACTGCAGCGTCTGTGTCCCTACTTGTCAGAAAACCTGCGCTCGCCCATGGAGTGCATCATGCTCGCTCTGTTTTCGCTTCCGTTTTCCTATGGCGGATTTGCCTGCGGTCCCTTTAAGACCGACTACAAGATCGAGTTCGATGACCGCGCGCAGGCAATCTCGGGGATGTCGCACGCAGTTTGCGATGCGTATCAGGAAACAGCCCGGTTTGACCTGGAATACAACGGTGAGCTGGGCCATTCCTCCCGGAGGGGACGTATCCATGATGAAAAACGCAACACGGGCTTGATTACTATGGGAATCGAGGTTGCGACGGTCAACAACGAAATGCTCCGCGACATGGAAGCGATGGAAGCGCTCGCATGGCGCATCCACCAGCGTATGGGTAAGCGATATCAGAATCGCGTAGAGGCTCGTCGAAAGAGGCAAGATGCTCTGCTGAATACGCTCCGAGCGTGCTTTGGGCTCAAACCAGCGTAAAACTATGGCTTTATAGGGGGTCTGTTTATATGCTCTGTGCAAAAAACGGCAAATATGAGTACTGTTACTAGATTAGTGACAGCAAAAACAAAGAAACTTGGGCCGATAATCTGGATTCAGCGAAGAGATAATAAACGAATGTGGAATATCTTGGCGCCAAGCAGGCTGTGCGGAACTCAAAAAGGGCTCGTGAGGTGGTAATACGCTGCTACTAAATTGGTAACAGTACTCATATTTGCCGTTTTTTGCACACGGCACCCTGAGACGGGTGCCCCGGGGCTCCCCGTGGGGGAGCTCCGGGCTTCATGGGGGCACGAATGGTCCGCCCCGACCTGCGAAATCTGTGCTCGCGATGCGAATAACGTCCCTAACCTTAAACTATAGCTTGAACTTAGCTATAATGCGCTACGTTCCTGCCAGGCTGTGGTTGCGGACGGACGAAATGCCCATCCTAGTCCAAGACAGACGCGGTCAAAGGGATCCACGTAAGCGACCGCGTGCGCGCGGCGCGATCATGGCGCGTCCTAGATGTAAGCCGCACCGTCCGTTCTACTTTCTTTGGGGCAATACCGCCTCGCGGGCGAGCGGGCCAGTCGTGAAGGTGGCTGCGGCCTCCCGAGCAAACGCCCCGGTGCGCAAGTGTGGGGTCAAATACCAGGTCAGCTGGTGGGAACAACCCGATATTCCGTGCGGGGCACGGATCGTATACGACACAGAAGGCAGGGTAGTGGACATGGTGAGGGGCAGCTTGATGCATGCGGCTCGGTTAGGTGCTGGGGCCGCGGCGGTCATTGCCGTTTTGGGCCTGAGCGGATGCGCGTTCAATCCACTGTCCACGTTCACGACGCCCACGATCGACCAGATCGAGCGCGAGACCGTTACCCCCACGGTATCGGACGATGCCCTGGTCACGCCGGGAACCCTGACGGTCGCCCTCGATACGTCCGATGCACCGCAGGCCATGCAGGATGCCGACGGAAACCTCACGGGCTATGCGGTCGATGCCGCTCGTGCCCTCGCATGCCGCATGGGTCTCAAGGTCGCCTTTGTCGATGCGTCCTCGGCCGATTCCGCGCTCAGCGATAAAAAGGCGGACATCTTCATTGGCGACATCAAGTCTGCGGGCGGCGACATCAGCTCGCTTGGCACCTGTCTGTACGATGCCGCCGCCGTATTCGGCAAGAGCAGTGACGGCGAGTCGCTGAGCGTTTCCACCGAAACGTTTAACACCGCTACCCTGGGCGTTCAGACCTCCTCGGCCTCGCAGGAGGCGCTCGCCAAGCAAAGCATCACCGCCAACCAAAAGACCTTTTCCAACATCAATGAGTGCTTTGAGGCGCTCGAGTCGGGCGAGGTCGATTACGTGATCTGTGATTCCACGGCTGGTGGCTACCTCGCGCGTCTGATGAGCCAGATCTCCTATGTCGGTACGCTCGAGGCGCCCTCCACGCTTGGCGTCGCAGGTCTTAGCTCTAATGATGAGCTGTGCCGTGCCGTGAGCGATGCCCTCGATGGCATCACGGTCGATGGCACGCTCGAGGCAGTCCACTGCGTCTGGTACGGACAGATGCCCTATGACCTTACCGCCAAGACCGTTTCGGGGGCCAATGTGCAGGCATCCGACTCCACGTCCAACGAGACCGAGTCCTCCGATGACGACGCCTCTGATAACAACAGCGACGGCCCGTCGTCTAGCCAGGAGGGCACCATCACCGACGATGGCATCAACAAGCTCAATAGCTAGTTATTGGTAGGGGTGGCGCCTGCCACACGCTGAACAAGGCGCTTCTTCACGGTTTCAACACGCATGGCCGGGTCTCCCCAATAAGGGAGCCCGGCTTTTCTATTTTGGTAAAAACGGCAGGTAAAAGCTGATTTCCAGGAAAAAAACTAGCTTTGCCGACGCCCTCCTATAGCGCACTTTGTCACGGAAAAGTGCGAGACTTCGGTATGCGGTATCAAGCAGTCGTTATTCGGGTCTTTGGGAATTCGCGTGATTAAATGCACGGCAATGGGTACATAGCCAGTACAGTAAGTCCCCGAGGCAGATTGGAGCCACGTATGGATATCAAGGTTTCTGGACGCAAGACGACGGTAACCGATGCTCTGCGTGCGCATGTGGATGAGAAAATCGGCGAGGCGCTCAAGGTTTTCGACATCGAGCCCATGACAGTCGACGTCGTGCTTCGTTATGAGAAGAACCCCTCGAACCCCAACCCGGCAATCGTCGAGGTCACGGCTCGTGCCCGCGGTTCGGTGATTCGCGTTGCCGAGCACGGCGCAGATATGTATGCTGCCATCGACCTCTCCGCCGATAAGGTCACCCGTCAGCTGCGCAAGTTCAAGACCAAGGTCGTGGACAACCGCCAGGGTGGTGCCAGTGCCGCGGATGTCGCGCCGGTCGAGCGCGTTGAGGATCTGGCCGACCTGCTGCTGCCCGAGGAGGACGACGACCTGCTCGTCCGCGAGAAGGTCGTCGATGTCACCCCGATGACCGAGGAGCAGGCGCTGGTGCAGACCGATTTGCTGGGCCACGACTTCTACGTGTTCGAGAACGCGACGACTGGCCTCATCAATGTGGTGTATCACCGTAAGAATGGTGGATATGGCATCATCAAGCCCCGCATCGAAACACTTGACGAGTAAAATACGTTAACTTGCATGAGTTAACGGTTGGCGGCCATCCCATGCGGGTGGCCGCCTTTTTACGTAAGGAGTCGCTTTGATGGACAAGGCCGCATCCGCCGGTCATTCGAACCGTTGCCGCATCGTCGTCGATACCTGCTGCGACTTTAGCCCCGAGGTCGCCGCGAACCTCGATGTCGATATCCTGGGTTTCCCTTTCATTATCGATGGCGAGGAGCGCACAGACGACATCTGGTCGAGCATGAGCCCTAAGGAGTTCTACGACCGGATGCGCGCCGGTGCCCGCGTGTCCACCTCGGCTGTGTCGCTCGGTCGCTATATCGAGTTTTTTACCGAGTGCGCCAAAGAGGGCACGCCCACGGTCTACCTGTGCTTTACCTCGGCGCTGTCGTCGAGCTACAACTCCGCGTGCCAGGCGGCAGATGTCGTGCGCGCCGAGTATCCCAACTTTGAGCTCTACGTGGTCGACAACGCTCTGCCCTGCGCGACCGGTGCGCTCTTGGCGCTCGAGGCCGTGCGCCAGCGTTCGGCGGGACTGACCGCCAAGCAGCTGGTCGATTGGGCAAACGAGGCAAAGACCTACGTCCACGGCTACTTTACGCTCGAGAGCTTCGACGCACTGGCTGCCGGCGGCCGCATTCCTCCCGCGGCGGCGCAGCTCACGGCAAAGCTCGACGTCAAGCCCGAGCTCTCCTACGACCTGGCCGGCTCGCTGTCGCTGATCGGCGTCAACCGCGGCCGCAAGAAGGCGCTCAAGTCCATCCTCAAGTCGTTCCGCGAGAGCTACGTGCCCGATCGCACCATGCCCATCGCCATCATGACGGCCGATGCCGAAAAGGATGGTGACTGGCTCGAAGCCGCCATCCGCAAGGAGGAGGGTTGCGCCGACGTCACGATCATTCGCGGCTCCGTGGGTCCCACCATCGGCTCGCACGTGGGCCCCGGCATGGTGGGCTGCGCGTTTTGGGGTAAGAACCGCGCCGACAAGGCGTCGCTTTCCGACCGTATCGCCCGCCGCGTGCGCGGTCAGTAGGCAAGCGCTGCGTCCGTAATCGCCCTCGACTCACAGCCCAAACGCTGGCACCGAGTATTCAACCTGGTAACAACACCCAACCCAAAAGGAAAGGTTTCATGGCAAACAAGCTCTCCGTCGCATTCATCGGCACCGGAATTATGGGTGCCCCCATCGCCGGCCACATTCTGGACGCTGGCTATCCCGTCACGGTCAACAACCGCACCAAGTCCAAGGCTGCAGCGCTCGTTGAGCGCGGTGCCGTCTGGGCCGATACGCCGGCAGATGCCGCGGCGAACGCCGACGTCGTCTTTACCATGGTGGGCTATCCCTCCGAGGTCGAGGAGCTCTACCTGGCGGGCGACGGCCTGCTCGCGTGCACTAAGCCCGGCGCGGTCCTGATCGACCTCACCACGAGCTCGCCCGAGCTGGCGCGCGACATTGCCGAGGCCGCCCAGGTTTCCGGCCGCATGGCGTTTGACTGCCCCGTCACCGGCGGCGAGTCGGGTGCTATCGCCGGCACGCTTACGGCTGTCTCTTATACACATCTCCGAGCCCACGAGACTCCTGAGCAT
>URKV01000074.1 GCA_900548565.1 uncultured Collinsella sp.
AGCTGCGGGAACGGCCTATTCGCTCAATGTGTTCGGTTGAGATCGGAAATCAACCGCTAAAACACGGTGAACGGCAGGGCCACAAAACACATACGCCTAAACCGCACATTCCTCGCGTTCGGCATCGAGACGTGCCTTAACGGCATCGGCGGCGACGTGATACGAGAAGCCCTTGCCCATCAAAAACCGAACCAGTTTTTCGAATGCGCGCGTCTCTGGAACACGCCGCTTGGCGAGCAGGGCTGACGCACGCGCCAAATCGTCTTCGACGGCAAAATAATCCTCGGGATAACCGGGAATGTCATCGAGCACGACATGACGGCGCTTGAGCTCGGTCTCGATTTTGCGCTGTCCCCAACCGCGCCGCTTGCGCTCCTCGATAAAGTACGAGCAAAAGCGGCTCTCGTCTAAAAAACGATACTCGGTGGCGCGCTCGACGGCGAAATCGATCGCAGGCTGGTGAAAGCCGTAGCGAGCCAGCTTGTCACGGACCTCACCCGTCGCATGGTCGCGGCGCGATAACATCTCGGTCACCATGGTAAGTGCACATTTACGCTCAATGAGCTGCACCGCCTCACGGAAGTTGTCCCAATCACAGGGAAGATCGGGGCGGTTTTTGACATACAGCCGCGCGACCCGCACGGGAATCCAAATGGACCGTTCAAAACCGCCCTCAAGCTCACAATCGATATGTGCGCAAGGCTTTTTGGACGCATACCCGTTCGAGAACGAGGAGGCCGCCTTCTTATCGGGAAAGACGACCGTGGCCTCGGTCACCGTATACGACATGAGCGTAACCGCTACTCGTCGTCATCATCGAGCATAGCGGAACCATCGATGGCGTAAAGCTCGTCAAACTCCTCAGGCGCAGGCTGATCGGTCAGCTCGACCTCGGACGGAGCATCGTCATCAAACTCAAGTCCACAGGCAAGGCGAACCTTATGCTCAATCTCGTCGGCACAATCGGGGTGTTCGCGCAGGAACGCCTTGGCGGCCTCGCGACCGTTGCCGAGCTTATCCTCGCCATAGGCAAACCAGGAGCCCATCTTCTTGCAAATGCCGCACTCGACAGCCATGTCCAGAATCGAGCCCTCCTTAGAGATGCCCGTACCGTACATGATGTCGAACTCAGCAGAACGGAACGGAGCTGCCACCTTGTTCTTAACGACCTTGGCGCGCACGCGGTTACCGATAACCTCGTCCTTAAGCTTAATACTGTCGATACGGCGAATGTCGATACGCACCGAAGAGAAGAACTTAAGGGCGCGGCCGCCCGTCGTAGTCTCGGGGTTGCCGAACATGACGCCGATCTTCTCACGCAGCTGGTTAATGAAGATGCACGTCGTGTTGGACTTGGACAGCGAGCCGGCGAGCTTGCGGAGCGCCTGGCTCATCAGGCGAGCCTGAAGACCGACCGTAGTATCGCCGATTTCTCCCTCGATCTCGGCACGCGGGGTCAGCGCGGCGACGGAGTCGACGACGATGGCATCGATGGCGCCGGAACGCACGAGCATGTCAACGATCTCGAGCGCCTGCTCACCCGTATCGGGCTGGGAAATCAGTACCTCGTCGATATCCACGCCGATGCGCGCGGCATACGTGGGATCGAGCGCGTGCTCGGCATCGATAAATGCCACAACGCCACCCATTGCCTGGGCCTCGGCCAGGATCTCGAGCGAAAGCGTCGTCTTACCGGAGGACTCAGGACCGTAAATCTCGACGATACGGCCGCGCGGCACGCCGCCGATACCCAGCGCGGCATCGAGTGCCAGAGCACCCGTGGGAATGGCCTCGACCTCGAGCTCGGGACCACCGTCGCCGTACCTCATGATGGAACCCTGGCCGAATTTCTTCTCAATCTCGGCCTTGGTGGTGGCGATCATCTCATCGCGCTCTTTACCCGTCGTGCGAGCATGAACGGTACGTACGGGACCTGAATTCTTGGCCATGAATAGCCCTCCTCTTAACAACCTGCATCGATAATAAACGAACGGCTGTTCGTGGTCAACCGTTCAGGCCAATCATATACAGGCAGTCTTTCCAAAACCCAACCAAACGCCGACCAAACACTGACCAAATGCTTGACCACAAAGGAACAAATAAGAGCAAGGAAGGCAAGAATACGTCTACAACCAGCGCAAACGCCAAATGAGCCTAAGGTCCCTATCTCCACAATTAAGGGGCCCAGAGGCCCCTTAAAACACGTCTATTCCATAGAGTTGAGCACAAGGGCAATGCGTCCCAATGCCTCCGCGACCGCATGGGCACGAACACACGAACGGTCGCCCTCATAGTGGCAGCGCACAGAGTCCACGACCGGCACGCCCCCATCGGCGGAACGATACGCCCAGCCAATATAGAAAGTGCCAGCCGGATCGTCCTCAGTGCCACCGCCGGGGCCGGCATAACCCGTTGCGCTCACTGCAATATCGCTCTGGTACAGCTCCAGCGAACCCACCGCCATCTCGCGCGCGGTCTGATGCGACACCGCGGTATAGCGGTCGAGCGTCTCCTGCTCAACACCAAGAACGCGATGCTTAATCTCATCGCAATAGGTCACCGCACCGCCACGCAGCACCGCCGAGGCGCCCGGGATATCGGCAATAGTCGAGGCGATCATACCCGCCGTCAGCGACTCAGCCGTCGAAACCGTCACGCCCCGAGCGCTCGCGCGCTCGACAATTTCGCGCGCCAGCTCCTCGTTATGTGCGGAAATCTGCTCAAAAGAGTCCGTCATACCCACCAGGACCTAGACCGAAAAGACGATCTTGCGGCAGTTCCAGAAGTACTGGGCGCCCGAGATAACGGTCAGGACAACGGCAACGGCGTACAGGAAGCGCGACACCGAGTAGATGCCGAGCGTCAGCGCCACCGGGCCAAGGTGCAAGCCGGCCATAGCAAAAACGCACAGGTAACCGCAGATGGAGACCATCGTGGTTGCCGTCTTGTACTTGCCGAGCTTATCGGCCGCAACGACCACGCCGGCCGCACTCGCAACCATGCGAAGGGCGCTCACCAGAAGCTCACGGAACAGGATAATGAACACGGACCACACGGTCACCGCGCCAAAATCCAAGAACAGCAGCAGGGCCGAGAACACGAGCAGCTTATCGGCGATGGGGTCCAAGAACTTACCGAAGTCGGTGATCTCGTTGCGCGAACGCGCCAGATAACCGTCGACCTTATCGGTGCACGACAGGATCACATACAGAATGAAGGCAGCAGCGGCGAGCGGGCCGTCGAAGGTGCTCCAATCCGTACCGGCAACACTCGTGTGAGAAAGCGCCGACACAATCATGAACACCGGGATAAAGACGATGCGAACGCACGTCACGATGTTGGCGGGCGTCCAGACACTCGTCAGTTCCTTATTGCTCTCGTTAGCCACGACGCTCTCCTACTCCACAACATGACCGATAAGCTCATAGCAGAAGCTATCGGTAAACTCGACGGCCAGAATATCGCCCACGGACGCCTCGCTGGCGTCCAGATGCACCGCGCCATCGGAATCGGGCGCCTGGAACCAGGCATGGCCGATCAGCTCGGCGCCATCCTCGGTCTCTTCGATACCGTCGACGATTACCTGGGCGCGCTCGCCCACATGTGCGGCGGTGGCGGCAAAACCGAGCGACTCGGCCAGGTCCATGGCCTCCTGGGCGCGCTCGAGCTTGACCTCTTCGTCGACCTGACCCTCCATCTTAGCGGCCAGGCTGCCCTCCTCCTGCGAGTAGGCAAAGACACTCGTGTAGTCAAAGCCGACGGTGTCCATAAAGTCGATAAGGTCGCGGAACTCGTCGTCGGTCTCGGTCGGGAAGCCGACCATGGCCGTGGAACGAATCACGATGCCGGGGATACGCTCGCGAAGGTCGCGGAACAGATCCTCAAGCTCCTGGCGCGAACCGGAGCGACGCATGGCCTTGAGAATGCGCGCGTCGCAGTGCTGCACGGGGATATCGATATAGGGCAGCACCTCGGGCGTATCGCGAATCGTCTCGATGAGTTCGTCAGTCATGCCCTCGGGCTGCAGATAGAGCACGCGGACCCAGACGTTGTGCGGGCGCACGGCCTCGGCGACGGCACGCAGCAGCTGCGCCAGATTGCGCGGCGAGCCATCGGCGACGTCCTCGTCGGCAAAGTCGGTACCCCAGATGCCCGTGTCCTGGCCGATCAGCACGATCTCGCGCACACCGCCGGCAACCAGGTCGCGCACCTCGGAGATGATGCTCTCGGCATTGCGCGAATGATAGCGACCGCGGATATAGGGAATCATGCAGAAGCTGCAGAAGCGGTTGCAGCCATCGGAAATCTTGACGTAGGCGACAGCACCCTCGACGGTACGTTTGACCTGCGGGATATAGGCTGCAATCTCACGCTCGACACCCAGCACGCCATCGATGACCGCCACGATGCCGTCTTCCTCGTCGGCCTTCACAAAGGCAGCGACCTCGGGCAGCTCGTCAGGCAGGTCATCGCCATAGCGCGACGGCACGCAGCCGCACATAACGATGGGGCAAGAACGAACACCGTCCTGAACCTCGTTGGCGAGCTCGAGCGTGGTCTCGATGCTCTCGGACGTTGCGGAGGCGAGGAACGAGCATGTATTGACGATGACGATATCGGCATCCTGCGGGTCGAATGCCTCCTCGTAGCCCGCGGCGGTCAAAAGAGAACGCATGCGGTCGGTGTCAACCTCGTTCTTAGCGCACCCGAGGGTGATGTAGAGCACGGAGCCCAACGGTGTATCCATGTTGGAGAGCGGTCCTTTCGATTGATATTAGCGGTAGTTGGTGAACTGCAGCGGCTGGCCGTAGTCCTGGTCGCGCAGGAACTGGATCACGGTCTGCAACGCGTCCTTCGAAGCAGAGGAAACACGCAGCTTGTCGGCCTCGATGGTCACCTTGACCTTGAGCTTTTGGTCCTTGATGTCCTTGTTGATCTTCTTGGCGGTCGCCTGGTCGATACCCTCGACGATATGGCCGAGCACGCGCACGGTGCCGCCCGATGCCGCCTGCGGAGCATCCCACGAGACAGCCTTGAGGTCGATGCCGCGCTTGATGAGCTTGGAGCTCAGCACGTCGATAATCTGCTTGGAGACAAAATCGGCCGGGGCGTTAATCGTAAAGAGCCTGTCGCCCTTCGAAAGCTCGATCGTGGCGCCGGAATCCTTAAGGTCATAGCGCTGGGAAATCTCGCGCGTGGTCTGCTGGAAGGCGTTGTCGACCTCTTGCATGTTGACCTCGGACACGACGTCGAAGCTGGAATCTTTAGCCATGATGTTTCCTTTCGCGTACGAGCGGCCTAGTAGCTATCGTACGAATTGTCGGTAGAATCGGTGGGTGTCTGACCGTCAGTTGCGGTATCGGCGCCATCCGTGGACTGGGCATCGGTACCGTCGGTGGTATCGGTACCATCGGTGGTGTCGGTACCATCAGAACTTTCACCATTCTCGGAATCAGACGTCTCCTTCTTGGGAACGGTGATCGTCACACGCGCCACGCCCGAGGTCTTAGTATCGTAACGAACCTTTTCACCGTTCTTGGTAACGGTGACATCGGAAGGCTTGGACGTGGTGATCTCGATCGAGGACTCGGGCGTGTACTCCTGCTCAAAGGGGCCAGTCGCCTGGGCGCCATAGACCGACTTGCCGTCAACCTTGACCTCAATCCACGCGGTCTTTCCCTTGGCAACGGAGACTTTGACCTTCGTGACCTCGTTCTCTTCCTTCTTGGCCGTCGTCTTAGTAGCGTCCGAATCAGTCGACTCATCCGTCGCCTCATCGGTGTCTTCGTCCTCGTCGACCGTTTCGGACTTCTTAGAAGACTTCTTGGTCGTCGTCTTGGTAGCAGCGGGCGTCTCGGGCGTGGTCTCGGGCGTCGAAGATGCGCGGCCGCGCAGAAGCACCACGATGAGCACAATCAGCAGAAACACCACGGCACCGATGCCGGCGTAGACGATACGCGGATCGAGCCCGTTGTTTTGAGGAGTACGTGATCCGCCGCGTCCACGACTGGAACTATTGCGGCCGCCTCCCTGAGGCATACGACCACGATTGCTATCGGAACGGCCGCGATAGCCACCCTGGCCCTGAAGGCTGCGCTGACCCGAGCGGGGCGCAAGTTCACCGCGGCCTTGATAGCCACGCTGGCCCGAACGCGGAGCCGAAGAGCGCTGGCCATACGGCTGTGATTGAGAGCGAAGACGCGGCGTTACCTGCGTGGTATCGGCATCCGCATAGCCACCGCGAGAGCGTCCCGTAGAGGCACCACGGTAACCGCGATCGGAATAGCCGCCGTCGCCGTAGCCGGCACGAGGGTCACGCGCCACGCCGCGGGCAGTGGGAAGCGCACGGTCCTCAGGCATCGGCGTACTGCGGAACCGGTCACGCTGTGAGCGAATCTCCTCGCCCGAACCCGTCTCGGTAATATAACCGGCCTGCTGAGGACGCTGTCCATAGCGGGTCGAACGACCGCCCTGAACCATCAGGAAGCGCCCGTTATCGACCGAGGAGCGCGAATTGACGTAGCCAGCGGCGTCCTGAAAACGACCGCCCTGCTGGGACGTCTCGCGTTCGTATGCCATCAGGTCGTCAAAGTAGGCATTGACGACCTCGCGCGGATTGAGGCCCAAAAAGCGAGCATAGCTCGAAATCATGCCCTGCGCATAGCCGCGCGGCGGCATCGAAGCAAAGTTACCGGTCTCGAAAAACTCGATGATCTGCGGCCTGATTTTGATGGTGTTGGCGACCTGCTGAATGGAAAGGCCCATTCGGCGACGCTGCTCGAGCAGCATGTCACCAAAGCGTGCAGCCATCAGAATCCTCCAAACTCACGATCTTCACGTGCCATCTCGGCGTCGACAGATTCCAGCGCGGCAAGCCCCTCCTCGTCCAACAGGACCTCGCGCGGCTTGGAACCGTCGGGCGGGCCGACGACACCCTTTTCTTCCAGCATGTCCATAATACGCCCGGCACGCGCATAGCCAACCTTCAGGCGGCGTTGCAGGCCAGATGTGGAGCCAAGCTGCGAATCCACCACAATATGGGCGGCTTCCCAGATGAGCGGATCATCGTCTTGCGGCTCGGCGACTCCGGTACGGACAATGCCGCCGCCACCCGCCATGGACATGGAAGCGGGCGCCACGGCAGACAGGATCTCCTCGTGGTAGTCGGGCTCGCTCTGCGACTTGACGAACTCGACAATCTCGTTGATTTCGTCATCCGAGACAAAGCAGCCCTGGATACGGCGGGGCTTGCCCCAGTCGACCTTGGAGAACAGCATGTCGCCCAAACCGGTGAGCTTTTCGGCACCCATCTGGTCGATGATGACGCGCGAGTCGATGCCCGTGGCGACGTTAAAGGCGATGCGGTTGGTGATGTTGGCCTTGATAAGGCCCGTCACCACATTGGAACTGGGGCGCTGCGTGGCCACGATAAGATGAATACCGGCGGCACGGCCCAGCTGGGCGATACGCACGATCGAGGCCTCGACATCCTTACCGGCGACCATCATCAGGTCCGAGAGCTCGTCAATGATGATGACCAAGTAGGGCATCTTTAGCGGCGGGTTGTCGTAATGCTCAAACTCGCCGGCGGCCTGCTTTTCGTTATAGGTCGAAATCTTACGAACGTTAAGGCGCTCGAAGACCTTCAGGCGACGCTCCATCTCGGACACGGCCCATTGCAGAGCGCTCGCGGCCTGCTTGGGCTCGGTCACCACGGGCACATAGAGATGCGGCAGACCGTTATAGCCCGCAAGCTCGACGCGCTTGGGGTCGACCATGATCAGGCGAACGTCCTCGGGAAGCGCGCGCATGAGCAAGGTCGTGATGATGGAGTTAATCATGACCGACTTACCGGAACCAGTGGTACCGGCGATCAGCAGGTGGGGCATCTTGGCAAGGTCGGCGACGACCGGCGTGCCCTCGGCATCGCGCCCGATTGCGAGCTCGAGCGGACCGCCCTTCACATAGGGCAGCACGTCGCCCAGGTTGACGTTCTGGCGCTTGCGATTGGGGATCTCGATGCCCACGAGCGAGGTGCCGGGGATCGGGGCAAAGATACGCACCGACTGGGCAGCGAGCGAAAGCGCGATATCGTCCTCGAGGCTCGAGATCTTGCTCACGCGCTCGCCCTCGCCAGGTTGCAGCTTAAAGGTCGTCACCGTGGGGCCGGCGATCCAGCCGACCACGCGGGCACTGCGGCCAAACTCAAGCAACGTGGACTGAAGCGACTCGGCAGTCTGTTCCAGCTCCTTGTCAGAAGACGCGGAGGACGCCGACTGCGGGTTGGCATGCAGGATTTCGAGTGGCGGAAGCTTAAGGCCATCCTCTTCTTCGCCCTCGTTATCTGCGGCGCCGCCGTCCGCTCCCCCATCCCTAGCCGCAGCCGATCCGACAGCACTCGAGGCAGGCGCATCGGCAACCTTGGGATGCTTCAAGAAGTCGGGAATCTGAGGTGCTGCCGAGACAGGATTCACGGCAAACGGCGGCTCGGACTCGTCAATCTTATCGGGGTCGTCTTCCATCGAAAGCTGGCCGGTTACCTGTTCGCGCTTGGCATGGCGACTCGGCAGCAAAGTTGTCTTTGCGGTCTCAATCGGCGCCTCGTCGTCCTCGTCATCGCCCTCAGTGAGCTCAATCTCGCTATCGGACCAAGACGGGTCGGGCTCACTCGTATTGAGCTTAGGCGCAGCCTTGCCCTTCTTGGCATGGCGGCGCGGCAGCAGCGTCGTCTTAGCGCGCTCGGCCTCCACGGCATCGGATACGTCGACAAACGGATCCTCGTCCTCGTCGTCATTGTCCAAAACCGGGTCCACATCGTTGCCCATGACCGTGGTCACTGCAGCATCGGAGCCCTTTTGACGAAGAATGCTCAGGTGCGGACGGGCAACGCCGGGCACCGACAGGGCTTCGTCGTCACCCCACGGACTCGCGTTAACATCGGCACGACGGCGCTCGGCAAAATCGGCCGCACGGTCGCGAGCAGAGCTGTCTCTTATACACATCTCCGAGCCCACGAGACTCCTGAGCATCTCGT
>URKV01000075.1 GCA_900548565.1 uncultured Collinsella sp.
CGAGATGCTCAGGAGTCTCGTGGGCTCGGAGATGTGTATAAGAGACAGGCGTTGTGCGAGGCCGCGTGCAACCTGGGTTCGGTCGATGGCCAACCCACGACGATCCATGACAACGAGCGTGCGATCAGCGACCATGAGTGGGCAAATGGCGGTCCGCGCCGCTTTGAGCCGGCAGGGGAGGATGCGCCCACGGTCGCTGTGATTGGCTCTGGCCCGGCTGGCCTGGTGGCTGCATGGGAACTTGCGCGTCGCGGCGCGCGCGTGACGGTGTTTGAGCGTGACGACCGCCCGGGCGGTCTGCTCATGTACGGCATTCCCAACATGAAGCTCGAGAAGTCCGTGGTCGAGCGTCGCGTGGCGCTCATGCGCGAGCTGGGCATTGTGTTCGAGCTGAGTGCCGACGTTACGAACCCTGCGGTGGCGGCCAAGCTCAATGGCTTTGACGCCGTCGTGGTGGCTGCCGGCGCTCGTGCTCCGCGTGGGCTTTCGGCTGCGAACATTGATGCCCCGGGCGTGGTGTACGCCGTGGACTACCTGACGGCTTCGACCGTCTCGGTGCTCGATGGCGGAGAGCCCGTGGTGAACGCGTGCGGCCTGGACGTCGTGGTCATTGGCGGCGGCGATACCGGCAACGACTGCGTGGGTACCGCGGTGCGCCAGGGTGCGCGCAGCGTGCGTCAGTTTGAGTTCTTGCCGGCGGCGCCCGATAAGCGCGCGGCGAGCAACCCCTGGCCGCAGTGGCCCAATGTGAAGAAGACCGACTACGGCCAGCAGGAGGCTATCGCTGCCATGGGTGGCGAGATGCGCGCCTGGGGCGTGGATACCCTCGAGGTGCTGCTGGACAAGAAAGGCGCGGCCGCGGGTCTGCGTGTGGTCAATCTGGACTGGTCGGCCGGTAAGCCGGAGCGCATCGCGGGCTCCGAGCACGAGGTGCCGGCCCAGCTGGTGCTCATCGCCTGCGGCTTTACGGGCCCAGAGCACGGTGTGTTCGACGCCGTTGGCGTGCCCGTTGCCGCTGCTGGTCGTCCGCTGCCTGTGATGGCTGCCGAGGGCTCGCATCTCGCGGCTCGCACGGAGGGTGTCGCCGCGGATGCCGCGCCGGTGTATGTTGCCGGTGACGCTCGCAACGGCAGCTCGCTCGTGGTGAACGCTATGGCCGATGCCCTGGCCTGCGCGGCCGAAGTCGCCGATGCGCTGGAGCTGTAAAGTAGTTATTTAAGAACGTCCCCAATGACTAGTCATTTTTTGTCTAGTCGTTGGGGACACTCTTTGCGAGCGATTTGCTCGTTTGTCGACGTACGGGTGTCCATTCGGCGTCTTCTTGAGCTGTGGTGCTCTGCTGTTTCTGTGGTGACCGGGGGCGCTTGGCTCAAAAGGGCGGGTTGGCCGTCTATGTTTACCTGCGGTTTTGTTGCGGTGCGCATTTTCGGTCAAGCTTTTCGTCAAGTGTTTGGTCAGCATCTGGTTTGCAGCCGGAGGCCTATTTTGCCCGCGCTGGTCGTGGCTGCCCACCCTCCTCGTAAGCTCAAATTGAGGTCCATCAGTTTGAGGAGGATGCCGTGACTGACCAAGTTTTTGACCGAGCAGAGCTGGCTGAAGCCGTCGGCAACGATATTGCCGACATGGCTCACTTTTGGATGCTGCGGAAGTTTCAATTCCTGGAGTCGGCGCGCGAACAGTTCGAGATTATCGTCGATCCGTGGCTCAGCTATTGCGAGGAACCTTCTCAAAACGAAATCATGGCCTACAACATGGCATTTACCGATTGGCTGCTCTTCGAGCGCCCCTATCGCCATGGTAAGACGCTACTCGAGCTGTATGTTGACGAGCCGCCGGCATCACTTTCGCCTGCCTCGTTTAAGCGGCTCGAGCAGGTACGCGACACGCAGTATTTCTCACGCTTTGGCATTTTGGACAAGGATCCTGCGTCCGGCATGGTCGTGCTGAAGGACACGCACACCGATCATGGCTTTGATGTCTACGACCCGCATATCGTGCAAAAGGAGCATTGGAGCGACGGTGCGATTGCGGTGCGCCTCGCCTGCGTCGACGATGTCTGGCTGACGGCGGGGCAGCTCTACCTGTATGACATCGCGCGCCTGAGCGACACGGCGGTCGATGGGCCGGGTGCGGTGCATCCGGAGGACCTGCAGGACGGCTTCGACGCCTCGTGCATCAGCTTCTTTTTGCGCCTGGTCCGCGACATCATGGGCGCCCAGGGGCGCTACGTAAAGTCCCTCAACATCTACGAGCAGGAGTGGGAGTAAGGGATGGGCTGTCGCAGCGCCGCCGCGTGTCTATTTGTCTCGATCTGTAACGTTTAGGGACAAAAAACCGGTCTACCTGTTACAGATCGAGACGAATGCTTGGGCGCTGCTGATTTGTCTAAATCTGTAACGTTTAGGGCCCTGGAGAACGTCTAACTGTTACAGATCGAGACGTTTGGCACCTGGTTGGGGGAATGTCTCGATCTGTAACATCTACAGGCTAAAAGTCGACCTTGCTGTTACAGATTGAGACGGAAGGTTGGCGGCTGCCGAAAGATCTTGTTCTGTAACAACTAGAGGCTCAAAGACTGTCTTCCTGTTACAGATCAAGACATTTGTCAGCGGAGGCAACGGTGACGATGGTCCATTTGTCTGACGTGGTGGTGATGAAAGTGTCTAATACCGTTCTCAAACACAAACATGCGACTCGCAACACGTTGGCGCGGAATAGGATGCTCGCGCGGCTCACGGAGACGGCCAAGCAAGGTGCGCTGCTTGCAACGCATGACAATACCGAGCTCATGTGGCTGCGACGCCATGTTGGAACCGACGATATCGCGGAGCCCGAGCCGTACCTGTTCTGTTTTCAGCATGATTGGGATGCATTGACGCCGGCGGAGCGAGCGCTGAGGACTATCAAAGGGCTTGCGGAATTTCATCCCGATTGGGCGTTTTGGGGTTATGACGCGGCACTTTTGTGGGGTCTGGAGGTGCCGAATGACCTGCTCGGGTCGCGTTTTCTTGTTAAGACGGGTTGTTCGGTGACGTTGAGCAGCGGGTGCAGGTTGTTGCGTCCACAGATGGCGGGTGCGCTTGAGCGCGTCGACGGCGTGCGAGTGACGCCGTTTTGGCGCACGGTGGAGGATTGTCTGCTGCGTGCGCCGTTTTCCTACGGGTTGGCGATTGCCGATTCTGCACTGCGGGCGAAAGGCGTATCACGTTGGGATTTGTGCGAGCGCCTCCGCGCCGACTGCGAGGGCAGGCGAGGGTATCGCAGGGCACAGGTGATTGCGTCGTATGCGGACGGGCTGTCCGAAAACGGCGGCGAGTCTCGGTTCCGAGCGTTCTTTATTGCGTACGGCTTTCCGGTTCCGGAGCTGCAGGTGGAGTTTCGCGATCCGCTCGATTCGAGCCAGGTGTTTCGGGTTGATTATTTCTGGAGGCTCGAGGATGGGACATGTGTCATCGGCGAGCTCGACGGGAAGGGAAAGCATACCCTGCAGGATGGTGGGGATCGGGGGTCGGTCGACCCATTCGTGGCAGAACGTCAGCGAGAGTCTCATCTGACGATGCTCGGGCACAAGGTGCTTCGGTTTACGTTCGATGAACTCAAGAACCCGGGGAAGCTGGCTGAAAAGATGAGACTGGCGGGAATTCAACAGCGGGCCGATCTGGCTGAGGAATGGAGACGCCAGTGGTATGGGCGCTGAGAGGTTTTGTCTCGATCTGTAACGTTTAGAAGTTGTTTGAGTTCGTAATTGTTACAGATCGAGACAAACCGGTGAAACGTCGACCGAATGTCTCGATCTGTAACATCAAGGGGCCCAATAACCCTGTACCTGTTACAGATCGAGACATTCCCCTGATGTTGCTGGGGTGGGGCTGCAACGTATTCCGTCCCCCCACATCCCCTCTTCCCTCCGTTAACCGATATGTCCGCAGCAATCCTGCCGCGCTGGACAATAATGGACAGGTGTTCAAGTTTTCTGAGGGGGAGGAGCTCGATATGGCGTCTGCCGATCGTTCTACGTTGTTTATCAATGCGACCGTCCTGGATGGTTCGGAACATATGGAGCCGCAGCCCGACATGGCCGTGGTCGTTGAGCGCGGTGTCATCACGTGGATGGGGCCGAGTGCTGTGGCTCAGGCGCCTGCAGGTGCCGAGGTCATCGATCTGGCAGGGGCGTATCTCATGCCAGGCCTCATCAATATGCATGTGCATCTGTGCGGTTCGGGCAAGCCGGTTTCGGCGGGCGATGCGGGCGCGCTGATGAAGAAGCTCGATAATCCCGTGGGGCGCGCCATCGTGCGCCATATTCTTAAGGGCAGCGCCCAACAACAACTGGCAAGCGGCGTGACCACGGTGCGCGGCGCGGGCGACCCACTGTTTGCCGACATCGCCGTTCGTAATGCTATCGATGCCGGCAAGTATCAAGGTCCTCGCCTAGTGGCGCCGGGAACGGGCGTCACGGTGCCGGGCGGCCATGGTGCTGGCTTGTTCGCCCAGGTGGCTAACAGTCCCGCCGAGGCGGCCGAGCAGGTGCGCGACCTGTATGCGCGCGGTGCCGACGTCATCAAGCTGTTCGTGACGGGCGGCGTGTTCGACGCTACCGAGGTGGGCGAGCCGGGTGTGCTGCGTATGCCGGTCGAGGTTGCCGCGGCGGCGTGCAAGGCGGCGCACGAGGTGGGCCTGCCGGTTATGGCCCATGTCGAGAGCACCGAAGGCGTGAAGGCCGCGCTTGAGGCCGGCGTCGATACGATCGAGCACGGCGCTCCGTTGACGCCCGAGATCATGGAACTGTACCGTGGCGCCGCGGGCACGCAGCTCGAGGGGCGTGCGCCCAGCGTTACCTGCACTATCAGCCCGGCGCTGCCGTTTGTATTGCTCGACCCGAAAAAGACCCATTCGACCGATACGCAAAAGAAGAACGGCGATATCGTGTGCTCGGGCATTATCGAGAGCGCTCGTGCCGCATTGGATGCCGGCGTTAAGGTGGGCCTGGGCACGGACTCGAGTTGCCCGTTCGTGACGCAGTACGACATGTGGCGTGAGGTGGCCTATTTTGCCAAGTATGTCGACGTGAGCAACGCCTTCGCACTGCATACGGCTACGCAGGTCAATGCCGAGCTGCTGGGGCTGGGCGGCGAGACCGGCACGATCGAGTGCGGCAAGGCAGCCGATATCCTGGTGACGCGCAAGAATCCTCTGGATGATCTGTGTGCCCTGCGTGAGCCGACGCACGTGATGTGCCGTGGTGATCTGGTGCGCAAACTCAAGGTGAAGCGTATTCCCGAGGTGGACGCCGAGCTCGACGCGATTATGGCCATGCCTGCCGAAGCGCTTGCCGAGGAGCTGGCCCGCGACGGTGTGGCGTAGACGAGACAAAGGGACAGCTCCGTTGTCGCATACAAAAAGCCGAGGTCTCAACACGGGGCCTCGGCTTTTTTCGAACAAATACTTAAGACTGGGACAAACAAACCTGATTAATTGTCCCGCGTGCGGCGGCTAGGAGCGCGTTTCCATCTTGGCGTGGCACTTGGGGCAGGTGACGCGGATCTTGCCCTTGCCCTTGGGGACGGAGAGCATCTGGCCGCAGTTGGGGCACTTGAGGTATGCCGTGGTCTTGCGGCCCTTCCACATCTTCTTGGCTGTGCGCTTGGCACGTTCAAAGTCTTCCTTGCTAGTACCGGCTGCGCGCGAGGCGTTGGCCGCTGCAGCTCCGCCGCCCAAGCTAGCTACAAACTTGCCCAAGCCGGGTACGTTTGCAGTCGCGGCGACAAAGGCCTCGTTCTCCTTGTGACGTGCGTCGATATTTTTGGACAGGCCGCGCAGCACGCCAATCACGATTACGGCGATGGCAATCCAGCTGAGCCACTGGATGCGGGCTATCGATCCGATCATCGCGATGACGATGCCGGCAAAACCCATCACGATGGTGAGTTCATCGGCACCATTGCGACCCTTCATAAAGTCATTCATGCAAATTGCCTTTCGTTCGATATGCTGCACGCCTTTATACCCGATTTAGAGCAAGGGGGACAGGTTAATCTGCACCAATGTGGTGCAAACGTACCTGTCCCCGATACACCAAGATGGCGCAAAGCAGTCTGTCCCCAATGTCCCCAATTACTTGGAGAGCTTGTCGACGACGCGTTCGATTTCGGCGAGCTTGGCGGCTTTGAGGTCTTCGTCGCCCGATTCGATTGCCGAAGTCACGCAGCCCTCGATATGCGCCTTGAGCACGTCGGCGTTAATGCGCGCGAGGAGCGCCTGTGTGGCCATGAGCTGCGTGGAAATATCGACGCAGTAGCGGTCCTCCTCGACCATCCGCAAGATGCCGTCGATCTGGCCGCGTGCCGTCTTGAGCATGCGGGTCACCGATTTGTGGTCTGCCATCATGGCGGGTCCTCGTTTCTGGTCGATCTTCCGGTTGCCCCCGTCAGTTGCGGTGAAATACGGACTGTTTAAAGGCCTAGGGCGGCTCAACAGTCCGTATTTCACCGCAACTTCTGAGGATTGAGTAGGCGGCGTCTGCTACGCGGCGGTCACGGACAGGGCGTGGAACTTCTCGCCGGCGCCCTCGACGGCGGCGGCGAGCTGCTCGGCGGTCACGGTGTCGGCGCACTCTACCTGGACGGTCTGGGTCTCGTGATCGGCGTCGGCGTCGGTCACGCCTGCCACGTTGAGCAGCGCCGTCTCGACAGTGGCGTCGCAGTGGCCGCACATGAGGCCAGAAGTCTTGATTGTGTATCGCATGGGTATTCCTCCCTGTTGTGTCGGCTTTCCCAGGCACCCGACCTTGACCTTCAAGCCGTCGCTCGCGTACCAAAGTACGCGTCGCTCCTCTTTCAGGTCAATCTCGGGCACCTGGAAAACCCGTTCTAAATGGACTTAATGGTGAGCTTATTTTGCCACTTTTGGCTTAAAGGATTTTAAGCGCAGCGCATTGCTTACGACGCAGACACTCGACAGGCTCATGGCCGCGGCGCCAAACATCGGCGAGAGTTGCCAACCGGTGAGGGGGAAGAACACGCCCGCCGCCAGCGGAATGCCGATGCCGTTGTAGAACAGCGCCCAGAACAGGTCCTGCTTGATGTTGCGGATCGTGGCGCGCGAAAGCTCGATGGCGCGGGCGACGTCCATGAGGTCGCTGCGCATGAGTACCACGTCGGCGCCCTCCTTGGCGATGTCGGCGCCGGTGCCGATGGCAAGGCCCACGTCGGCGCGCGCCAGGGCGGGGGAGTCGTTGATGCCGTCGCCCACCATGGCAACCATGCTGCCCGCGTCTTGCAGCTCGCGCACGTGGCGTTCCTTGTCGGCGGGGAGGACGTCGGCGATGACCTGCTTGCTGTTCAGTCCCACGCGGCGGGCGATGGCCTCGGCCGTCACGCGGTTGTCGCCGGTGAGCATGCGCACGTCGACGCCAAGCGAGCGCAGTGCGGCGATGGCCCCGGCGCTCGTCTCCTTGACCTCGTCAGCCACGGCAATGGTGCCGGCAAGCTCGCCGTTCTTGGCAAAGAACAGCGGCGTCTTGCCCTCGGCCGCGAACTGTTCGGCAAGGCCGGCGGGAACCTTCACGCCCAGCTCGTCCATCAGACGCACGTTGCCGGCGGCGATGACATTCTGCCCCTCGCGTGCCGTAACGCCTCGCCCGGGCACGGCGGTAAAGTCCTCGACCATGCGTGCGACGATTCCGCGCGCCTCGCACTCGGCCATAATCGCCTCGGCCAGCGGGTGCTCGCTTGAGCGCTCCAGCGCAGCGGCCAGCTTGAGCAATGCCTTTTCGCTCATGGCGGGCGAGCCGTCAGCGCGCGTGGCTACCGTGATATCGGTCACAGCCGGCTTGCCGAGGGTGACGGTGCCCGTCTTGTCGAGCACCACGGTGCCCACGCTGCGTAGGTTCTCCAGCGCCTCGGCGCTCTTAAACAGAATGCCCATTTCGGCGCCCTTGCCGGTGCCGACCATAATGGCGACGGGCGTGGCCAGGCCCAGCGCGCACGGACAGCTGATCACCAGCACGGCCACGGCGGAGGTGAGCGCCTCGTTTATGCTGCCGGTCAGTGCCATCCACACCGCAAAGGTCACAGCCGAGATCACGAACACCACGGGCACGAACACGCCGGCGACTTTGTCGGCCATGCGGGCGATAGGCGCCTTGGTGGCGTTGGCGTCCTCGACGAGCTGGATAATCTTGGCGAGCGACGTGTCGGCGCCCACGCGTGTGGCACGGAAGGTAAACGAGCCGGTACGGTTGACAGTGGCGGCGTTGACGGTGTCGCCGGCGGTCTTTTCCACGGGGATGGACTCGCCGGTGAGCGCGCTCTCGTCCACGGCCGAAGCGCCCTCGAGTACGACGCCGTCGACAGGGATGGACTCGCCGGGGCGCACACGCAGCACCTGGCCGGGAAGGATGGCGTCGACGTCCACAGCGGTCTCGGTGCCGTCGTCGGCCACGACGGTCGCGGTCTTGGGCGCCAGGTCGATGAGCGCCTCGATGGCGCCGCCGGTTTTGGACTTGCTGCGCGTCTCGAGGTATTTGCCCACGGTGACCAGCGACAGGATCGTGCCCGCGCTCTCAAAATACAGATTGTCCATGCCCGTCATCATGGCCTCGTGGACCTGACCCGCGGCTAGCTGGTCGGCCATGATGAACATGGCGTAGAGCGACCAGGCGATGGAGGCGGTGGCGCCCACGGCAATAAGGGCGTCCATGGTGGGCGCGCCGTGCACGAGCGATTTAAACCCGTTGATAAAGTACGCGTCGTTGACATAGACGATGGGGATGAGCAGGACGAGCTCGGTGAGCGCGAGCGTCATGCTGTGGGTGTGGTCGGTGAAGATGCCGGGCAGCGGCCAGCCGAGCATGTGCCCCATGCCTATGTAAAACAGCGGGATGAGGAAGATAATCGAGATGATGAGGCGGGTGCGCATGGCGGAGGCGGCGGCCTCCAGCTTTTTGGTGG
>URKV01000076.1 GCA_900548565.1 uncultured Collinsella sp.
CCGAGATCTACACGCGTAAAATCGTCGGCAGCGTCAGATGTGTATAAGAGACAGCCGTGTCCTCAACGGACTCGGCCAGGTCGAACTCGGGCCAGGCGGCGGTGTAGGCGTTACCCTCGCAGCCAAGGGCCTCGTGCCACAGCTCGTCGGCCCAGAACGGGCAGATGGGGGCAAGGACACTCACGATGTCCTTGGCCACGCCGTAGCACAGCGCCTTGTCGCGGGCGGTACCCTCGGTGGCGTTGAGGTAGGCGCTCGCCGCGTTGACGAGCTCCATGACGGCCGAGATGGCGGTGTTGAACTGGCCGCGATCGAAGTCCTCGGTGCACTTGGCGATGGTGCGGTGACGCTCGCGATAGAGCTTCATCGCAACCTCGTCGAGCGCGGACTTGTCGAAGGCCACGTTGGCATCGCCGGACTGGACGAGCTGCCAAACGATACGCCAGGCGCGCTTGATGAAGCGGTTGGCGCCCTCAACGGCCTTGGGATCCCAGTCGAAGTCCTTCTCGGGCGGGGCGATAAACAGGATCGCCAAACGCATGGTGTCGGCGCCGTAGGGCTCGATGACCGAGCTCGGGGGCACGACGTTGCCCTTGGACTTAGACATGGTGTCGCCGTTCTCGTCCTTGACCATGCCCTGGCACAGCAGGTTAGTGAAGGGCTCGTCCACGCTCAGCAGGCCCAGGTCGCGCAGTGCCTTGGTAAAGAAGCGGCTGTAGAGCAGGTGCAGAATGGCGTGCTCGATGCCGCCGATGTAGTTATCGACGGGCATCCAACGGTCGGCGGCCTCGCGGGAGAAGGGCAGCTCGGTGTTGTGCGGATCGGTATAGCGTAGGTAATACCAGCTGGAGCAGGTGAAGGTGTCCATGGTATCGGTCTCGCGCTTGGCCGGGCGGCCGCAGACCGGGCAGGTGGTCTCGTAGAACTCCTTGCACTCGGCGAGGGTTTCGCCGGCGCCCAGGTCCAGGTTCTCGGGCAGCGTCACCGGCAGCTGATCCTCGGGCACGGGCACGATACCGCAGTGCTCGCAGTGAATGGCCGGGATGGGGTTGCCCCAGTAGCGCTGACGGGAAATGAGCCAGTCGCGCAGACGGAACTCGACCTTGCGACGACCACAGTCCATGGCCTCGAGGTCGGCCACGATCGCAGCCTCGCCCTCGGAGTGCTTGCCGCCGCGCATGCCGGTGTACTTGCCGGACTGGACGAGCGTGCCCTCGGCAGCGTGGGCGCAATCCCAGTCGACGGTCTCGGCATGGAAGGTATCGATGGTCTCACCGCTGGCCTCGACGGCAGCGCGATCGTCATCGTCCAGGATGATCGGCACGATCGGCAGGTCGTACTTACGGGCAAACTCAAAGTCGCGCTGGTCGCCACAGGGAACGGCCATGACGGCACCGGTACCGTAGTCGGCAACGACATAATCGGCAACCCACACGGGGACCTTCTCGCCGTTGACGGGGTTTACCACATAGCGGCCCGTGAAGGCACCGTGCTTCTCGAGGGTGCCCTGGGCACGCTCGACGGCAGAGATATGCTTGGAGTCCTCAACGATCTTGGTGACGGCCTCCTCGTACTCCGTGCCCTCGACGAGCTCGTGCAGGCCGGCGTACTCGGGAGCCAGGACAAAGAAGGAGACGCCAAAAAGGGTATCGGCACGCGTAGTGAAGACGGTGATCTTGCCCTCATCGCCCTCAATGGGCTCGCCATCCTGGTCGCACAGGGTAAAGTCGACCTCGGCGCCCTCGGAGCGACCGATCCAGTTGGCCTGCATCTGCTTGACGCGCTCGGGCCAGCCGGGGAGCTTCTCCAGATCGTCGAGCAGCTCCTGAGAGTACTCGGTAATCTTGTAGTACCACTGCTCAAGGTCGCGTTTCTCGGGCTCGGTGCCGCAACGCCAGCACTTGCCCTCGGTGACCTGCTCGTTAGCCAGAACGGTCTTGCAGGTGGGGCACCAGTTGACCGGGTTCTTCTTGCGGTAGACCAGGCCCTTTTCCCACATCTTCTCAAAGATCCACTGACCCCAACGGTAGTAGTCGGGGCTGCAGGTCTTGACCATGCGATCCAGATCGTAGGAGAAGCCCATGCGCTTCATCGTGGTGAGCGCCTGGTCCATGTTCTTATACGTCCAGGCGGCAGCCTGCGTGTTGTGCTTGATGGCGGCGTTCTCGGCGGGCAGGCCAAAGGCGTCAAAGCCGATGGGGTGCAACACGTCGTAGCCGCGCATGCGGGCCTGACGGGCCATGGCATCGCCGATGGTATAGTTGCGCGCGTGGCCCATGTGCAGGTCGCCCGACGGATACGGGAACATCTCGAGCACATACTTTTTGGGCTTGCTGTCGTCGGTGTCGACGGCAAAGAGGTTGGAGTCCTCCCAGGCCTTCATCCACCGGGACTCAATGGCCTGCGCGTCGTAGGCAGGGATCTCGTCCTTATGATCTGTGCAATCGCACATATCAGCTCCTTTGTTAGCTGGGTTGGGGCGGGGCGTTCTTACCTTTGCTCGCTGCTGCGGACAGTCCTGCTCGCACGAAGAGCACATTAAGTGCTCTTCGGCTCGTGCGGAACTTGCAGCGAGCAAAGGTAAGAACGCCCCGCCACATCGTTAACTCGCATGATGATAGCAAATACAACAAGCGAGATGCCTGCGACTTGCAGGCATCTCGCTTTATCTAAATAACGTGGTTGTGGATCAACCGCTAATTGTTACCAGCCCAAGCATGGTCGGGTTTTCCAAGTGCCGCAGATTGCCGTGAAAGAGGAGCGACGCGTACTTTGGTACGCGAGCGACGGTTTGAACGGCAAGGTGCGGTGCTTGGGAAAGCCGCTTAGCGGTAGCTGACGCTCTGTTGGGAATCCTTGACGACTACGTCGTGGGCGCCGCCTTCGACGATGGAGGTGGAGCTTACCAGGGTCAGGCGTGCCTTTTCCTGGAGCTCGGGGATCGAGAGGGCACCGCAGTTGCACATCGTCGACTTGACCTTATAGAGCGTGCCGCCCACGCCGTCCTTGAGGGAGCCGGCGTAGGGAACGTAGGAGTCGACGCCCTCGACGAAGCTAAGCTTCGCGGCGCCGCCCAGGTCGTAGCGCTGCCAGTTGCGAGCACGCGCAGAACCCTCGCCCCAGTACTCCTTCATGTACTGACCGTTCACGTTGACGCGCTCGGTCGGGCTCTCGTCAAAGCGGGCGAAGTAACGACCCAGCATCATAAAGTCTGCACCCATGGCCAGGGCGAGCGTCATGTGGTAGTCGTAGACGATGCCGCCGTCGGAGCACACGGGCACGTAGACACCGGTCTCCTCGTAGTACTCGTCACGGGCGCGGCAGACGTCGATCAGCGCGGTGGCCTGGCCACGGCCGATACCCTTGGTCTCACGGGTGATGCAGATGGAGCCGCCGCCGATACCGACCTTGATGAAGTCGGCACCGCAGTCTGCCAGGAAGCGGAAGCCCTCGGCATCGACGACGTTACCGGCGCCGACTTTGACGTCCTCGCCGTAGTTGGCGCGGATCCACTCGATGGTGCGCTTCTGCCACTCGCTGAAGCCCTCGGAGGAGTCGATGCACAGAACGTCGGCACCAGCCTCGATGAGCAGCGGCACGCGCTCGGCATAGTCGCGGGTGTTGATACCGGCGCCGACCATGTAGCGCTTGTCGTTATCGAGCAGCTCGTTGGGGTTGGTCTTGTGGCTGTCGTAGTCCTTGCGGAAGACAATGCCCATGAGGTGATCGTAGTCGTCGACGATGGGCAGGGCGTTGAGCTTGTTGTCCCAGATGACGTCGTTGGCAACCTTGAGGCTGATGTTCTTGTCGCCCACGATGAGCTGCTCACGCGGGGTCATGAACTCGGAGACCTTCGTCTGGTGGTCATCGCGACTGGGGCGATAGTCACGGCTGGTGACGATGCCCAGGAGCTTGCCCTTGGGGGTGCCGTCGTCGGTGACCGGCATGGTGGAGTGACCGGTCTTCTCCTTGAGCTCGATGACCTGCTCCATGGTCATATCGGGGGTCAGCGTGGAATCGGACTGAACGAAGCCGGCCTTGTGATCCTTGACGGCCTTGACCATAGCGGCCTCGGACTCGGCGCTCTGGGAACCGTAAATGAAGGACAGGCCGCCCTCGGT
This sequence comes from uncultured Collinsella sp., assembly GCA_900548565.1. Taxonomy (GTDB): domain Bacteria; phylum Actinomycetota; class Coriobacteriia; order Coriobacteriales; family Coriobacteriaceae; genus Collinsella. Next base: position 4,122 of record URKV01000076.1, read on the forward strand.
AGCGAGCGCGACACCCATATCGACGCCCGAGACGGACTGCATGATGGCGGAAACCATGGGGATGTTCAGGGTGATTGCCGGCTTCTCACCGCGCTTAAAGCGGGTTAGCGGCGTCTTAAGAGAGACGTTGTTGGGGATGCACTGCGAAGACGAGTAACCAGGGACCAGCAGATACTCCGAAAACGTGTGGGACTCACCGGGAAAGAACGTAGCCATGTTTCTCCTTTTTCCATGCGACCGGTCGGCTGCAGGCCTCGTAGGACCCAGCCCAACCTTGGGCGCCCAATACTGGGGAAGTATCTTAACGCACTTTGACTGCTACAATGCATGATTTAAGAAGAGCACACGAGGGCTTGACGCAGGCTTTGCGTTTGCCCAGCAAACACTTTAGCGGGGAGACGTGGAGCAAATGGAGTACAAGACGACGGCAAAATTGGTCATTCAAGCGTGCGACAAGGATCTGCCGGGCGTGTTCGGCCACGGCTGCGTCTTGCTGCTGCAGGGTATTGCCCGCGAGCACTCGCTCAACCGCGCCGCCAAGAGCATGGGCATGGCGTATTCCAAGGCCTGGCGCATTGTAAACGAGGCCGAAGGCCAGCTGGGCTGCAAGCTCATCGAGCGCGACGGCGCCCGCGGATCCACGCTCACCCCCGCCGGCGAGCGAGCCATCGAAGTCTACGAGACGTTGCAGGGCGAGATCAACAACGTCATCGCCACCAAAGCCAACGCCCTCATCGCCAGCATCAAAGAGTAGCCCATTTGGGACGGGGCCTTATAGCCACACAACCCCTTCTCATAAGTTGCGGTGAAATAGGGGCTGTTTATGCGGTTAAAGCCGTAAATCAATCCCTATTTCACCGCAACTTATGGAGTCGAGGATGATTTAGCTAGTTGCGGAGGGCGTTATCTAGGGCGGACGCTACGACCAGGGGGTTGTCGGTGCCGGCGAAGAGGCGGATGGTGCTCCCCTGCTTGCCGCGCGTGGCCGAGAGGCGCGTCGTTGCGCCGCCGGCGGGCGATGTACGAAACTCCCCCGGCAGAGCATCGAAGAAATCACCCGCACTGCGCTCGATAAGGTCAAACTCAACTGCCGGGCCAAAGCCGTGCTCGAGGATTCCCGTTGCAACCACATGGTCGGGATGCGAGCTCAACCCGGGATAGCGCACGCTGCGCACCATCTCGTTGGCGGCCAGATACTCGGCTAGCGCACGGGCGCGATCGAAATGCGCCTGCATGCGGACGTCGAGCGAGTCCAGTCCCCGCTCCAGCACACCGGCCTCGTCAGCAGTCAATTCAAACTTGGCCAAGCCACAGCCCTCAAGCAGGGCATGCGCGCACTCGGCCGCGGCATCCACGCGATGGCGCTTGAGCTGCGAGCGCGCCACCGAAGCGGCAACGAGCTTGCGCTGTGCCTTACCAGCACACACGCGATCGGACGCGTCGAGCGACAGCACGGCACCCAAGCGCAGCGGATCGCACCCAAAGACGCCAGGCACCGTGTTATCTACCACGAGCAGCGCGCGTGCCTCGCGAGCCGCGCGACCCAGAGCACGAAGATCGGGCACACGCAGACCAAACCCGCCGATGGAGTTGACGAACCACCACAGGTGCGGACCCTCAGCGTCAAACGAGCCGGCAAAGCCACCGGACGCCGCAGCAAACGCCTCGACAGACGGCTCCCCCACCATCACAACATCGCAGCCGTCAAATCCGCTCGCAAACGCATCGGCAAAATCGTCCGCAAAGGCCACCAGGCGGTCACCGGGACGCACAATCCCCAACAAAGACAGAGCCGCCGGCACATGCAGGGCCGCAACAAGACGCGCCTCACGCGCGCCGGTCCTTACAGCCCAGGACTCTTCTAGCTGCTGTACATCCACAAGGCACCGCCCCTTCATAAGCAAAAACCCACGATGTGGGTGTTCCCCGCATCGTGGGCAACGGCTGCAGTATAGCGCCGATATGCGACGAATCGCCTAGATGTTGAGCGCGTGGTAGGTCACGTTCGCACCCGGAGTGTCAACGGTCACGCCATAGGCCTCGGGATAGATGCGCGTCGAAAACACGAGCGAGCCATCGTTCACAAACACCTCGACCGACGAGACATCGCCAACAATGCGCACGTTGCGCACCTCGTCGACGGGCTCCCAACGCACGGTACGACCGCAGCCGGCAGAAGCGCGACCCTCATCGATAAATCGCATCTCAAAGCGTGAGGGCAGGTTGCCCTCGGCGGGCACAAACGCCAGCTTCAGCCCGCCATCAACGGTCGCGGTAAATGCGCCGTCGACGTCGCCAACAACAACGTCAAAGCAGGTATCGCCGTCAACCTCCAACGAGCCCGCCCCCACACGCACCGAGGCATAATGGTGCTCAATCTCGTGCGCCGGCTGCTGCAGCACTACGCCGCCGGCACCGGCTGTAAGCTCACGCGGCACCGTCATGCAGTGCTGCCAGCCGCACGCCACGGTAGGCGCGTTGCCATAGGTCGGCTCATCGGGCATGCCCATCCAGCCGATTAGAATATGGCGACCGTCCTCGGCCGTGAACTCCTGCGGAGCATAGAAGTCAAAACCGGCGTCCCACAGGCGGAACTCACCCAGCTCATAGGCACCGTCACCACCGGTAATGTCTCCCGTTACAGGCATGTAGCCAGCAGCGTATACGTTGCCGCGATCCCAACGGCCGCCCTCAAGACCCTGGGGCGAGAACGACAGAAACGCCGCCGTATCGCCATTCGAATCGAGCTCGATGTAGCCGGGGCACTCCCACATAAAGCCAAAGCGCTCGGGCGTAGACACACGGTTCTCGAGCTCCCAGCTCAGCATATCGGCCGAGCCATACACCAGGATCTCACCCACATCGTGCCCGGCACCCTCGCCATGCATGGCGCAAAATCGACTCTCGACATGCGGACCGTCCACGCGACGACGCGCGCCCAGCACCATGTGGTAACGCCCATCATCATCGCGCCACACCTTGGGGTCACGCACGTGACAGGTCAAATCCTCGGGATAATCCTCGGACGCCAACACCACGCGCTTTTGGCTGAACTCCCGACCGGCAAGGCCATCAACGCTCTCGACATACACGGTGTCGGCGCGACGACCGGAGTTGACATAGTCAAAGACGCCGTCCGCGTCGGGGAGCTTAACGTTGCCGGTATAGAGCACGCGAATGCGACCGTCCTCGACCAAAGCCGAGCCCGAGTACACGCCATGGCAATCGAACGGCTCGTCGGGCAGCAGCGGAGCGCCAACATAGTCCCACGTCATAAGGTCGCGGCTCGTCGCATGGCCCCAGGCCTTAACGCCACCCTCAACATCAAACGGCGCATATTGAAAATAAGCGTGGAACACGCCGCCCGCTTGGCAAAGACCGTTGGGGTCGTTGAGCCAACCCGCCGGCGGCATAATATGGAAGTGCTGGCCATACGCGCCATGACCGCGCTCGGAGGCGGCAGCGTCAACAGCAGCAACCAGCTTTGCAAGGTCGCGACCAAGTGCATTAGACATATCAAAGTCCTAACGGATCGATAGTTACAAGGCGCCAAATACGGGAAACACCCGCAAGCATACAGCCCGCGGGCATTCCCTTAATCAATAGCTCTTAAGCCTGCTCGGAAGCCTTGGGCTCATCCTTGTACAGGACAAACGAGATGGCAAAGGAAACCAGCGCGGCAACCGCGAACATGATTGCGTACTGCACGGGCTGGGCCAGGCACAGCAGGATACCGAAGATGCCGGTAACGCCCGTGCCGGAGGCAGCAAGCGAGGTGAGCGCGCAGACCAGGGCACCGCAACCGCCGCCGATGCAGCCGGCGATGAAGGGCTTAAAGAAGCGAAGGTTAACGCCGAAGATGGCAGGCTCGGTAATGCCCATGAAGGCGGACAGAGCCGAAGGAAGCGCCAGGCCCTTAATCTTGGCATCGCGGGTCTTAAAGGCAACGGCAAGCGCGGCGCCACCTTGGGCGATATTGGCAGCGCTGGCGATGGGCAGCCAGTAGGTCACGCCATACTGGGCGAGCTGGCCCAAGTCGATGGCGGTGTACATCTGGTGGATACCGGTAACGACCGTGGGAGCATAGAACAGGCCGACGATAAAGGAGCCAATGCCGAAGGGCAAGGTCAGCAGGGTCTGGATCAGACCGAGGATGGCGTTCTCGGCCCAGACAAAGATGGGGCCGACGGCAACGAGCGTCACGAGCACGGTCACGAACACCGAGACGAGCGGAGTCACAAAGAGGTCGAACATCTCGGGAACGATCTTGTGCAGGCGCTTCTCGAGGAAGGCCAGAATGGCGCAGGCGATAACGATGGGGATCACATGGCCCTGATAGCCAACCCACTCAAAGCTGTACAGACCAGGGATGACGGTGACCATGGTCTGCACGCCCTCGGAGGCAACCGTGTAGGCGCTCTGCAGCGAGGAGTTGATGAACGCACCGCCGACGACAGCGCCCAGATACGGGTTGGCGCCAAAGGCCTTAGCGGCGGAGTAACCGATCAGGATCTGCAGGATGCCAAAGGACGTTCCCGAGACCAGGTCGGCAATCTTGTAGATAAAGT
>URKV01000077.1 GCA_900548565.1 uncultured Collinsella sp.
GGGACATTACTGTATAGGACGCGCGGGCGAACCGCCTCGCGCCCCAAGCCAGACTGCTTCGCCTTTTCCTCACGGCATCGCCGTGGCGTTAGCTCCTTGTGAACCCCGAGGGGTGCGCTTTTCTTTCGCTTGTGCCGACAAGCAACTGTCGCCGGGGGACCGGCAAACCGAGGAAAGGAAAAACCATGTCCGACCAGATGTCACGCCGCGGCTTCATGGGCGCCGCAGCAACCGGAGCCGTCGCGCTCGCCGGAGTCGCGCTCGCGGGCTGCTCCAACACCTCCGCGAGTTCCGAGAAATCGAGTGAAAAGGAGAAGGCCGTGAAGCCGGTCATCCTCGTCACGAGCTTCGGCACGAGCTACAACGACTCGCGCCACATCACCATCGGCGCCATCGAAGACGCTATCCGCGAGAAGTACTGGCAGGACTACGACATCCGCCGCGCCTTCACCGCGCAGATCATCATCGATAAGCTGAAGAAGCGCGACGGCATCACGATCGACAACATGACCGAGGCGCTCGACCGCTGCGTGGAAGACGGCGTGAAGGAAATCGTCGTGCAGCCGACGCATCTCATGGGTGGCCTGGAATACACCGACGTGAAAGACGAGCTCGACAAGTACGCCGACAAGTTCGACAAAATCTCGCTCGGCGACCCGCTGCTCACCTCCGACGACGACTACAAGAAGGTGGCCGCAGCCATTAAGGAGAACATGGCGTCCTTCGACGACGGCAAGACGGCGCTGTGCCTCATGGGTCACGGCACCGAAGCCGATTCCAACGCCGACTATGCCAAGATGCAGGAAGTGTTTAAGAACGAGGGCTTGACGCAGTTCTTCGTCGGCACCGTCGAGGCTGAACCGACCTGCGAGGATGTTATCGCCGCCGCGAGCGCCGCAGGCTACAAGAAGGCCGTGCTCGCGCCGTTCATGGTGGTCGCGGGCGACCACGCGAACAACGACATGGCAGACGAGACCGACCCCGACAGCTGGGCTGCGAAGTTCGTGGCCGCCGGCTTCGAAGTGACGTGCCTGCTCCAGGGTCTGGGACAGAACGTCGCGGTCGACGAAATCTACGTCTCGCACGTGGACGACGCCATCGCCAAGCTGTAAACTCGCCGCGCACGGGGGCGCCGGTCGCGTCCCCGTGCAACGGGCATGCGCCTTCCCCGACTGACGGCGCATGCCCGTTGCATTCGCATCCCGTCAGCCCACCGCACGGCGCGGGCGGTCGAAGCGATTGAAAGGAACCCCCTCCATGTTGAAGAAAACCCTCGCCTTCGCCCTGTCAGCGGCGCTTTTCGCGTTCTCGCTCGCCGGCTGCGGCGGAAATTCAATCGACAGCGCAAAGGCAAGCGATGCCGATTCCCAGGAAAAGACCGAACAGGCGGCCGATGCGCCCGAGGGCGCAAGCGCTGCCCCCATCACCGCCGACAAGGTGGCCGACGGCACCTATCCGATCACCGTAGATTCCAGCTCGAACATGTTCAGGATTGTGGACGCCCAGCTCATCGTGGAAAACGGCTCCATGCACTGCGTGATGACGCTTTCCGGCACGGGCTACGGCAAGCTCTTCATGGGCACGGGCGACGAGGCCGCCGCCGCGAGCGAGGCCGACTTCATCCCCTATGTGGAAAACGCGGAAGGCAAGTACACCTACGACGTGCCCGTTGAAGCACTCGACGAGGACACCGACTGCGCCGCGTGGAGCATTAAAAGGGAGCGGTGGTACGACCGCACGCTCGTGTTCGAATCCGCCGGCGTCGATCTGCGCGCCGACGCACTGAAGTAACGCCATGCGGTCGATTCTTCCCAAGGGGGAAAGCAGGAAGCGCCGCAGCATCGCGGCGCGCGCGATCGCCTGCGTTCTCGTCGCCCTGCTCGCGCTTCCCTTCGCGGGGTGCAGTGCGAGCCCGAACGCGACCGGTGGTACGGCAGGCTCTCAGGAATACACTGTGAGTGTCTCGCTTTCCGGCGGGTCAGGGCGCGCAAGTATCGCCTCACCCACCACAATTGTGAAGGATGGCGACACCTACACCGCGACCATCACCTGGTCGAGTTCGAACTACGACAAGATGACCGTCAACGGCGTGGACTACGCGCCCGTAAACGACGGCGGCAACTCCACGTTCGAGATACCCGTCACGCTCGACGAGGACATCGCCGTGTCGGCCGAGACCGTCGCCATGTCGACGCCGCACACCATCGACTACACGCTCCACTTCGACTCATCCACCATGAAGGAGAAAACGGGCGACGATGCAAGCGGCGGCTCCCCTGCGGGAACGGCTTCAAGCGCCGCGGCCGACTTCCACAACGCCGATTTGGGCTGCGGCTGGGAGCCGACGGGGACGCTTCAGCTTGAATACGCCGAGCACTTCACTGTCGACGAGTTCGAAGGCGGCCTGCGGCTTATCTGCGTTTCGAACGGGGAGCGCTTCCTCGTGGTGCCGCAAAATGCAAAGGTACCTGATGGGTTGAGCTCCGACATCGCGGTCATAAGGCGCCCCGCCGACAAGGTGTACCTCGTGTCGTCGGCGACGATGTGCCTGGTCGACGCGCTCGATGCGAACGACAATATCCTCATGTCGGGCACGAAGGCCGACGATTGCTCGGTCGCGGGCTTCAAAAGCGCGCTCGAAAGTGGGGCGATCGCCTACGGCGGCAAGTACAGCGCGCCCGACTACGAGCGAATATCGGCCTCGGGCTGCACGCTCGCCATCGAGAACACCATGATCAACCACACGCCCGATGTGAAGGAAAAGCTGCAGAAACTCGGGCTCGTCGTGCTCACCGAACAGTCGTCGAGCGAGCCCGAAGCACTCGGGCGCGTCGAGTGGATTAAGCTTTTCGGCGTCCTGTTCGACAAGGAAGACGAGGCCGCGCACCTGTTCAACGAGCAGAAGGCCCGCGTCGAGCAAACGTCGGGGCTCGCGTCGTCAGGTAAAACCGTGGCGTATTTCTACATTAACTCGAACGGGGCCGCCGTCACGCGGCGGGCGGGCGACTACGTGGCGCAGATGATCGAGCTTGCAGGCGGCAGCTACGCGCTCGATGACGCGCAGACGGCGTCGACGTCAGGTTCGTCAGTAACGCTCGAAATGGAGCGCTTCTACGCGACGGCGAAGGATGCCGACATCATCGTCTACAACGGCGCCATCGACAAATCGGTTGCCACCTTGAACGACTTTGTAGGCAAAAACGCGCTATTGTCGCAGTTCAAAGCCGTGAAGAATGGCAACGTCTGGGTCACAAGCGCCGACATGTACCAGCAGATGACTTCTACCGCCGACATTATAGACGAGCTGCACGGGGCGTTCACCGGCGATGACGCGAGCGACTTCCATTATCTGAGGAAGCTTGGTTAGCGTCATGAGAAGCCGGCTTTCCATGACATACGACGAATCGGGGCGCGCCGCGCGGTGTCGCGTCGTGACGGCGCTGCTCGCTGTTGCCCTCATCGTGCTCGTCGGGGCCAACCTGTGCATCGGGAGCGTGCTCGTGCCCGCAGACCACATCCCCGGTATCCTTTCGGGCGGCGCGGCCAATTCCATGGAAAGCCAAGTCATCTGGGAGATTCGCCTGCCGCGTGTGCTTTCAGCCGTGCTTCTCGGCGGGGCGCTTTCCCTCTCCGGGTTCCTGCTGCAGACGTTTTTCAACAACCCCATCGCCGACCCGTTCATCTTGGGCGTCTCCTCGGGCGCAAAGTTCGTCGTCGCGCTTACGATGATCGTACTTCTGGGCGCGAACCAGGCCATGTCCTCGCCGGCCATGGTGGTCGCAGCGTTTCTGGGCTCGCTTATCACCATCGGCTTCGTGCTCCTCATCGCACGGCGCATAAGTTCCATGGCCATGCTCATCGTGGCGGGCGTCATGGTGGGATACATCTGCTCGGCGGCGACGAACTTCCTCATCGCCTTCGCCGACGACCAGTCCATCGTGAACCTGCACAACTGGTCTTTGGGTAGCTTCTCGGGTTCGAGCTGGGACGACATCGCGGTCATCGCGGTCGTGGTGATCACCGTGAGCGCATGCGTATTCGCGATATCGAAGCCCCTTTCCGCCTTCCAGCTGGGAGAAGCCTACGCGAAAAGCGTCGGCGTGAACGTCGCACGCTTCCGCGTGGTGCTCGTCCTTCTAGCGAGCATGCTCTCCGCCTGCGTGACCGCGTTCGCTGGTCCGGTGTCGTTCGTAGGCATCGCGGTTCCGCATCTCGTGAAGTCGGCGCTGAAGTCGTCGAAGCCCATCCGCGTGATTCCTGCGTGCTTCTTGGGAGGCGCCATCTTCTGCGCGGGTTGCGATTTGATCGCGCGCACGCTGTTCTCTCCCGTCGAGCTTTCCATCAGCGCCGTCACCGCCATCTTCGGCGCGCCGGTGGTTATCGCGCTCATGCTGAAGAAGCGGGTGAGGTAGATGGGGGAATTCGTGCCGCGGCCCAAAACGCTCGGAGGGGACATTCCATGCTTAGACAGTCCTAAGCTCGCACGAAAGCGCCAGAAGACACTTTCGGCTCGTGCGGAACTGCGCGCGGAACGCCTCCTTCGAGCGGAGTCGAACCTCGAAACCCCGGTCGAAACGCAGGCTGACGGAGCGCCGCTTTTCCGCATAAGCGACCTGTCGGCGGGCTACGACAAGAAGGTCGTAGTCGAAGGCGTCGATCTGGAGGTTCGCGCGGACGACGTCGTGGCGCTCATCGGGCCGAACGGCTCGGGCAAGTCGACCATCTTGAAAACAATCACACGCCATCTGGCACCGCTTGCCGGCACGGTCGAGCTCGACGGGCGGGAGATTTCCCGATGGAAGACGGCGGAGTTCGCAAGGAACCTTGCCGTTATGCTGACAGATCGCCCCCGGACCGAGCTCCTCACCTGCCGCGATATCGTAGAGGCGGGAAGGCATCCCTACACCGGGCGAATGGGCACACTCACGCCCGATGACCATTATCGGGTCGACGAGGCCATGAAAACCGCACATGTGGAAGGGCTCGCCGAGCGCGACTTCATGCAGATAAGCGACGGGCAACGCCAGCGCGTCATGCTCGCACGCGCCATCGCGCAGGATCCGCGTGTGCTCGTGCTCGATGAGCCCACGTCGTATCTCGATATCCGTTACCAGATCGACCTGCTGCGAATACTTCGCCACCTTGCGAAATCGCGGAATGTTGCTGTCATCATGTCCATCCACGAACTCGAGCTCGCGCAGAAAAGCGCCGACAAGGTGATTTGCGTGAAGGACGGCCGGGTCTTCCGCGCCGGCGCACCCGAGGACATATTCACTCGCGAGACGATTGGCGAGCTCTACGGCCTTCAACATGGCACCTTCAACGAGCGCTTCGGCAGCGTGGAAATTGGGCGCCCACACGGCGATGCACACACGTTCGTCATCGCCGGCGCAGGTACGGGGTCGGCTGTGTTTCGCCAGCTCATCCGGCAGGGCAAGGCGTTCTACGCGGGCGTTCTGCACGAAGGGGACATCGACTGCGAGCTCGCGCGCGACCTGGCGACGGAATGCGTGGCCGAGCGCGCCTTCGAGCCGATCGGGGATAAAACCATAGCCCGCGCCAAAGAGCTCCTCGTCCACTGCGCGCGCCTTATCGTGTGCCCCGCCGCCTTCGGCACCATAAACGCCCGCAACGCAGAGCTCGTCGAGTTCGCGCGCTCACATGGTATCGAGGTCATGCGAGCGCGCGAAGGCGCATCGGAAGATTCCAATGGATACGCCTAGGCGCGGCCCAAGAAATCGTCCGCATCCCCATCTGACACTATTTCACCGCAACTTAGAAGGTGTCGGCGTATAACGCTTCACCCCAAATTAAATTGATTCGTTGAATAGACACATTACAAATCTTTAGACTTCGTTTAATCTACAAGTGGGTATTATCACACATTAAGCACACGTGAAAGGATATACCCATGTCGCTTACACAGTCAGCAGAGCGTGCAGCGCTTAACAAGCTCATCGATTATCTCGACGACAACCCGCAAGAAAACATCGACAAAATCATGGACCTCGTGAACAAGCTGGTCCCCAATCGCGTATTTCCTGTACAGCGAGAGGCATTCACCAATGTCATCAAGAGCCGCGGCAATTGGTATGACCTGATCATGCGTGTGTTCAGCCTTAATCCCCAGATGCGAACCAAACTGCTTAAGACCCTCATTGTCGACGCCAACCTGCTTGCTTGGCCAGAGCAGGAAAAGAACCGCGAAAAGTACCAGTGCAACGTTCCATGGGCCATCCTGCTCGATCCCACGAGCGCCTGCAACCTGCATTGCACGGGCTGCTGGGCCGCCGAGTACGGCTACAAGCAGAATCTCTCGTTCGAAGACATCGACTCTATCGTTACACAGGGCAAAGAGCTCGGTACGCATATCTACATCTATACCGGCGGCGAGCCGCTCGTCCGCAAGCACGACCTGATCAGAATTTGCGAAAAACATCAGGACTGCGTGTTTCTCTGCTTTACCAACTCCACGCTGATCGACGAGGCCTTCTGCGACGATATGATTCGCGTAGGTAATTTTGTCCCCGCCATCAGCGCCGAGGGCAATGAGCACACCACCGACGCCCGTCGCGGCGAGGGTACCTACGCAAAGATCGAGCACGCAATGAAACTCCTGCGCGAGCGCGACTTGCCGTTTGGTATCTCCACCTGTTGGACCAGCGCCAATGCCGATACGGTTGCTACCGAGGAGAACATGGACTGGATGATCGACGAGGGAGCACTCTTCTGCTGGTACTTCCACTTTATGCCGATTGGCCGCAATGCAACCCCCGAGCTCATGCCCACGCCCGAGCAGCGCGAGCACATGTATCACTTTATCCGCGAAATGCGTGAGAAGAAGCCGCTGTTTACGCTCGACTTCCAAAACGACGGCGAGTTTGTAGGCGGGTGTATCGCCGGAGGTCGCCGCTACCTGCACATCAACGCCGCCGGAGACGTGGAGCCGTGCGTGTTCATCCACTACTCAAACGCCAACATCCACGATGTGAGCTTACTCGACGCGCTGCGCTCTCCCCTCTTTATGAAGTACTACGAAAACATGCCGTTCAACGACAACTACCTCAAACCATGCCCCATGCTCGAGAATCCCGACGTGCTGCCCAAACTGGTCGCCGAGAGTGGCGCAATGAGCACTGATCTCATCGAGAAGGAGTCACCCGAGCAGCTGCGCGAAAAGACCCAGGCTGCCGCCGAGGCATGGTCACCTGTCGCCGACCGCATCTGGAACGACTCCGAAGATCCGTTATACGCCAAGCGTCACGAGGACAAGTCGCAGGGCATGGCCGATAGCGACATGCACAAGTTCGAAAAACAGGGCCGCACACTCAAAAACGGCGATTAATTCTGCCCTACATGACAAACGCTCAGAAATGAAGCGGAGCAGTCTCGAGGCTCATCTTCGAGGCTGCTCCGCCTTACCGTCAAAACAGTTTTACTAAGTTGCGGTGAAATAGGGACTAGATCGGCCTTCCAATAACCAAAACGATCCCTATTCCACCGCAACATCTTTAAGTTGTTGAATTATCGATGCTATTCGAAGCGAGATTCCAGACTCGACAGACCGTTGAGAGTCAGGTCGTTGGCGACCTCAGAGACGCGCTCGATAGGAACCGAGCCGTCAGACAGCGCCCACGTGCGATAGATACCGATAATACCCGATAGCAAAAACGCCAAATAGTAGTCGAACATCTCGTCCTTGAGACCTTGAGGCAGCAGATCGCGCTCGGCAATCTCGTGCTCGAGCGGCGCACGAAGACGAGCCATAAAATCATCGAGCGGAATGTTCTCGATCAGCTGACGATTGAGCACCAAGTTGTTGCACAGTGCCTCGTTAACGGTTTTAAAGAAGGTCGCCGCCGCGCCAAGAGCGCGCTCGTTGGTGTCGCCGTCCATTGAAGCAAGTGTTTTCTCGACCGAGTCGACAATCATCTCCACCACATCGACGGCAATGGCATCGAGCAGGCCGTCAACCGTGCCAAAGTGCACGTAGAAGGTTTTGCGGTCGACATTGGCCTCGCGCGCGATGGCACTCACCGTAATGTCTGCCAGCGGCTTTTCCATGAGCAGGCGCTCGAAAGCGGAAAGGATGGCATTACGGCTGCGAACGATGCGACGATCAAGACGCGGTTTGCTGGTTGCCATGGGCGTGTCCCTTCGATATGCGAGCATTCATCAACAGATGAGAGATAATCTACGTAAGAGGATTATCCCCCATACAGCACAAATATGCCCCGCATCATGAAGAACGCACGACTGTCCTACTGCGACTTAGGGTGCTTCTTCTTATTGAGTACCGACGGAGATACGCGAATACCATCGCCTGTCTGGCGCACATAGGCTTTATGAGCCGGCTTAGCGGTCCCAGAAGCCTTCTGAGCCTGCTTCTTGGGATCAACAGTAACAGCATTAGCGGGGTGCGGCTTAGTGGGCGCAGAGGGCGTCTGAGGCGTGCGGCCGAGCTTGCGCATCACGCGATCCCAGCGCGCATGGATGCTCTCGTTGTGGGCGCTCTTAAGGCCCAGCAGGGGCGCAGCCAAAATGGTCGGCGCAATAAACGTAATGAGGCGCCACAGCAGATAGCCAGCGGTCGAAGCCGACCCAAAGAAATGACCCAAGAACCTGTCTCTTATACACATCTCCGAGCCCACGAGACTCCTGAGCATCTCG
>URKV01000078.1 GCA_900548565.1 uncultured Collinsella sp.
GAGCAGCAGGATGACATAGCCAGCGAGGAAGCCGCCGACGATGCCGCCCAGGAAGCCGAAGCCCACACCCGAGCCTCCAGCGTCGATCATGCCGGTATCGGCGTTGATGGGAAGACCCTGGATGGCAATCATACCGGCAACAAAGCCGGGGACGAGCGCCGGGCGCTTGCCGATAGACTCGGCGATGTAGGCGGAGAGCACCGGAACCATGAGATTCATGGCGATACCGCCGATAATCTTGAGCATCGCGGCAAAGCTGTTGTAGTCGGCAGCCGTCGAATCAAAGGACGTGATGCCCCACAGGAACGAAATGGCGGTCAGAACACCACCGGCAACGACGAAGACCAGCATGTGGCTGACGCCGTTCATGAGGTGCTTGTAGATGACGTGACCGATGGACTCCTTCTCCTCGACCTCGTCCTCGACATCGGCGGCAGCGGCAACCGTGTCGTCGCCCTTGGCGGCGAGCGCGCGGTCGATCAGCTTTCCGGCGGCCTCGACGGACAGGGCCTTGGAAACACCGACGGAAACCATGGGCTTGCCGGCGAAACGCTCAGCCTGGACATCCTTATCGGCTGCGACGACGACGGCCTTGGCACCAGCGATCTCACTCTTGGTGAGCTCGTTCTCGACACCGACCTGGCCATGTGTCTCGACCTTAATGGTCAGACCACGCTCGGCAGCTGCCTTCTCCAGCGCCTCCTTCGCCATGAAGGTGTGCGCAATGCCGGTCGGGCAACCGGTCGCGGCGATGATGTCAAACTTAGCCATGTGTCCCTCCTTCTTGAGTACAGCGCCCGCGGGCGCTCCCCTACACGCGCTTCGATGCGCGTTTTTCCACAACTGAAAGATACCAACCTACCGTCCGCGTGAGAAGAGCTAAGGTGCAAATCTCCGGTGAAAGGTTCTTTCATAACCGTAAACGGTAAGTGAAAGTTTACCATCAACACTTGAAACGGCAAGGTGTATCTTGTAATTGAAAATGCCCGTATACTATGGCATTGCAAATCAAGCTAGATTTTCATGCCAACCAGGAGCCATCCATGACCGATAGTAGCAAGAGCGCACTTTCCCTCATTAGCACCCATCAGGGATACAGCGAGTCCGAGCAGCGCATTGTCGACTATATATTGGAGCACCAGTCCGAGGCGCCACGCCTCACGGCCGCTCAGCTCTCGCGCGCCGCCGCCACGTCCGAGGCGACCGTTTCGCGCTTCTGCCGCAAGCTTGGCTTTGGTAGCTTCCGCAGCTTTCAGTTTTCGTTGGCGAGGGATTTGGAAAGCCAGCGTAACGAGGGCCTGACTGACGAGGTCTCGCTCGACAATATGGAGCAGAGTCTCAAGAATATCTTGGCTGCCAAGGTGAGCGAGCTTAATGCGACCATCGACGGGATCGACCACGATACGCTGGCGGCTGTTGTGCATGCCCTTAAGCATGCAGGGGTTATTGAGTTTGCAGCTGTGGGCAATACGAACGCGGTCGCGCTCGATGCGACGTTTAAGTTTTCGCAGCTGGGCCTGCGCTGCATGGCGAGCACCATTAGCGAGACATCAATCGGCTTTGCGCTCACGTTGCGCCCGGGTGACGTCATCGTGCTAATCTCAAACTCCGGCAAATCGCGCCGACTGAATCGCATGGCAAAAGCGGCTCGCAACTGCGGCGCAACCGTAGTCGTCATCAGCAGCGACAGCAAATCCCCGCTCGCGCGTCTGGCAGACTACACTTTTAATACCGTCAACCACGAAGCGCTGCTGACGACAGGCGACTTTGCGTTCTCTAAGATCAGTGCCACGATGATCATCGAAGTCATCTACAACTTCCTGCTGCCCGAGATTGAAGACGCTCGCGAACATATCAGCTACTACGAGGAGCTCATCCAGCCGGATAAGGTCGTTGAGTAAAACGCGTAGTGGGACAAAAATTTCAGTCTATTTTGTCCCATCAACACCGCTGATACGACCTAACCTCGAGCTTCTTTGAGCATCTGCTTTGCGTGGGCCAAGCTCGCCTCCGATTGATCGCCGCTCAACATACGGGCGATCTCGGCGGTACGCGCTTCGCCGGTTACCTCGTCCAAATGCGTCTGGGGAACATCGCCCGGTTCCTTGCTGACGACATAATGCTTGTCGGCCATGACGGCAACCTGCGCCAAGTGGGTTACGACAATCACCTGATGCGTAGCGGCGAGATCTGTCAGCACGCCCGCAAGTGCACGCGCCGTGGAGCCACCAACACCAGCATCGACCTCGTCAAACACCAACGTATCAACACCGTCCGCGTTACCGAGGACAACCTTGCTTGCCAGCATGACGCGGCTGAGCTCGCCGCCCGACGCAATGCGGCGAAGGGGACGTGGCGTCAAGCCGGCACCGCTGCGGTATAGCAGCTCGTAGCTCGAAGGACCAACGGGCGTCCACTCAGCACGGGGAAGATCGCGCGACTCCCAGACGAGCTCGGCACTACCCATCTCCAAGCGCGCCATCTGGCGGCCAACCTCGTGGCAGAAGCGCGGGGCCGCCGTATTGCGAGCGCGCTTAAGTGCCTTGGCAGCGGCAAACAACTCGCGCTCAGCGCTCCCGAGTGCCTCACGCGCCTTTTTGATCTGCTCATCGCCATCATCGACCAGGGACAGCAGCTCTTGCGAGCGATCGCGCATGGCAAAAACATCGTCCATGGTGGGACCCCACTGACGCAACAGGCCCTTGAGGTCGGAATACCGCTCACGCATGCGAGCGAGCTCGCGCGGGTCGAAGGCGACGCCATCGCGATAGGCACGAAGCTCGTTCGCGCAATCCTCAAGTGAGATACAGGCATCCGAAAGCGCATCGGCAATGTCGCCGAGTTTGCGATCGACGGTAGCCATGCGGGAAAGCTCTGCCACGGCGCTGTTCACGGCATCGAGCGCTCCCCCTTCGGCAGCAAGCGATGCATGGGCCTCGTTTGCCGTCGCCACCAAGACCTCGGCGTGCTCCGAGCGAGGCAGCAGCTCCTCGAGTTCCTCGTACTCGCCTGGCTTGGGGTCGACCTCGGCGATACGCTCGAGGGCAAAACGCGCTTCCTCGACGCGACTCCCCTGCGCACGCGAGGCTTCCTCCACACGGCGAAGCTCCTTGGCAGCGGCACGCGAAGCCTTAAAGCAGGTGCGATACTTTTCGAGTGCCTCAAGCGCCGCGCGCCCAGCCCAAGCATCGACCATGGCAACATGGTGCGCCGGGTCGAGCAGGCGCTGATGTTCATGCTGGCCACATAGATCCATCATCACGCCGACGCGCTCCGAAAGCTCGCGCACGCTGGCAATGCGGCCGTCAATTTTTACGCGGCTGCGGCCCTCGGCAGAAAGGCTACGCTGGACCGTGAAACCCTCCGTGTCGTGTGGACCGTCGAACAGCCGCGCCTCAACGCTAGCAAGCGCCTCGCCCTCGCGCACCGTCGAAGAATCCGCGCGCTCGCCCAAAATAAGCTTGAGGGCTGAGAGCAGCGCGGTCTTGCCGGCGCCGGTTTCTCCGGTCAGAACCGTTAGGCCCGTGCTCGGAACCAGCGTCGCCTCGCGAATGAGTGCAATGTTAGAAACCTGCAGCTCATCGATCATGACGGACTCCGTAGAATACGCGGCTCACCGAGTTATAGAAGCTCTCGGGGCCGTAATCCAGCAGCAGCACATCTCCGGGCCCGCGGCGCACAGCTACGCTCTCAACGGTGCCGTCGCAGGTAATAAACTGTCCATCGATGGCGATCGCCGGAACGCTTGGGCGATCATCGGACATAAAGATTTCGACGACATCGCTTGGCGAGGTCAAGAAGGCGCGAGCCTGAATGGTGTGCGGAGCGATGGGCACGCAAACCATACCCGTGTAATCGGGGCTCACGATAGGGCCGCCGGCGGAAAGCGCATAGCCCGTAGAGCCGGTCGCCGTGGACACGACGACGCCGTCACCGCGCAGGCGATCGATATGATGGCCCGACACCGTGATGTCAAACTCGACCATATCGGAAAGGGGCCCGCGCGTGAGCGCCATATCGTTGAGAGCAAACGTGCGCACGACGTCCTTCGTGCCGTCATCGCGCACTGAGACGATATCCGCGGCGATGGTGGCGCGGCGGCTCACGTGCAGCTCACCGGACAGGGCGTCGCTCACGACCTGCAGGATGTCGCGCTCCTCGGGGCTCGCAGCAGTTAGAAAGCCCAGGTGACCATAGGAAAGACCGAGGATAGGAATCTCGCGATGGTTGAGGATGCGGGCAGCGCGCAGCAACGTACCGTCGCCGCCGAGCGTAATGACCAGATCGGAGCCGTCAATATCAGGCGTGCTCTGAATCTTCGATCGCTGGTCGGCAGCCCATACGACCTCATAGCCCTGGCGCGTCAGCCAAAGCTCAAGCATCAGACCGCTCTCGACCGCCTCTTGCTTGTAGTAATTGGGAACCAGAAAGACCTTCATAGCGTTGCAGCTTTCTCGCTCAAAACCGATACCTGGGATTGCAGCTCATCGTCGGTGCGTTCGCCGGGGGCAAACCTCGTGCCATACAGGAAAAACTCAACGTTGCCCTTGGCACCATGAATGGGTGACACGCACACATCGACCGGAAACAGGCCCTTGGCAGCAAAGAGTTCAACCGCCGCCACGAGTGTATCGCGGCGCACGGCGGGATCGGTCACAATGCCGCCCTCGCCCACCAGCGCCGCCGGAGCCTCAAACTGCGGCTTTACGAGCGTACAGAATGCACCCGTAGGAGCCATGCACGCCAGTACCGCATCGATAATGTTCGCGATGCTGGTAAACGAGACATCACACACAGCCAGGTCGATGGCGCCGGCATAGCCAAGCTCAGGCAGCTGCGTCACGTTTGTGCGCTCATGCAGCGTCACGCGATCATCCTGACGCAACGACCAATCGAACTGGGCGCGACCCACGTCCACCGAGACAACGGTCGCAGCTCCGCGCTTGAGCAGGCAATCGGTAAAGCCGCCGGTAGAGCAGCCCACATCCAGGCAGGCAAGGCCCGTCGGATTGATGCCAAACGCATCAAGTGCGCCTTCGAGCTTAAGACCGCCGCGGCCAACATAGGGAATGTTCCCCTTCACGTGCAGCGACAGGCCCGGGGTCACCTTAAGACCCGGCGAAGTCAAGCGCTCGCCGCCACTCGAGACCAAGCCGGCCATAAGAGTGCGAAGGGCATCCGCGCGATCGGCGCAGATGCCCTGTGAAATCAGTTCGTCATCAAGACGCACGCGTTTCATGAATGCCATCAACCATTCGTATCCGGAGATGCGGCCTAGCTATCCTGGGATTCGTTTGCCGCATCCTCATCGTATTCCTGCTCGAGCTTGTCGGCCTCTCGCGGCGTCAACTCAAACTTGTCGACCATATCGACCGCGCGGGAACCCAACTCAATCGCTTCGTCAAACAAATCGAGTGAACGCTCCAAGGAGGTATCCTTGGAGCGAACGGTAGCGATAATCTGGTCCAGACGGTCCGAGATCTCGTCAAAGTTGCGGACAGAACCCTCTGGCATGGCTACTCCTCGACGGAGTCGGCCTCGATGGCCCCAGCAGCGTCCGCGTCCTCGGCAAGTACACCGGCAGCAGTCTGAGCAGCAGCGACCTTGGCGGCTGCCTCGGCAGCCTGTGCCTCCTCGCGAGCGCGATCCTCGGCCAGCAGCTCTTGGTACAGGTCCTCGCCCGGCAGTTCCTCGCTGCGAGCGATCTTGCCCAGCACGCCGTTGACAAACGATGCGGACTGGTCGGTACCATAAGCCTTGGCAAGCTCGACCGCCTCGTTGATGACGATGGCGTCCGAGACCTCTTCGTCGGTAAGGAAGCGCATCTCGTAGACGGCGATACGCAGCAGGTTGCGGTCGGCACCGGGCATGCGCATAAGATCCCAGTTCTTGGCGACGGCTCGCAGGGCACAATCGATGCGATCGATGTGCTCGTAGGCACCGCGGCAAAGCTCCAATGCATAGGGGTCGAGGGGACCCTTCGAGATCAGGAAATCGCCCTCGAGGACGCGCTCGAGCGGACTGTCCGTGGCCTCGGCCTGGAACAGCAGCTGCAGCGCCTGACTGCGGGCAAGCGTGCGCCCGCGATAAACCTTAAGGCTCAAAGGTTACTCCTTGGGGAAAACGAGGCCGTCAATGCAAACGTCAACGCGCTCGACCTCAACGCCCACCTGAGCATCGATGGCAGCGACCACGGCGGCGCGAACGGCCTCGGCGAGCTTCTTGAACGGATAGCCAAAGAACACCACGACACGCACGGTGAGTGCGAGCTTGTCGCCGACGACCTCGGCCTCGACCGCCGGCTCGGAAGCAGGGGCCTTGGACGAGAGCATCATGGAGACAAGGTTGGTGGCAAGGTCCTTGACGCCAACGGAGGCGATGCCCTCGACATCCGACACGGCGCGCGAGACGATGGCGGTCAGAACATCGGGCGAAATGCCGATGCCGTCAATCTTGATTTCCTGGGGCATGAGTCCTCCTAGAAGAGTTGGTTGCTAGACGCGGGAGACGAACTTGCCGTCGCGGGTGTCAACCTTGATGACCTCGCCCTCGTTGAGGTACATGGGGACCTGGATGACAGCGCCGGTGTCGATCGTGGCCGGCTTGGTGGAACCCTGGACGGTGTCGCCCTTAAAGCCCGGGTCGGTCTGGACGATGGTGGTCTCGATGAACATCGGCGGCGTCACGCCCATGAGCTCATCGTCGGCGAAGAGCAGCTGGCAGATGTCGTTCTCGCGCAGCCACTTGGAGTTCTCGCCCACCATGTCCTCGGGAACGGGAACCTGCTCATAGGTCTCGTTGTCCATGAAGATGTAGTCGGCGCCATCGTTGTAGAGGTACTGGAACTCACGGGTGGTGAGCATGACGCTCTCGAACTTGGTGCCGGCGTTGCAGGTGTTCTCGACGACGCGGCCGCTCTTGATGTCGCGGGTCTTGTAGCGCACAAACGCGCCGCCCTTGCCCGGCTTGACATGCTGGAACTCGACGATGGTGTAGACCTTGTCCTTGATGCGGAGACCGAGGCCGTTCTTGAAGTCGGCGGTAGAAATGGTAGGCATAGCGACCTTTCTTGTTATGGGCAGAACGCACAAGCGTCCAAATTACATACGACAGAAATTATACACTTGCAGACGGCTGCTGCAGCGAGCGCATAAAAAGAGAACGCGGGGCGTCCGAATCGATCCGGACGCCCCGCCCCAAAAATCTATCGAAATGGGCTAGCAATCGATGACGTGCAGGTCGTGCGGGGTCTTGGTGAAGGGCTCGTAGCCGTTCTCGGTGACCACGCCGTAGTCCTCCAGGCGCACGCCGCCCACACCGGGCAGATACACGCCGGGCTCCATGGTGATAACCGAGCCGACCTCGATGGTGTTCTTGCTGCGGTTGAAGTTGGGCAGCTCATGGATGTCGATGCCCACGCCGTGACCCAGACCATGGTTGTAATAATCGCCATAGCCGGCATCGCCGATGATCTTCTTGGAAAGCTTGAAGATGTCGTTGCCCTCGACGCCCGGATGAATGGCAGCGACGCACTCCTCGTGCGTACGGCGCACGAGCGCGTACAGGTCGAGCTGCTCCTGGGTAGGCTCGCCCATCACGACGGTGCGCGTCATGTCGGAACGATAATCGCAGTAGCCCGCGCCGTAATCCATGAGAACGAAATCGCCCTTCTCGATGACACGGTCACTCGGGACGGCATGCGGGTTGGCGGTGTTGGGACCGCTCGCCACGATGGAGCCGAAGGCAAGGCTGTCGGCGCCGTTGGCGAACATAAAATTCTCGAGCTCGTTGCGAACCTGCTTCTCGGTCATACCGGGCTTAATAAAGCCGAGCATATGCTGGAAGGCGGCATCGGTGATCGACTGTGCATGGCGCATGAGCTCGATCTCCTCGGCATCCTTGATGGCGCGCATCTTGCGGATGTCATCATGCATCAGCGGCAGCATGCAGGCAACGGAGCGGTCCTCCAGTCCGCGCTGAATACCCTGGTAGAAATTAATCTGCATATCGTCCTCGACAGCGCAGACGCGGCACTTGTTAGCCACAATCTTGCCGGCGACCCAACCGGGGATGGCGCCTTCGTCCATGTCGTAGACCCAGGGGCTGCCGGCGGGCGTGTTCTCCTCAAAGCTGTTGAGGTAGCGCGAGTCGGTGTGGAACAGGCACTGGTCGACCGTAATAAACGCAGCGTGCGGGAACTCGAAGGTGTAGTCGAAGACGCCCTTCACGCCCGTAAGCCAACGAAGGTTGGCCTCGTCGCGCACCACGATGGCGTCGTAGCCACGCTCGGCCATCAGGGCACGGACACGCTCGATACGACCGGCAGGACCGGCAGCAAACTCAGACATGCAGATTCCTTTCTTGTTGTCTCTATATAGACGGGACGGGTCTCAATCGAACGACGGAATCGCATGCGATCCGCAACCGATTGAAAACCCGCCCCTCAACATGATACGAAAGACAATGGATGTCAATAAATCTTAGAGAAGTTCTTTGCGAGAAGCCAAGTAGGCGTGAGCCTGTCTCTTATACACATCTCCGAGCCCACGAGACTCCTGAGCATCTCG